>LGFT01000052.1 GCA_001509375.1 Methanothrix harundinacea | reverse complement strand
TCAGCACCTCCGCGGCCCGCCCCGCTTCCTCCTCTTCTTCTCGGGCTCGCGGTTCCTGAACCGGATCAGATGCCAGTTGTCGATCTCCCAGAGGTCCAGGGCCCGCTCCTCCTCCTTGAGGTAGCCCCGCGCCCTCTCCATCAGCTCGTCCCAGTCGACCTCGTGGCCGTCGAACTCCGGCCCCTCCACGCAGGCGAGCTTCGTCTCGCCGCCGATGTTGACCCGGCAGGCCCCGCACATCCCCGTCCCGTCGATCATTATCGGCATCAGGCTCACCCTCGTCTCCGCGCCGAAGGGCTTTGATACTCGGGAGCAGGTCGCCATCATGAAGGTGCAACCGACGAGGTAGATCCGGTCTATCTGCTCTGACTCCAGGATCTCCCTAAGGGGGTCCTTGGCCCAACGGGCGACTCCGACCGTTTTATCTCCGGAGGTGACGATCAACTGGTCGCTCGTCTCCTCCAGCCGGTCGAGCCAGAAGAGAAGCTCGCCCTTGTAAGCCTCGACGATGCAGATCACCCGGTTTTTCGCCTCTTTCAGGACCTTTGCGAGGGCGTAAGCGGGCCCCGCACCGAAGCAACCGCTGACGACGACGACGGTCCCGAAGCGCCCTACATCGGCGGGCTTTCCCAGGGGGCCCGCCAGGTTTGCGAGCCTCTGCCCCGGCTCCATGAGGCCGAGCTTCTTTGTGGAGAGGCCCAGCTCCTGGAAGACGAGGGTCACAGTCCCCTTCTCGCGATCCCAGTCGGCGACGCTCATGGGTATTCTCTCCCCCTCCTCATCGACCCGCAGGATCATGAACTGTCCCGGCTGAATCTTTTCGGCGATCTCAGGCGCCCTGATCTCCATCAGCCTGAAGCCGGGCGCGATCGTCTCTTTTCGCACGATCTCGTTCGCTATAGAGCCGATGGACCTTTCACAGATGGTTTCTTCCATGAGGCTTCCCTCACCTTCGACGCGGACCCGCTTCGCCGCGCTAGAACTCCAAGACAAATCATCGCTAGTAATCTCCTCGCTCAGTTAGATGGTTGAAATAGTTTGCCCATGCCTTGGCGCCATCTGAGGATCGAGCGGTATCCGGTCGCTTAAAGATGGAAAGCGGATCGAGCCATTCTGCTTGCTGTCCAGTAGATTGAAAAATGAGCTTCTCGGGCTGAACATCGTTTGAACGAATAGACCCATAAACATAAACATGCCAGATAGAATTCGCCATCATAACATCAGATCAGACGATTCAAAAAGAGGTGTTTCAAAGTGCTAAAACCTTTGATTTTTGGACTGGCTTTGACGCTCCTGGCGCTGATGGCGTCGGGCCCTGTTGGTGGAGCTGCCAACCACGAGGTGGCAGAGTACACCATCGCCGACGCCACGGGAGACTGGGGCTTTCCCTCCCCTTACGCCCACTACTCCCGGGGCCCCGGATATGTTCGGATGAGCTTCATCTTCGACACCCTCGTCTGGAAGGACGACGAGGGATACCTTCCAGCCCTGGCTGAGGATTGGGAGTTCGTCAAAGATGAGAACGCCTACTCCTTCGACCTGAGGAAGGGGGTCACCTGGCATGATGGAGAGGAGTTCACCGCCGATGACGTCGTCTTCACCGTCGGGTATATCCAGGATCACCCCTACCAGTGGGTCGACTCCAGCATAGTTGATCGGGCCGAGGCCGACGGAGACCACAGCGTGAAGCTCTATCTATCCGAGCCCTACGCCCCCTTCATGGACCTGGTCGCCTGCACCCTCCCGATCCTCCCCGAGCACGTCTGGGACGGCGTCTCCGATCCTGCGAGCTTCAGGGATGACGAGGCTCTGATCGGGACCGGCCCCTTCAGGCTTCTCGACTACAACAAGGCCAGGGGGACCTACCTCTACGAGGCCTACGAGGGCTATTATCTCGGAGCTCCGAAGGTCGGAAGGATCATCTTCGACAAGATGTCCGACCAGACCGCCCCCGCCGGCCTGAGGCAGGGTTCTGTGGACGCGGCCTCCGTTCCCCCTGAAGCCGTATTACAGCTGGAGGGCTCGGGGCTTGAGGTGATAGAGGGCGCTCACGACTGGAACGCGAAATTGATGATCAACCACCAGAAGGAGCCCTTCTCCGACCCCGAGTTCAGGCGGGCCCTCGCCATCGCCATCGACCGCGAGACCCTTGTGGACGTGGCCCAGCGGGGCCAGGCAGTGGTGGGCAGCCCAGGACTGGTCCCCCCTGACAGTGACTGGTACAATTCGGATGTCGAGGAGTATGATTACAATCCCGACGTGGCGAGGAGTATGATCGAAGATCTGGGTTATGAAGGCGAAGAGGTGGAGATCCTGGTGGCCGAGCGTGGTACCGTCGGTTGGCCCGGCTCTCGGGTGGCGGAGCTCGTTGAGGAGCAGCTGGAGGACGCGGGCCTCGACGTCACCCTCCGGTCCCTGGACGGCGCCACCCTCGACTCCAGGGTGATGGCGTGGGAGTTCGACCTCGCCCTACTGGGCCACGGTGGCCTCGGCGCAGACCCCGATTACCTCCGGAGGATGGCCCTGGACGATACCCTCAACAGCGCCCGTTATTATGAAAACGGCGACCTCGTCGACCTCCTCGAAGAGCAGCTGAGGGAGATCGACGAGGAGGATCGGGCCGATATGATCTTCGAGTCCCAGGAGCTCTACGCCGAAGACCTTCCGGCCCTCACCCTCTACTACCCCAACTGGTACTGGGCCCACAACGGCGAGGTGGACCTGTATTACACGAAGGGCGGCATCGCCATCGGGGTTCCGATACCCCTGAACAAGATTGCATTCCTCTAAGTTGGAGGACGAGGCCGAGTCAAGTCGCAGCCGAAGGCAGGATGCCCCAATCTCTGGGGCATCGCCTCTCTTTTTCCGTCGCCGCATCACCGGGGGACAGCTACTTAGAGGGAACCTGCTCACCGAGATCGACGTCTGAAATAGCGAGATCGACTTTTGAGGTGAAGGTCCAGATGACGAGCGAAGACTTGATGCGAAGGATGGAGAGGTTCATTCACTCAGAGAGGCACGTGACCTCCGCCCGGATAGCCAGAGCCTTCGGCGGGGACCCGGAGGGGGCGGTCACCTGCGCTGAGAACCTGGTGGTGGCCCCCGGCCTCTCCTGGGAGGCGGGGGAGGCGCTGATCGCTCTCGTGGCAGACGGAAGGGTCTTCTGGTCGCCGATCACGAGGACCGCCTACCACCTCGACGGCCTTTTTCTGGATCTTCCCGTCTCCTACGTCCAGAGGCCCTTCGACGAGCCCACCTGGCTCCCGGCGGCCTTCAACTCGCCGCGGGTCCATCGAAGGGTGATGGAGGCGATCCGGCTGATGGGCGGGGTCGGCCTCGGCCCAGAGATCCTGGACCCCGATTATGGTAAACGTCTCTACGAGATCCAGTCGGAGATCAAGTGTGAGAGATGCGGGAGGTGCTGCACCCTATCAAACCCCATAAGCCTGGAGCCCCAGGACGTGGAGAGGCTCTCGGCTCACCTGGGGATCAGCATAAGAAAGACGATCCAAAGGTACGCAGGCAGGGTCGAGGTGGGGGGCCGGGGGGCCTGGGCGATGAAGAGGACCTCCCCCTGCATCTTCCTCGACGAGGCCTCCGGCCTATGTAAAATACATCCGACAAGGCCCATCGTATGCAGGGCTTTCCCCCTCCTCTCGCCCCGGACCGTAGGTGGCGAGCCCCTGGCGGAGTGGTGCCCGGCGGCGAGATATCTGTGATCAGTTGTTGTTGATGGCGGATCGTGGCAGATTAAGATCTGCGATTTTGACATGCTGAATGATCAGGACCTTAGGATCGCCCCAGTTCCCCTTATTTTGGGGCTGTGTTTTTCAACTGAGAAGGGTTTTGTGTTATCAAGCATCAATATGATAGATCTATACGCATACAATTCGGGAAAGTTTCATAAATAATGACCCGATTAGATAAAGCCTTGAGAAATAACGCGCTAAATTAAACTCAATTTATTAAGGGCGCCGGATCGATCTGGCCAGGACGGATATCGGATGCAGGACCTAGAGATGCGCCACCTCAACGGCCCGGAGGTGGGATGGGATGGGCAAAAGGCGATGGAGAAAGCGAAGGCTCTCCTCAGGAGAGGGACCTTCTTCTCCAACTACATCATAGCATTTGTCATCATCCTCACCCTCAACTTCGTCCTCCCGAGGATGATGCCCGGAGATCCCCTCCAGGCGATCTACGGCGAGGAGGCGCTCCTCGCCATGACCCCCCAGCTCGAGGCGGAGCTCGTCTCCAGGCTCGCCCTCGACCAGTCTATAGGCCAGCAGTTTGTAGCATACATCCTCGCCTTATTGAGTGGCGACCTCGGCCACTCCTACTACTACAACCAGGAGGTTCTTTCGGTGATCCTCGACTTCCTCCCCTGGACTCTCCTACTGACGGGCACGGCCCTGGTAATATCCACCCTGGCGGGGCTGATCCTGGGGATCGAGTCCGGCTACCGTCGGGGACGCCAACTCGACAAGACGCTTCTGGCGGGGCTGATGTTCCTCAGCGGCTTTCCCGACTTCTTCATGGGGATCGTCCTCCTCCTGGTCTTCGGGGTGGTTATGGGGATGGTCCCTTTATCCGGGGCCCTCACCCCCTACAGCGGCCTCGAGGGGCTGCCCCTGGCCCTCGACATCCTCCACCACCTGCTGGCGCCCCTGGCGGCCCTCGTCCTGGTGAGGGTCACCTCGGCTTATCTTCTCACCAGAAACACCATGATCACCACTTTGAAGGAGAACTTCATCCTTACGGCCAGAGCCAAAGGCTGCACCGAGGGGCAGATCAAGTACAGGCACGCCGGCCGAAACTCCCTTCTTCCGGTGGTAACGGCGACAGGGCTCTTGATCCCCCACCTGATTACGGGGGCACTATTCGTCGAGATAGTCTTCTCCTATCCGGGGGTCGGATGGCTCCTCTACAACGCCCTCCTCACCAGGGACTACCCCCTGATCCAGGGGATACTTCTGATGGTGACGGTGGCGGTCCTGCTGGCAAACCTCCTGGTGGACCTCCTCTACTCCAAGCTCGATCCGAGGGTGAGCCATGCACGTTAACGTCTGGCACGAAGTGGTGGAGAGCAACATGGGGAAGGCGGGCCTATTATTGATTGGCCTCATGGTCGTCCTCGCGGTCTTCGCCCCCGTCCTATCCCCCTACTCGCCCCGGGAGAACACCAGCACCCCGGCCTTCAGCCGACCTTCAGCCGATCACTGGCTCGGCACCAACGACGCCCGACAGGACATCTGGACCCAGCTCCTTTACGGCGCGAGAACATCCCTTACCGTCGGATTCGGGGTCGCCCTCCTCACTGCCCTTATCAGCATCCTCGTCGGCGGTACGGCGGCGATCTTCGGTGGTCTCTACGACAGGTTCTGGATGAGGGTCGTCGATGCCACGATGGCGGTCCCCGACGTGATCGTGATTATCCTGGTGGCAGCGTACCTTAGGCCGAACGTCCTTCTGATGATCCTCCTCCTCTCCGCCCTCTCATGGCCTGGAGGAGCCAGGGTGATCAGGGCCCAGACCCTCACCCTGAAGGAGAGGATGCACGTCTCAGCGGCCCGGACCTTCGGTGCCGGCTGGTCTCACCTCCTCGTTCGACACATCATCCCCGACCTGGGACCAATCCTCGTGGCGATCATGATCCAAGACGCGAGAAGGGCGGTCTTCATGGAGGCGGGGCTCTCGTTTCTCGGGATCTCCGACCCCTCGGTGATGAGCTGGGGGAAGATGATGCAGTACGCGAGGGTATTCACCTACCTCGAGGTCTGGAAGTGGTGGCTTTTGCCGACGGGCCTCGCCCTATCCCTGACTCTGATGGGGCTGAGCTTCACGGGCTATTCCCTGGAGTCCGCCCTAGACCCCCGCCTCCGGGAGGCCGACCACCACCACGACGGAGGAATCTGACGATGCTCGAAATATGCGACTTGAAGGTGTCTTACGACGAAACCGAGATCCTCGCAGGGGTCGACCTCGACCTCCTCCGGGGCGACTCCCTCGCGATCATCGGCGAGTCTGGAGCCGGGAAGACCACCCTGGGGCTCGCAGTGATGGGCCTCTTGGAAGAGAGGGCCTCGGGCAGAATCCTCCTGGACGGAAAAGACATCCTCTCCCTCGACGAGAAGGAGATGCGTAAGATGCGGGGGAAGGATATCGCCATGGTCTTTCAGAACGTCGAGGATGCCCTCGACCCCCTCATGACCGTCTCCGACCAGATCCAAGAAGCGATCTCGGCCCATCTTGAAAAGGGTGATCCCAGGGAGGTCGACGACCGCGTTCGCCGGCTTCTCAAGTCTGTGGGCCTGAACGAAGATAAAGGCGGATCCTTCCCCCACCAGCTGAGCGGAGGCGAGAAGCAACGCGCCCTCATTGCCATGGCCCTCGCCAACGACCCTCAGGTTCTGATCCTCGACGAGCCGACGGCTTCCTTGGACGCCGTGACCAAGGCCGAGATCACCTGTCTTCTTCGAGAGAGGATCAGGGAGAAGATAGTTCTGGTCATAACCCATGACATATCCACTGCAGCGAAGTTGGCGGAGAAGATGGCAGTCCTCTACGCCGGAAGGATCGTCGAGCTTGGTGACACCAAAGATCTTCTGGAGAATCCCCGCCACCCCTACACCCGAGGGCTCATCAGGTCGTCGCCGAACATGACCACCACAAAGGACCTCCAAGGGATACCGGGAAGGATGGTCCACGGCGTTCCTGGCTGCCCCTTCAGCGATCGGTGCACCCAGAGAATCGATCGGTGCAGAAGGGAGGTGCCGCTGCTTAAGGAAGCGGGCGACCGGATGATCGCCTGCCATCGGGGCGGAATCGTTCCCCTTCTCGAGCTTTCAGACGTCAAGACAAGCTTCGGCGACTTTGCGGCCGTCGACGGTGTCGATCTCACCCTCTACGAGGGGGAGACGATCGCCCTCGTCGGAGAGAGCGGTTCTGGCAAGACCACCCTCGCCAAGACTGTCATAGGCCTCTTCGAGATGGACGATGGAGAGGGCGAGATCAGGCTGGAGGGGGAGGTCCTGACCAGGAGGGGCCGGGATTTCTATAAAAAAGTCCAGATGATTTATCAGAACCCGAAGGAGTCGATCAGCCACCGAATGAATGTCCTCGAAGCCATAGCCGAGCCGCTGGAGGTCCAGAAGGCGGGGAGCCCCTCCGAGAGAAGGGCGATCGTCAAACGGGTCCTCGAGGAGGTGGAGCTTCCCACTGATGACGCCTTCCTGAAGAAGTACCCCCACCAGATCAGCGGCGGCGAGGCCCAGAGGGTGGCCATCGCGCGAGCTCTCGTCCTCAACCCGAAGCTCCTCATCGCCGACGAGCCCACGTCGGCGCTGGACGCCAGCGTCCAGGCGAAGATCCTCAAGCTCCTTTTAAACCTCCAGGAGAAGAGGGGCCTCGCCATCCTCTTCATAACCCACGACATAGCCCTCGCAAGAAAGGTGAGCGACAGAATGGCGGTGATGCTGAAGGGAAAGATCGTCGAAGAGGGACCCACCAGCGACGTGACGACTTGTCCCGTCCACCCCTACACCATGAAGCTTCTGGAGGTGGTGGCCCCACATCTGGCCCCGATGAGAGGGGCGAGAGAGACGAGGGACGGCAGTGGTGGTCTCTGGGAAGTCTCTGAGGTGCCCCCCCTCCGGGCGAGGGAACTCTGACGAACGACCGAGTTGATCGGCAAACGACCTCACATCTCTCCTCCAGCCCCGGGTTCCCTCTTTCTGGATGGAGGCCGGGGCCCCCAAAAATGTCCCCCACCCTCGCTTACATCACCCACGACCAGATCGCCGCCCCCACCAAGGCACCGAAGAGGGTGGCGAAGAGGTTGACGCCGTTGTTGCTCAGAAACCCTCGCGACTGGAGGGTCGCGCCGAGGAGGCTGTCGAAGTTCGTTCCGAGAAAGCCCCCCAGGAGCGCGGCGACCAAGCCCAATAGGCCCGTCATCCCCGTTGCGGCCGCAAGGACGCCGGTAAAGAGGGCTCCGAAGACGGAAGCGGCCTCGCCGAGGAGGGTGACGCCGCCGTCGACGCCATGCTCGACGGGCTGGAAGGTCGTGATCATTCTAGGGGTCGACCTCGCCGTCTCGCCGATTTCACTCGCAAGAGTGTCACCTGTGGCGGTGGCCACAGAGCCGAGGAAGGCGAAGGCGAAGATCTCAGATCCGTAAACCCCGTAGAGGACCGCCAATGCCAGGGGGACGAGGCTGTTGCTGTAAACGTTCTTGTAGCCCCGGACGCCGCCTCGGGACTGGGCAATCCTCAGATCCTGTTTTTTGGCGTACTTGTACCTGGTAAATCCGCTTCCCAGGAGGTAGAAGGAGAGGAGGAGGAGAAACCAGAAGATGTCCGCGAATAAGATGACTAAAAGACAGATTATCACCTCGCTGAGGACCGCCTCGGCATCGGCAGCCTTCATCCTGTAGGCGCCGATCCCCAAGGCCAAGGCGAAGACGTATATGCCAGCCAAGTATTCAAGTTCCGGAAGAGGATAGTCGAAGCTGAAAAGCCACATCACCATGCAGGACCCGAAGGGGACGGCGAAGTCCCTCTCCGTCCTCCTCGAAGCGGAATGGAGGAAGGCGCCGGAGAGCCCTCCCAGGGTCGCCAAGAAGAGGACCCTCTCAGGCTCGATGGCGACGATGGTGGTGGCGGCCGTCACCGGAACGGCGAGAGGAGGAGACGCCGTCCAGAGGATGGCGAGACATCCGAGGACCCCGGTCGTCGCCAGGTAGACGAGGCTCTTTGCCAGATCATGAAACCTCCGGGAGGCTAGGGCGCCGAAGGTGGGGGCGACGAAGGACACTGCCACCAGGTAAAGAGGGAGCTTGAAGCTCGTCGACTCAAGGACGAAGCTCAAAAGGAGGAGGAAGGCGAGGGAGGCGGAGAGTACCCGGACTCTCCTATCAGCGATGAAGAGGACCAAAGGGAGGACGGAATAAAACCCGGCGTAAGGAAAGAGCAAAACCGTCAGACCCACTCCAATCCTCGCCATCGTGTCTCTCTTCACGTACCCCCAGATGCAGGGGATCGCAAAAAGACTTTCTCTCGACAAACCCGTCCAGGTGCCACGATGCTAAGCCGCGCGCGAGAAAAACTGCTGGAGAAGGAGATCAAAAGGGGTGAGGTTCCATCCTGCATAGCCGTCGTCGTCTCCTCTGAGGCGATTGGACCCTGCTGGTGGCGGAAGGTCGCCTCGATGGCGGGATGGTGCACCACCCTGGGGATCTCTGGCGCGACGCTTTTTTTCGAGCTGGGGGGGGACGAATCGGCCGTTGAACTCGACGACATAGCAGAAGAGCTATCGGACCTCCCAACAAAAGGGAGCCTCCTCTTCGAAGATGAAGTGATAAGCTTTGGGAAGGGCGGACCCCTGGATTTGGTAATCTCCATCGGTGGCGGCGGAAAGGCAGAGGTGACCGAGGCGATCAGGTCAGTTCTCGAAGACGTAAAATCTGGCCTATTCGACCCTGATGAGATCGACGAGGAGATCATTGAGGCTCGTCTCCGGCTAAAGCAAAGGCCTGACCTTATGATAAGGCTCGGAGGGAAAGAGCTGAGCGACTTCATGATCTGGCAGTCGGCCTACTCTGAGCTTTATTTCATCAACAGGTCCTGGGACCGGCTGGAGAAGGTCTACTTTCTCAGGGCCGTCAGGGACTATCAGAGGAGAGAGAGGAGGTTTGGAAGATGATCAATCTTCTCGATCCAGATGGACGAAAGGTATTAGGCTCAGGTATTCGGGGGGCACACTCTCTGAGATCACTATGTCCTCGCTCACAGTCATCATCTTCACCCCCGACCTCTGGGCCGCCTCGGCGTCGACCCTGATCACCCGGGGGCTGTTCGTCCTGAAGGTGCCTACGTACCAGGCCTTCTCTGGAGTGGTGGAGAGGTGGACGTATCGCTGGGTTGCCGCCTTCAGCCCCACCTCCAGGATTCTGTCCGCCTCCTCCTCGTTCGCGCCGTAATAGAGGTCGGATAGATCGTTGAGGGGGTAGTCCAGGTTCACATCCACCGAGTGACCGTACTTAGCCCTGATCTTCCCCTCCCGGATCTCGTACCTCTCCTTGGGGTCGGACTGGACCAAGGCGATCACCAGCCTTTTATTGGCCCAGCGGTACCTGGTGCCGATCACTTCGGATAGATCATCCAGGTTCACCCAACCTCGCAGGTCCATGTCCAAGCCCAGGTCGTCGGGGAAGTGTCTGAGGGCGCCGGCCACCAGCCTTCCGAGCTTCTCACTTCTATCCTCTTCGAGGACGATCTGACCGACGTTGCCGCATTCGCAGCATTCCCCCCGGAAAAACCCGTGTTCTGGACATCTCTTGATCACGATTCTCTCCTCCAATTGATAGAGGATGGCCCTATTGATAAATATAGCTGACTCCAGAGGGGCCTATTTCATACCGCCCGCTCGCTTCTCCTATGCTCTATGTCTGACCCCGGGCGTCAGAGGTCTTGCAACTCGATTTCAAAAGTTTTGTCCCGAACCCAAGAGGATCTTTATTTTTCGGGCAAAGCCTGAAATAGAATTTGAATAAAGAGATCTGTCCATGCTGAATTTGGACAAGATCGAGAGAGTGTTGAAGAGCGGCGACCTTCTTGATCTGGACGATGAGCAGCTCTCCGCCGAGCTGGAGACGTTTATCCAGACTTTGGAGGAGCGGGATCGCCAGATATCGGAGACCCTGGAAACGCTTCTGGAGGAGGTTGAAGAGCTCATCGCCCTATCCGACGAGCTGGATTCTGAAGATGACCTTTCCAGGTGATTTCCTTTGGAGACGCTGCCAGACGTTCAGGCCTGTCAACCCGAGTACCCCATAAACCTCACCCGAGTCGGCCTCACTGGGGTCAAGAAGCTGGTGAAGGTCCTCAGAGAGGATAAGGAGCGGCCGATAGTCCTCATCTCCAACTTCGAGGTCTTCGTGGATCTCCCCTCCGACCGGAAGGGAGCAAACCTATCTCGAAACTTCGAGGTTATAGACGAGGTGCTGGAGGAGGCCGTAAACGAACCGGTTTACGTCATCGAGGAGCTCTGCGGCGAGATCGCCCGTCGGGTTTTATCAAAACATGAGTACGCCACCAGGGCGGAGGTGAAGATGAAGAGCGAGTACATCGTTGAGAGGAGCTCTCCTGTCACCAAGACCGCGGGACAGGAGGTGGTAGACATCTTCGCCGAGGCGGTGGCCAAGGCCGGCCACGTGAGAAAGCTGGTGGGGGCCGAGGTGGTGGGGATGACCGCCTGCCCCTGCGCCCAGGAGATCATGAGAGACCAGGTCCGAAAGGAGCTCTTGACCCTGGGGCTCAGCCAAGAGGAGGCCTTCGAGTTTGCGGCGAAGCTTCCCGTGGCCACCCACAACCAGAGGGGCCGAGGCATGATCTCGATTCAAGTCTGCGACCGCCGCTGTGTATCCCTCGACGAGATCATCAAGATCATAGAGAGGTCGATGAGCTCCCGGGTCTTCGGCCTTCTGAAGCGGCCCGATGAAGCCCTGGTGGTCCAGAGGGCTCACAGCAACCCCAAGTTCGTGGAGGACTGTGTGAGGACGATGGCCCAGAAGGTGGTGGCGTCCTTCGCAGACCTGCCCGACGATGCCGTCGTCGTCCTCAAACAGGTTAATGAGGAGAGCATCCACCAGCATAACGCCTTCGCCGAGAGGTCTGCCACCATGGGAGAGCTCCGGGCGGAGCTGGGGGCCGAAGATTCCGCAAGCTTCAACTCCAGAACCGGCGAGGGGGAGATCAGATGACTGAGAAGAAGATCGAGTTTATTGGAGGCTGCCTATCCGCCCTCCTGACTGAAAAGGAGATCATAGCCAGGTACGAGCTTCTCCAGAGAATCTACGACTGCGTCAGGAGGGCAAACCTCTCCTCAGAGGAGAACGATGAGCTGAAGAAGACCTTCGGAAAAAAGAACGTGGCTTCGGGCATATTCTTCAACATCCTGTGCGGCGAGCCGATCTTCATCAACCTCCCCAAGCTCGACAGCGTGATGAACATCAACGACAGGATCTTCCACTTCGTTCACACCGGAAATTACTCTGACCCCGACTTCGAAATGGCCTTCAAAAGGTACCGGGACTCTGAGAAGGAGGTCAGGGAGCTCGTTTCGCTGAACCTGAAAGATCTCCTGATGGAGTTCATGGAGGGGGCAGGCTATGCCATTGCCGACGAATCGTCGGGAAGGCTCGCCTTTGCGGGCCCAGACGACAAGAGGCTCGACTTCCGGATCGTTCCCTCGATCCAGGACGTGGTGCTGGTGGAGGGGATGGAGGGCTCTGTAGTCATCGTGCCCCATGCTGAAAGCCCGGGGCCCTTCATAGCCTTCTTCCAGGAAAAGGGAAAGGAGGCAGAGCTTGCCGAGATCAAGGTCTGGGTCGCCAATATGGAACAGGGGACGATCGACCCCTTCATCGGCTACCCCAAGGACCTCGCCATCTACAAGCAGTTCAACAACCCCCGGATGGCTATGATGGTGAAGACGAACTGGGGCCGGAGGATGGAATAAAGTCTTAACAGCCGAAGTATTCTTTGTTAAAAAACAAGGTGAGTCAGATTGATAAAAGGAAGATCCATCCTCGTGACGGGCGGGGCTGGCTTCATAGGAAGCCACCTCGTCGATAGGCTCGTTGAATTTAACCGGGTCACAGTCCTCGACAACTTCAGCTCCGGAAAGATGGAGTTCATAGAAAATCACAGCTCAAACCCGAACTTCTGCCTGATCGAGGCGGACCTTCGAGACCAGAAGGCCGTCGAGGCCGCCCTTGAAGGAAAGGACCTCGTCTTCCACCTGGCCGCTAACCCCGACGTCAAGATCGGAGCTGAGGATACCCGGACCCACATTGATCAGAATGTCATCGCCACTTACATCCTCCTTGAATCCATGAGAAAGAGGGGAGTTTCCGAGATCGCATTCACCTCCACCTCCACAGTGTACGGCGAAGCTAGGGTCGTTCCGACCCCCGAAGATTACGGTCCCCTTCTGCCGATATCCCTCTATGGTGCATCAAAGCTCGCCTGCGAGGCCATGATATCAGCTTTTTGTAGTACCTTCGATATGAGGTCTTGGATCTTCAGGTTTGCCAACATCGTCGGCGAGAGGGGAACCCACGGGGTCATCGTCGACTTCATCAAGAAGTTGGAACAAGACCCTAAGACCCTCGAGATCCTGGGCTCAGGAAAGCAGAGGAAGTCGTATCTTCTGGTCAGCGATTGCGTCGACGCCATGATCTTCTCCCAGAACTCCGCTCGCGGTCGCGTCAACATCTTCAACATCGGCTCCCAAGACTCGGTGGACGTGACCGAGATCGCCGATGTGGTGGCCGAGAAGATGAACCTGAAGGAGGTCTGCTACAAGTATACCGGAGGGATCAACGGCCGGGGATGGAGGGGCGACGTGAAGACGATGCTCCTCTCGATCGAGAAGATGGAGAGACTTGGCTGGAGGCCCCGTTTTAACTCAAGAGAGTCGATCGAGGCCGCCGTGGAGGCGCTCTTGGATCGATCTGACGTATAAATCCGGACTGATTTTTTCGTACGT
Source organism: Methanothrix harundinacea (assembly GCA_001509375.1). GTDB lineage: Archaea > Halobacteriota > Methanosarcinia > Methanotrichales > Methanotrichaceae > Methanocrinis > Methanocrinis harundinacea_D. The sequence continues at coordinate 91 of LGFT01000052.1, read as the reverse complement.
GTTTAGCTGGCCAGACTTGATATCAGTATCTTTCGGGTATCGAGTCCCTGTTGCTTCGATGTCGCCAGGACTGTCATAATACGTTCATGAA
>LGFT01000051.1 GCA_001509375.1 Methanothrix harundinacea | reverse complement strand
GATATGCATCTAGTGCTTTTAGGACGTTGTGATCCCTTAAAACATCCCAATTGACTTCAGCCTCCCGCAGAATGCCGAAGAGGTCTTTGTATATTCTTGGCTCTTCGCTATTTCATGTGGGTAACTTCAAGATAGCGATAATCGGACTCAATCATGCAAATGCCTGCCATGAGTCCTGCCTCTAGGGCGGTTGGTAGCGATACATCTCATGAAAGTTCTGATTTCAGGCAATCGTGTAGTAGCTGTGACCGGACTACTGGACCTGCGATTCCTTAAATTTACCCACACAAATCTGCGAGGAGCCATATTCTTGCCTTATCCTCTTCACATAAGGTTCTGCCAGAATTAGTCCTGAGTTCTGGGAGAAGGTTTAGACCCTGGTCAATGAGAAGCTTCTGCTGGACATCGGTCAATAGAGTATACTTCATGAACTTGGGTACATAGTTCATCAAAATGTTCATGCAGAAGGCGTGTATAGTACCAACATACATCGCAGCAAGACCCTGGGTTGTGTGCTGCTCCTCACAAAGCCTGTAGATCCTGTTTTTTTTATTCCCTCCTTTAAATAAGATGTTACGCTTTCTTTTTGATCTTCCTTTATAAACATATGCTATTCAATCAGTTCAGCAAAGATGGTGGGATTTCTCAACCTGAGCATGAGAAGAAGACATACCCAGCTGGCAAATCTGAAATTCTAATTTCCTAATTTGTCTAATTTCAATACCGATAGCTGCCGCCACAAATTAGTAAATTAGAGAAATTAGACGTAATTATAGCATCTCAATGTTAGCTTTTGCGTGCTCTATACAGTAAGGAGGCACAAATCTTGTTCTATAGGATTGAAATTGACCTCTAATTTTCCTAATTTCCTAATTTCGCAGCTGTAGCTACCGGTTTCGTCAATTAGAGCATCTCTCCTAAATTAGAAAAATTAGAATCCAGCGTACGGCAATTGGAAGAGGGTTTAGGACGATACTGATGGTGACCGCTCGCCCAATCCTCCCGGAGGCAAGCTCCGCCACCCTCCTCGTCCCATCCACTCCGTTCGTCCAGGGATGTGCTCCCGTCGATCCTTGAGCATCCAGCAGCCTGTTCAGTATACTGAACTCCACCCTCCGGCTACAATCTCTTGCATCCTGCGACTTTCAGGCTTTGTACATCTATGCACATCAATGTACAATATAAGACATCAGACGTCAAGCCCTCTTTTAAGACTTTTTTAGACTTCAGAATTTAATACCACCTTCTTGCGACGCTGTATGTCCTTCGGAAGTCATGCAGTGCATCCGGAATACACGAACACATACAATAGTGTTACCCGGAGAGGTACTTCTTGTAGTCGTCAAGTTTGCTCGGTCTATTCGATCTCTTCTCTGGTTTAGGAGGAACTTAAGAATGTATGTACTTGCGGACCGTTACCCGGCTATGACCCATCTCTCTGGCGATCTCACTTATGCTCCAACCCTGGTTGAATAAATCTCGCAACATGAGGAACTCCTCCAAGTCCAGCATCGGCACAACCCCTGAGTTTCAACTCAGGGATTAGCAGGTGGACAGTTTTATTCCGCCATGATTGGACAGATTTAGACCGCCGTTGACAATATGGGCTATTATTCTCTCTTATCGCGTAAAAAAATATTGTGTGGATATATTAAAAGAAGAAAGGTGAGAACAGCCAATATAACCCATACTCGTCAATCGAACAGCTCGACTACACCTTTTATCATAAGATTACGTGTACAGGATCAACGTTGCTTTCCAATCGTTACCTAGACTCTTAATATCAGCACACTCCAATTGTCATATAAATTGCAGAAATTATATACAATAATCGAATCATACCAGATTTCCTCCTATCAGTTTGATCAATAGAGAGTTGCCTCAAAATTTCAGGTTTATACCTACAGCAACTGGGCTTCTCACACTACTATTGCATGTAAATTTTGTATCCTAAGGCAAAATCCGGTAAATATCTTGTTCGCCGAAAAACAAGGTATAATATCAGTCTGATCCATCTGAAAACCTATATTATTGGTTATTCAATGATTTTGGCAAGCAATGAGAAAAGATGAAAGGCGTTACGAACACGCATCGCATATCGTTGACTGCTGTTCCCTTCAAAATACGTGCCTAATTATATAATAATGCTGATGCATAATGATTATTCGGCATATGAAGATTTTGCTTGAATCTGTTGGAATTATTAGTCATTCTGAGTGAGTTTTTCCAAGATTGTGTGTTCTGCAATAGCGTTTGCCCTGAGGCAAGAGGGAAGTCTGTCGGAGAGGTAGTACGGAGAAGGCTTAAGAAGATAAACCTGGCAGAGTGCAAGGGTTGATTAGGAAATACTTTTATATCTTCTAATATGTTTCGGAAGAACACCGAAAATGAAGAAACAAATACTAACAGGACATAGAAAATGATTGAGACCGATTTGAGCAAATATTTATCTAAATTAGATGCGTATGTTACGCAATCTATCGAGCTGGTCGAGAGAGCATCAGAGTTGTACGGAAAACTTATTGACAGCAGCGTTACAAAATCAGAATTTGCTGGTAGTCTAAAAGATCTATCCGATGATTTCAGAGCGATCTATTTTGAGATAGGTGATTTTTCGATCGACGATCTTGCACCCGATCCTTTCCAAGATTTGCATTCAGCATTTCATTGTTTTGTTTGCATGTGTGATAATTACATGATGTTTCTCTCTCGCTTAGTAGAAAACGGAAGCGGGAATCATTGGCTAATTAATAAGACTATTGAGGATATCCAGCGTGATTATACGAAACTCCTCAAAAGCAGAAAAAATCCTGACGTGTTAGCAGTTTCAGAATCCCAAATTCCAAGGGTTCTAATTCTCAATTCGAAATCTCGTGATTTGGAGGCAATGCGACAAACTTTAAGTGGAGGAGGAATTGTTTGCACCAACCTTGAGCTATCTTCGGATGCGGATTTAGCTCAGCTAAATATCGAACTAGTGACTAGTGATTCTGAGAGAAGAGATCTGCTAGATCTTGCTTTTAAGTGTTTTCAAGTTATCGAAGATCATTTAGCGTCCTCATCTAACATAAAAACGATTTATATCGGATTTAGAATAGGCAACAGAAAGCCGTATAGCTGGCTTAGGATCGAAACAGAGAAAATACTCACACTTCTCTCAAATACGCCAACAATTGATAAATTCGAAAGAATTATAGAATTTCATTACAATGAAGACGTTATTGCTGCAAATCAAATTCTTGAGGATCTTGCAACACATTTATCTGCTCTGACCGAAGATTTTGAAGTAAAGGACGCTTTGATGATAGCTTCTGAACAATTAGAAATTATTAATAAATCATGTATAAATCCCGACCCCCTCGAAGATTTAATTCTCAGATGGTCTTTTTCCCGATCTCTTCTAAGTTGTATTTCTGTTGCCTTAGCAGTTGTCTCAATCACAAGGGACGCCGATGCGGCTCGGACGATTATGAGTCTTTTAGGTATGTATCGCCAACCAGACGATATTGTCCCAGCAAGAGATTACTCTGATCTGCTCTCTGAAATGTCCGATTTAATTGAGACTTTGAAGTTTCGCTATGTTGTCCTTCCAAACGTGCGCAAAGTCAGCTTTGGTTCGTCAGTTAAATCGTTTTCTCGAATAGCTTTAGTACAGCCCAGAATATCATTCGATGAATGCTATACTAAAGATGATTATGCTTTGAATCAGATTGGCTTAGATAGACACTTGAAAATATTCAACGATATGGTAGATCAAGCAGTTCAAAATGATGCAGATGCCGTAGTTTTTCCTGAAATGTTTTTCCCGACATCCAGGCTTGATGATCTTAAAAAACAATCGGAGAAAGATAATCTCATCATCATTACTGGACTTGATTATGAGAATATTTCTCCAGGACAATTCGTCAATTCGTGTGCTGTAGCTCTTCCGGATGGTCGTGTGATCAGGCAGAAAAAATTATTAAAATCTAAATATGATTCTCCGATGATGGTAGAGGGTGATGAACTATTTGTTTTCAAAACGCCTATCGGAAATTTTTCAGTATTCATCTGTTACGATTATCTCTCCGCCCATGATCTCATCAAATTGAGAGGTGTTATTGATACTCTTTTTGTTCTAACTTTGAATCCTGATGTAAAATCTTACCATGAAAAAGCAATAGCAGATGCCTACAGCACCTTATATGGTTTTATCTTTATCGTGAATGCATTTGATCCCGACCATTCACCTCCGATTTCAGGCAGATCTGGTTCCTACGGACCCTGCAGACATGAAAGGGTAATTAAGCGATTTGAAGAAGAAGAGGATGGCATGATAATAGTGGAACTTCCTCTTAATAATCTTCGTGAAGCGAGAGAAGATAACAGGTCCTCAATCATGAAAACTCTCCCTCCAAAATTAGAAACGACATCATTGGCTACCGATTATCCAGAAGGTGAGATCAACAATACTCGACAAATCGTGCTAAAGAAGATCAAAGAAGAAAAACGCGATTCACGAAATAGCAAAAAGGATTATGAATCTCTCAAAGCAGAGAATATTTCTCATGATTTGGAATCTGACCTAGATAAGCAAAAATACGCTATTATGTACCTGGAACCTGCCCATACTGGCGTTGCAAAACGTTTAAGCGCGTTTTTGCTCGTAAAAAAAGGGCTGTCAAAAAGCGAGATCAAATCTATAATTACAGCAGCTAACGAGGACATTAAAAAACGTGAGTGTTACTCGAATGAGATCCAGGAAGCTAATCATAAAGGCAAATTTGTAGATGTTGTTTGGCTTTACATTTTCAATGAGCGTCGGCATCGAAACCATTTAGCAGCATCAGACTTTTATGATTACTTCGTATGTCGAACCCAATGGATTCGTCTCGATCTTGATCAGAGCTTTTCTCCTTTACCTCTAAAAGGCGATGAAGTATTTAATAACACAGAAATTAAATGGAATAAAAAATATCCTGATGAAAGTATTTCGGAGAGTCGTCTTAACCATTGATTTCGTAAAGTTCGACGTCCACATGAAAGCTCTTTCGTCCAAATTCTTTTCAGAAAATAAACTTGCAGCGGCGCACTGAAATGAGCAGATTATTCGATAAAAATCGATCTGATCCAAAAGAGCAATGCTTGGTACCGGACTTCCGGGCGGTCCCACATCAAGTGCTTACCGGAGTTGGATCTCTAAGATTCGCTGCTCTTCCTCACCAAAAATTATTCATATATTGTGAAAGTTTTTCACGATAGAGGAGGGTGACGAAAACGAGATCTAAACTCATTTTAGCTCTGTTTATGCTGGTGTCTCTTTCGACTTTCGTGGCGTCAGCTGCCCAAGACGAGGCGAGCGGGATTGTAACCAACGTGGTTGATGGAGACACCTTCGATATCAGGATCGAGGAGACCGACCCACGAATCATCTACGATATCGAGCGTGTGAGACTGGCAGACGTCGACTCCCCGGAGATGAGCACGCTTGATGGACTACCAGCGGAGGTATACACCACCGAGACCCTGTTGGGGAAAAAGGTCTGGCTGGACATCGATAACACGTCAGGGGATGGGCGGGACCCCTATAACCGGCTCCTCGCCGTGGTCTGGCTGGAGGACCTCAATGGGACCATCAACGCCACGCCTTTCAATCGGCTTCTGGTAGATGCAGGCTTCGCCGTGGTTAAGGACTATAGCAACAACGAATTCGACCCAGATGATTGGTGGAATAAAGGGACATCAGAGCCCGACTACATGTTCGAGAAGGCGAGCGTCAAGGGTGTAGGATACAAGAACGTAGTTGCGTTGATCCAAGCCCAGTCGGAGACCACCACAGGGGGGCTATTTGTAGGCTCTACGAGGTCCGATAAGTATCACTATCCTTCATGCCGATGGGCGGAAAAGATCCTGCCCGAAAATGCGATCTGGTTCTCCAGCTCAGAGGAGGCTCGGGCAGCAGGATACGTGCCGTGTGGGGTGTGCAAGCCACCATTAAAATCCGGATCGTAAATTCTAGGGACGAGATAGCCAAACCGAATCATGGGAGATGTCCTCCTGGCAGTCCGTAAGGTGAAGATCTCCTCCGGGCTGAAGGGATTGACTACGAGGAGATCGTGGCGAAGGTGGCAAGGGAGGTCGAGGTCTCGCCGAAGCTGCTGGAGTTCATATTGGTGAGCGTGGATTACTCCTCTGTTGGTGCTAGGAAATAGAGCTTCACAAGAGGTAATAGAGTCTTTCCAGCCTCACCGACGTTTCCATAATGCTGCTGCCAAAGGTTGATAAGACGATCAAGATCCATTGTCTCAATGTGCTTTACTGAGGCTCTTATCTCCCTCTCGACCTCTGAGGTAAAGCCACCAGATGAGACTATGAGCCCAATATCACCTTCTTTACGGAGGAGCCCTTCAAGTTCACGGACCTCTTTCACGGTCAACTTCTGCTCTCTATGCTTTATCTGGACCTTTATACGTGGTGGTGTGATCCCTAAAGCGTCTTTATAGGCAGCCAGATCGATTCCACCATCACGTCCAGGCTTAGCGTTGAAGGGAACATAGTAGCCCATAGCCTTTAGCAGCTCTTCTACAAGCTTTTGAAAATCATAGGGTCCCATATCACTGATGTGTCTCTCAATCTCTTCCCTAGCCTGTTCGACTGCCTGATCATAGGCAGTTTGACGTACTGCCTTCTCTTCATCAGTATCTTCTTCAATTTCATGTGTAGGATCGCTACTCTTTGCTCTTGATATCTTCCAATCTCTGTATTTATCCATAGCTGATCTTATGAATTCATCAGCAGGCATCTGTAGTGCCTTTTCTCCATCTGGTGTCAAATACCATTTTCCACCTGATTTCTGGATATATCCTGCTTTTACACAATCAATAGAATAAAAATGAACTATAGATTGCCAGCGAATATAACCAGACTTTTCATAAGGTGCCTTCTCATAATCGGTAAGGTTAAGCTTTGATTCAGCCCTAGGTAAGAGTTCTTTGAGCCTAGCTTGTCCTCCTGCATTTTGTAGTTCAGTTAGAACTACTTTCATCATTTCACCAACACGTTCGATAGAGATCTTTCTTGCCATGTTTGATACCCTCTAATTCGATCTGGTTCCTTCCACTATCTTGATTTCTTCCTCAGTAAGACCGTATAATTTGTAGACTAGGTCGTCTATCTGGCTATCTGTTGCCTCTATCTGACGCTGGAGGGAGGTCTGCTCCTGGGGTGTACGGGAATCTTTAAGCTGCTTGTTGAGAGAAAGTATCTGATCTACTAGAGTGACCATGTGAGTTCGATCAGTGATGTCTGTCATCTCTGGAAATGGTAAAGCCTTAGCATCCTTGATAGTTACCTGTGGAAAATCGTCTTTGGTTGCCTGAGTCACTTGGTTTACATATAGATAGGAAATCAAGCGACTGTTCATCACACCTAATATAGCCATAATGGGGAGATTTTGGTCTTTAGGTAAGATACTATAGAGATTCTTGTTAGTGATAAGTGTGTCTGAGGTGAAAGTTGCCATGAGTCTTTGGCGACGATTTACCAGCCTGCGTAAAAGAATCCTTGGACCATTAAACCAGATAAATTCTTTAGGACACTCTTTCATCTTGTCGCCAAATTCAATCCAATTATTGGCGACAAGATTGAGTTGGTATCTATAGACGTCTCCTTCAAAGTATCTGTGACTATTGGAAGAAATGCACGTTTTGGTAAGTAAGCCCTTGTCAAATAGAACTCCACGCTTGATGTCTACAATATCTCCAAAAACAGAAGGGCATCTCTTACGGATTTGTTCAAGGAGCTGGACAACCTCTGGCTCAAGTACAAACTTTTTGCTTTCAGTTGTTCTCCAAATATCTTGAAAGACTAATTTATAATCTTGCTTAGCAAGATTAATGCTCGTTAGTTTTTCTTTCTTTCCGTAGATGTAGGTTAGTACTTGGTGATCTTTGAGTGCATCTGATTTGGAGACTACGAAAATAGCTGTGTCTATGTACACATCAGCGAAGACATCAAATGGCAATAACACAATGGTGTCGATTTGATAAGACAACAAATACGTTCGGACGTATTCGTAATCCGGACCACCTAGCCAAGCAGATGGGACGATTAAAGAGAACTTACTGTCTTTTTTCAATAGTTTCAACCCAGCTTCCATGAAACAAGTATAAACGTCTTTTACCCCTCTAAATACATGATACTTTTTTCGGAAGTAGGCTGCTTCCGCATCACCAAAATAAGCTCCATAAGGTGGATTTCCTATCATGACATGGAATCCACCTGCCTGCATTATTCCTGGGAACTCCCTCTCCCAGTCAAACGGATTTATTCGTTCTATGTCCTCCTGGATTAGGTCTGGATTGTCCTTCAGGATATCCCAGCCTATCAAAGAGTTTCCACACTTGATGTTGTTGCTGAGGTCAGGCAATGCCCGCTCCTGGAAGAGCTTGAGTTGCTTTGAGAGAGTCTCATCATTCTCTCCTTCAAGGACCTTCAGCAAAAGAGAGAGCTTCGTCACTTCCACAGCCTGTCTATCGATGTCCACACCATAGATGTTGTTCAGCAGTATCCTCTTTCGTTCTGCTGTGGTTAGTCTCCACTCTCCACCACGTCCCTGGAATATTGGAAGCTCTGGCTCCTTCTTTTTGCCTTTCTTACCCTTCTCATTCTGGACACTTGGAAGCAGCCGCTTTATCTCTGGAGACGAAGGCTTGAGACCGCTCTCCAGCAATGGCACAAGGTTTTGGGTATACCAGTCCATATGCCAATCCAGGAGATGCTGGTATGCTACAATTAGAAAGGACCCTGATCCACAAGCTGGATCTACTACACTGATCAACAAGACATCAAGAGGGGATTTGTCTTTCAGCAACTTACCTAAAGTGCTTCCCACGATGTAATCTACAATATAGACAGGGGTGTACTTGACCCCACCAGCCTTCTTTACTTCAGGCTTGTCCTCCACCACAGCTCTGTGACCTTCAGTGAGCCGTATCACCTTACCTAAGAACTGCTCATAGACCTGCCCCAGGATCTCTGCAGGGAGCACTGAGAACTCGTAAGGGCTATCTGGATAGTAGAGCCTCTTGATGATCTCCTTTAGGGGCTTATCATCGATGTTCAGGGTCAGAGTGAGGGTATCAGGGTTCCCCCTTCCCTCCTCTACCTCGAAGTGGAATATCCCAGAGTTGTAACGTTCATCAGCCTGCAGGAAGATCTCACAGAGACGGGGATAGACCCTCTCACCATTGAGTAGGTCCTGTAAGGGCATGTACCTCTCTATGCCCCTGTCCTCACAAATCCGAAGGAATATGATACGATTTATTATTGTTTGAACTGCATAATTAAGGTCTTTAGTGCTGAGATCAGGGTTTCTAAGGGCAATATTCCTGGCAAGTATCTCTCTCCAGCTAGCAATCTCTTCCAGGAAGGCATCATCAACTTCAGCTGTACCTCTCTTTACCTTCGTATCAGCAGCATACTTATCAAAGGAGCCCTTCAGGATTGCATTCTTGGAGAATATACCTTCAATTTCATCCCAGTGAGTTAGGTATTCCTTGTAGTTCAAGAAAAGAATCCTAGCTTTGGAAGCTTTATCCACCTTATCTGGCTTTACACGACAATCGTAGACAGAGAACTCCTCAAAGTCAGTGAGGACAGATAATGGCAACTTCGCTGTCCAGGCATATCGTCTGAGCTGGAAGGCTGGATGGATGTCTTCCTTGATGTCTACTGAAGGCTTCTTAGTCTCCAGGAAGAACTTACGCTGACCTCCAATACGGAAGGAGTAATCTGGTGCTCTGGTGGTCCCCCCTACCTTGATGGCATCTTCATGGATAACGTCCTTGTAAGCTTCAGCAAAGCCCTGCTCATTATCGACATCCCAGCCTAAGGCTTTGAAGAAAGGATCAACAAACTCCCTCCTAACCTGAGTCTCATTATAATGCCCTGACTTGTAGGAAGCTAGATTACTCTCAAATATTTTAACCAGATCCTCGATCTTCTTAGGTGCTGTCAATTGCCATCCTCCATATGAAGGTCATTCCATCATAACTAAAAGCTTTTCGGGGAAGATATCTACCTACAACAGCCAGAAGTTAGAGGTCAACAAAAAAATATTACTGGCTACTTATCTGCACAGATGGAATGATTAGTAGGGGGAAACCCTTCTCACGGGTCACCTGTGTAGTACAGAAGAATAACCTTATGCTCTTGTATTGGGAGATGAAGAGAGTATTAAATGAGTTTAAGGGGGAATTTAGTGCCATCTCTTTTGTTCTTACCTAATCAGCTTTAGCAAGGAACTCATGAGGGAAGTTGTAAGATCGCGAAAATGCATAAGGGTTATCACTTTATATATCGTAAACTATTAGTGCTATGTCAATTGCATGGGGTTATGTTAGATGAATTCAACTGAAGATATTAAGAAGCAAATAAATCAGCTTGTAGAAGATGGAAAAAACGTGGAAGGATTAATAATTGGTGAAATAGCATCCCCTGAATTTACTGAGGCTTACCAGAGATGGTATACACCTGCACTTAAGTTAGTTTCTCTCCTAGGGAAAGATCGCTTAGATGAATTTCGCAGCTACTATCTTGTTAATCCAAGTAGAGACAAATTGACTTCCAGCACATATGTAATCCAAGATTATGTTTCTGGAGTTAAACCTGCACATACGAGTGCAACAGTGCTGACAGGAATCGATTTTCGTTCAAAGCCAGTAATTACTTCAAAATTTGCGTCTCAATTTAGTCTTTTAAAATCGCTTTCAACAAGGATAGATAGTGTCCTATCTGATGTAACAGGACACTTGTTTGCCGAATTGCAGGATCATGAGCTAAAAACAGCTTCACAGTTAATCGAAGTCAATCTCAGAGCTGCGGGAGCAGTTGCAGGAGTTGTGCTTGAAGGACACCTTCAACGAGTTGCAGCCAATCATGGTGTCAATATACAGAAAAAGAATCCAACTGTCGCGGATTTGAACGATCCTCTTAAGGCAGATGGTGTATACGACCTTCCAACCTGGAGGAAAATACAGCTTTTAGCCGATATTCGAAATTACTGCGATCACAAAAAAGAGCGTGAACCAACAGAAGAAGAGGTAAAGGAGCTGATTGCAGGCACAGATAAAATTATAAAAACGATATTTTGATTACTAAAACAATCATCTAGTTACAGGCTGAAATGAGATCAAGTATGGGTTATAATAGCCACTCTGTTTGAAAGGCAGAAACACCCATTTCATCATCTATCTTAGGATTCTCCTAGGCAATGAATCTAACTGCATCAGTCAGAGCTTCTCCTAATCCTGTATTCTTGATGGCGATTTCAGCCCACCTAGCAGCCTCTGGGATGTAGAACCGGACTAAGGAGTGGTCATCATTCACAAGCTGGTCTGCAATTGCTCTGTCACCGTACTCTTCTGCCAGTTTATCCAGCTCATCATCGAAGACATCTGATAGCCGTTTGATGAATATTATAGGAAGAATATAATCTTTGTATTTAGGAGCATCCATCTCTCCTCTTATCTTACATGAAGCTTCCCAAAGCCATCCCTCAAGGGTGCTATTCTCCTTTTTAATCTTAACCAAAGACTGATGCCTCCTTTTAGCTTCCAATGGGCTTTTAGTTAAATAAGGCATACGGATTGAGGTTCTGTCAGGTTGGCAATAGGTACAAGCATGGTGATGCCTAAGGCATTACCGCACAAATAGGGAAAGTATATATGATATGTAGTCTATTTTTAAGCGATGTCTCACGGTAACATATCTGTACAAGATTTCATTTCAGGTATTGATAAAGGAGAATATGTTATCCCACATTTTCAGAGAGATTTTGATTGGGAACCAAACATGGTGAGTGCTCTATTCAACTCGATGCTGCATGAATCCTATGCCGGGACGATATTGCTATGGCTATTAGGTGATCCAGAAAGAGAACTCAAGATGTGGGAGCCACTATGGGGTGCTAAGAAAAGCAATAGACCTATTAAGGCTGTATTAGATGGTCAACAGAGATTATCTTCTATATATTATGCTCTTTATGCCCCTACCAAAAAATTTCCTAACAGAGATAGCTATTACTATTTCTTTATCGACCTAGAGCAGATGATGTCGGATAGTGAGGAAGAAAATATAATATATAAATTTTATACAAAGCCCAAAGACGCAAATTCTTTCAAGAATGATAAAGAAGAACTAATTAAGAAGGGATTATTCCCCTTATGTTTGCTTACTGACCAAGATTTTCTAAAAGATAGAATAAGTGGATATGCAAGTTGGATCAAAGATTATGTAAAATCAATTGATTTGAGCCTTGATGAAAAACCAACGGAGTTGGATGTATCAGAGAGAATCAAATCTATTCTTGGCTTCTCGTTTTTAACCGAAACTCTTGAGGGCAAAGAGGTAAAGGAAGTTTGTACTATTTTTGCTAATATAAATAGTAAAGGACTTAGATTAGATATATTTGACCTTATCAATGCTTTCCTGTTTCCACATGGCATTGAACTTAGAATTCAGTGGGACAAATTGGAAAATCATGATATTCTAAAGAGCGTAGACCGGGAAATGAAAGTCTACCTTTTAAAACTGATGTCTTTACATGTGCAGAGATATTGTTCATCAAAATACTTGTATAATTTAATTCCAGGATCAAATGTAAAAGACAAACAAGGGAATAAAAAAGTATTGATTAAAAATAAAGGTGAATTCGATGAATTATGGGAAAATGCTATTTTTTACTCCGAAAAAGCTAGAGAAAAAATAATGGGATCTGGAATAAGGGATTTCGGAGCTATAAAACCGCTTTTTATACCAAATACAACGCTCTTTCCTGTTTTGGGTGCATTGTGGCTAAAATATGATCGCGAATTGAAGAAGATGGTCCCTGAGAGCGAATTCTGGGAAAAGATCAATAAGTGGTATTGGTGTGCAGTTCTATCAGGAGATTATAGTGGATCATCAGATTCCATTATGTCTCAAGACTACCGTGAGATCATAGGGTGGCTAGAAGACGACACGAAAGTACCTGAAAGAGTAAAGAAAATAAATAATGTGTTTATTGAAGAATCATTAGGTCTGGAAAAGGCTAAGAACACCAATAATTCACGATATTGTGCAGTCCTGAATCTATTGGCTCTGAAAACCTCAAGAGATTGGTTTACGGATAGAATTCTAGGCAATTATCCATTAGAAAAAATAAACGATCATCATATATTCCCAACAAAATGTAACATAGAACTCGATTCTGAATTAGCAAATAGCATCTTGAACAGGACGTTACTTTATGAAGAAACGAATCTAAGGATAAAGAACAATTGTCCAAAAGAATATTATAAAAAGATAGAAGATAAAATAAAGGACGATAAGAAAATTCAAGAGATAATGGATAGCCATCTTATTTCACCGGCTGCATTCAAGTGCATGCAAGAAAACGATTTTGAAGGATTTATAAGAGAAAGAAAAAGGACTGTTGGCGAGGAATTGAAGAAAGTGCTTGGTCTTAGTCGTTGACGCAAGATAAAATGCTCAGATTCCGTTATAGCTTATCCAGGAATAATCACCATAAACCGATTTAGTTTCCGATATCGCCTCTGAAAATGTTCATTTTATATTGCGACAGCCCCTTACCAACAGGGAATTAGACCGAACGCTAATCGCACCGGGAAAAGACTATGATAATATTCAAAATTATAAAAGTCATATCGAGGATGCAGAGGATTTTGTCTATATCCTCGACCCCTATTATAACGAAAATTCCCTTCGACTATTAAGAGAAGGATTAATAAATAATTCTTCTGTTAAAACCATTAAAATACTTACAAAGCCAAATACAATTGATGAGGCTTTTAAAGATTCGTATAGTGACTTTGCAAAACAGATGAGGAAAGAAGGAATTGCTATTGAATTTAGAGTTGTTGTAGATACAAAGACCCAAGGAGCAATCCATAATCGCTACTTAATTACGAAAAATAGATCCTATGACTTCGTAAGTGCTGATACAATGCAAAGAGGTCAGCTAAGCCATATAAAGGAGGTTTCAGACGTAAAGCCTATTTTTGACCAATTCTGGGAAAATGGAAAAGAATTGCTAAGCTGTTGGACGGAGATACAAAAATATAAAGAAGAAAAAAACAAAAGAATAAAAGAAGACATATTAAGGAAGATCTAATACATTAAGAGATTGTTCCCTTATCTGCTTATAGAATTACCAGTAAACGCGTGTTGAATTCCCATCCCCCGCATAAAATTACCTTGCAGCATAGCGATTTTTAGATATAGATTTCTTAATCATTTACGAGTAAACCCGGGTGGAATTTTTCCACT
>LGFT01000008.1 GCA_001509375.1 Methanothrix harundinacea | reverse complement strand
ATCGCGAGATAATCGAAATCCTCCAATATGACTTAAAAATGGATTTGCTGGGTACAAAATGGAAACAGTAAAAGTCGTGAAACGTGATAAGCAGACCGAAGCCGAATACGTTGATTCCCAATACGAATACCTGGTGGAGAACAAAGACAAGGGGATCACCTTCGAGGAACTGCGCCGCAGGCGATCCGCCGAACGCTGATATTTTGACAAGCTCCTGCGCATAAAGCCTCACCGTCAGAGAAAGGATCGCTAATCATCCTCTTTGTCTTCTACCCCGCCCTTCGTCGCTCTGATCTCCGCCGCCCTCGCATTGGCGATCGGAGTGCGTCGGCTCGGATCATTCCACGCGCCTGAAAAAATCCGACCATCCATGAACATGGATCAAAAATGCCCATGACTCTTCGAGAATAAGCCAGAAGGGCCGACACCTTTAGGTGTAGATGGGAGAACGAAGATGCAGGTGATATAGTTGGTCAAAGTAGGGCTCGTCAGATGTGAAGGCGCCATGAGAATTTGCCCCGGAACATCCTGTTTCAGGGCGATAAGAGAGAAGACCGGAAGCTTTGCCCAGTATTCGGATGAAGAGATAGAGATCATAGGAATGGCGCCCTGCGGAGGTTGTCCTGGCAGAGATGCCGTCCGCCAGGCGGCAGAGATGGTGCGAAGAGGGGCTGAAGTGATCTTCCTGGGAACCTGCATGATAAAGCCGATACCATCTGAGCCGGTCTGCAAGTACTCCGCAGAGATAGCCGAGGCCATTCGAAAAAAGACCGGTGTCGATGTCGTAATGGGCACCCACTGATAACGATATCCCTCTTCTTTAATAAAGACCTATTGCGAGACGACGTCGCTGACTCCTGTAGGCCGGGAAGGAAATGAAGGGGTGCCGCTTGGAAACACTTTTCGTAGACCGTGATGGACTTTATCCAAGAGGGTGAGAAGACGAAGAAGATGAGCGAGGACGAAACTTACCGTGGGTGGAAAAATTATCAAACATGGGTGATCGATCACTGGTTGAGGTACGACCCGGACAGCCTCTCCAGGCTCTACGAGGGAGCAAAAGCGGCCGGCGATCGGCAGACCTTCGCCACATCATTAAAAGAGGCGTTGGGGGCCGAGGCCAAGGGGATGCTGGATGCAGGCGATCTCGTCCCCACAGCGCGAGGAATCTTTGGCGACCTTCTGTGCCATTCTTTAGACAGCGTGGACTTTGAAGAAATAGCAGATCACGTCTTTGAGGAGATCAAAGGGGAAAAGGCCGAGGAGGGGGTGAGCGAGGGCACAGAGCCGGCCACCTTGGCCGATCTTCGAGAGGCTTACAATCTGGCGATTGAACGGGGCGAGGACTTCTTCGTAATCGGTGAGATGAAGTTTCAAACATTTTTTGCTGGATACATATTGAATTTTTCAGATAAATATAATGTGCAGGACACGATATCTCTCAGGGACATGATCCAAAAGGGCGAGTGGTGAGTTCGTGACGGAAGACCGACGACAGCTCGTCAAGAACACGGCCTACGAGACGAAGACGAAGCACCAAAGTTTCGATCCGGCCGCTTCTGGCGGTGGAGCTTGTGAAGCGGAGAAAAACTTCGGCCACCAGATCGGGAGAAAACTATATTTGACATAAAGTCGATAGCAGGCGTGTCAAAACTCAAAACGGCGATGATAATCGGATAGAAACGGTCCCATTGCACTTGCGAGACCGCGTCAGATCAAAAGGGATGGAGTCCAGGGAGAGCATACCGGCTTAAATACATGGATTGGGGTTTTGATCGTGGCTGATAACAAAGGGTTGTGGCTTCTTTTTGTGCTGTTGTTGGTGAACTCATATTTCATCTACGACCTGAATGAACAGATCTCCGAACTGAGCAGAGACATCGCAAGACCGGTGGATCTGCCCATTTCCGACCGGAACGGGCAGCAGAATTTCAGCTTCACCATCGCTGAGAGGAGCATACCGATAGTGGCCGTGGCCGGCGACGACACGGGCGTGATGGGCCAGCTGAACCTGAGACTGATTCCGGGGAATAACGACATCCTAATAAACACCAACCCATTCCTGGAGCCCGACATCCAATATGCGATAAAGAAGGCGGTGACGTATGCCGAATCTAGGGACCCGAGCTACAAATTCGATAAGGACTTCGTCTTCAACTTCAACTTCTCCTCGCCCCGGGCGGATCTCGTCGGGGGGGAGAGCGCAGGAGCTGCAGCGGCGATCCTCACCACCGCCGCCCTGGAGGGGAAGGATCTCAAAGATGACGCCGTGATAACGGGAACCATAAACGAAGATGGCTCCGTGGGCAGGATAGGGGGCGTACTGGAGAAGACCAAAGCAGTATCCGCTTCCGGCTACAAAAACTTCCTCATCCCGATGGGCCAATCGGATATCACCTATTACGAGAGGCAGATCCAACGCCGACCGATAGATTCGGGGATCGATGTCCTGATATCTGAGTATGTGCCCAAAACTCTGGATCTCTCCGAGACTGCCAAAGATGAGCTTGGACTCAATATTATAGAGGTTTCGGATGTCGAGGAGGCTCTCCCCTATTTCATCGAGGATTGAAGTGGCGAGATCAAATCGCAGCGAGGCGGAATACGTCGATTCGCAATATGCATACCTGATCGAGAACAAAGATAGAGGGGATCACCTTTGAGGAATTGCGACGCAGGCGATCCGCCGAGGGCTGATTTTTTGTCAAACTCCGGGGACCGATGCCGCTCATCTTTCTCAGATCCCCTCCATTTAAGGGACCGTGCCCTCTGAAAAGAACCAAACCGAGATCAAACAAGCCCCTCTCGCCCCTTGACCCCTAACCCTTGACCAGAGCCCGCCACA
Source organism: Methanothrix harundinacea (assembly GCA_001509375.1). Taxonomy (GTDB): domain Archaea; phylum Halobacteriota; class Methanosarcinia; order Methanotrichales; family Methanotrichaceae; genus Methanocrinis; species Methanocrinis harundinacea_D. Next base: position 82,487 of record LGFT01000008.1, on the reverse strand, counting down.
GAAAACATAGCGAAAAATAAGATACTGTAATTTTCAATTCACACCTCGCACTCCGCCAGGATCTCCTCCGCGAGCTTCCTCATCCTCTCCTCCCCAATGAGTTCCCCCACCAGTCTGAGGGCGAACTCCATCGCCGTGCCTGCGGCCTTGCTGGTGATCAGCTTCCCCGAGACTACAACCCGGTCGTCGACGTACTGGTCATCGGTCAGGTCTTTCCGCCCGGCAGGGTGGATCGTCGCCTTCTTCCCCTCGATGATCCCAGCCTTGACCAGGACCGAGGGGGCGCCGCAGATGGCGGCAATGTGCTTTCCCGCACCATTCATCCGACGGATCAAGTCCAGGACCCGCTCGTCCTCACCCAGGGTCACAAAGCCCGGAAAGCCCCCGGGGAGGATGATGGCGTCGAACTCCTCGGGGTCGATCTCGTCGATGGCGGCGTCTGGGACGAACTTGATCCCGTGGGACCCCTCGACGGCTCTGATCTCCTGACCGGGCACCTTTCTCTCATCGAGGCACGCGGTCACCACCTCCACCTCGGCCCGCCTCAGGATATCGACTATCGTTACAAACTCGATCTCTTCAAAGCCCTCTGCCATGGGAACGACGACCTTCACCCTCCTTCCGCCTCCTTTCATTATTCTCAGTCAGATGGCGAGGAGATTTGGACTCAAATTTATTATAACTTTCCCAGAGATCGATTTCGGGTGAAGTGCTGTTTCAAAAAGTCTACTGCCCCGTAAAAAGCCCCGCAAAAGGCATCTTTCGACATGCCTGGCCCTTAAACGTATCTCTCTTTAAAATTTTACCAGGTCGAAGGCCCACCGACTTACGCCCGGAGCGACGTTCCCGCAACGGCGGTGAAACTCAACCGCTAAGCCTTTCTCCTCGAACTCTTGGATAAGCCCGTCGATCTGGTGGCGTTTCTTGAAGGTGTAAAAGTGGATCGCGCCGCCCGGCTTTACGATTGGGCTTATGGAATCGAGGATCTCGTCCTTCCCGTAGGGGATCGGGACTACGGCCCTGTCGAACATGATGCTCGGTCCGTTCTCCGAGAGAAGATTCAGCTTCAGGAGACTCTTACTCAGGAGGCCGATAGGGCGAAGGCGTCGCAGTTCACGATATCGAAGTTGCCATTGACCCGGTTCAGCCTCGCGTTCAGAGAATGCCATCTGCACGCCTCCGAACTTATTTCAAGGGCCAAGACCCTGGCGCCAGCGACGGCGATGGGGATGGCGAAGGGTCCGACGCCAGCGAAGGGGACGGCGGCCCGTTCCCCAGCCCTAGCCTTCGATGCGACCCTCATCCTCTCGGAGCCGAGACGGGGGTTGAAGAAGACCCTGGCGACGTCGAGGCGGTATACGAAGCCGAACTCCCGGTGGCAGGTGACGGTCTCGCCGCCCGCCAGGACCTCGAAGCTCGCCACCGTTCGTTCCCCCTCAAGCTTTGAAACCTTCTGGAGGATGGTCTTGACTCCTTTGTGGTTTGAGATTATTGCCCTTCCGATATCGTTCTTCGGGCCTTCCAGCTCAGGAGGTATCGAGATTACGGCCACGTCCCCGACGAGGGAGAAGCTGACTGGAACTTCGTCCAGCCCATCGTCGGAAACGACGCCAAAAAAATCATCTTTCAGCCTCATCGCCAGATCTCCAGAAGACCGAACTAAATCCCCGGCGGACCGCACCTCACCCTCGACCTCATATCCTCGATGGGCCAGTCACCTTCCCATCTCCAGCCGAAGCTCCAGGGATCGATCGTCCCCAGCCACCAGTGGCCTCCGCCTCCACCGCCATCTCCACCGTGGTTTTGGGATGGGAGAAGGTACCGATGGCGGGAACTGTTATTCCGCAACGCATGAACGCCCTCTTTCGCCTGAAATGATAAATCCGTCGGCCAAACTGTTGGAATTTCGGAGGGCGGATCGCCGCCTCCTCAGAACTCTCCAATTCGATAGAGGGGATCGAATTAAGTAGTACAAACGACAAAGAATGAGAAGAGTTGGTGTGGAAGGGCGGGGGGGCGAAACGCAGATGCTGCGACGTCCTCGAGCTTCGATCTAAAGTTGAGGTGAGTCGGTTTGGATGAATCGGGAGAAAATACGAAAGGAGCTCTGAGGGGAGAGACGATCGCCTACTTCTCGATGGAGATCGGCATGAAAGAGGAGATCCCAACCTACGCTGGAGGGCTTGGGACCCTCGCGGGGGACACTCTCCGGTCCAGCGCCGATCTGAGACTCCCCGTCGTTGCCGTCACCCTCGCGAGCAGGAAGGGGAACTTCCGGCAGGAGCTCGACGCTGAGGGGCGACAGATCGAGCACCCCGCAGAGTGGAACCCCTCTGAGCTTATGGAGCTGCTGCCAGAGAAGACCAAGGTCCGGATAGGGAAAAAGGAAGTCGGCGTAGCAGCCTGGCAGTACGTTCTTGAGAGTCCCACCGGCGGCTCTGTACCAGTCCTCTTCCTGGACACTGACCTAGAGGAAAACTCGCGGGAGGATAGGGAGATCACCGACGTCCTCTACGGTGGCGACGAACGGTATCGTCTGAAGCAGGAGATGGTCCTCGGAATAGGGGGCATGAGGATCCTCGAAGCCCTGGGTTTTGAGATTAGGAAGTACCACATGAACGAGGGCCACTCAAGCCTCCTGGCCCTTGAGCTTTTGAAAGGGTGCGAGGGGGATCCGAAGAAAGTCCGAAAGAGGTGCGTCTTCACCACCCACACCCCGGTGGAGGCGGGGCACGACAAGTTCTCCTACGACCTCGTCAGCGAACTGATCGAGGACGGCGACAAAATTGAGATGTTGAAGAGGTTTGGAGGCGGCCAGAGGCTGAATATGACCCTCTTCGCCCTCAACTTATCAAATTATGTGAACGGTGTCGCAAAGAAGCATCGGGACGTATCCCGCGCCATGTTTCCCGGGTACGTCATCCACTCGGTGACCAACGGAGTCCATTCCTACACCTGGACGTGTCCCCCTTTCAGAGAGCTGTACGATCGCTACCTTCCGGGCTGGGCGAACGAGCCCGAGCTTCTGGTGAGAGTCGACGTAATCCCCGACGATCTGATGGTGGTGGCCCACGCCAAAGCTAAGAAGGACCTGATAGACCTCGTCAACCGATCGACGGGGACTGAGATGGACCCCCAGGTTCTCACCTTGGGGTTTGCGAGACGATCGACGGAGTATAAGAGGCCGACCCTCCTCTTCTCAGACCTCGACAGGCTCCGGAGGATCAACTCGCGGGGCAAGATCCAGATCGTCATGGCAGGAAAGGCCCATCCAAAGGACTTCCAGGGGAAGAGGCTCATCGAGGAGATCTTCTGCCGCGCGAGAGACCTCAAGGGCGAGATCGAGGTTGCGTACCTCGAGAACTATGATATGGCCCTGGCGGCGAAGATGGTTTCGGGGGTCGACGTCTGGGTGAACACGCCGCTTCGGCCCCGGGAGGCTTCGGGGACCAGCGGAATGAAAGCGGCCCACAACGGGGTCATAAACTTCAGCGTTCTCGACGGCTGGTGGATCGAGGGATGGATCGAGGGCGTCACCGGCTGGTCGATAGGCCCCGAGCCCGGAGAGGAGCTCCCTCCCCAGGAGGCGAGGCGAAGGGACATAGACGACCTCTACAGCAAGCTCGAGTACATCATCGTCCCGACCTTCTATCATCGGAAGGACCATTGGGTCAGGATGATGAACGACTCAATAGGAATGCTAGCCTACTACTTCAACAGCCACAGGATGATGAGAAGGTATGTCACCGAGGCCTACCTCTGACCTTGAGAGATTTTCGAGGGGGCTTATGAGAAATACAGCTTCCAGTTGGCTGATTCTGGCCGTTTACTTGACCTCTGCCCTCACTCAGGGGGCGACGATCACCGTATGTCCGAGCGGCTGCGACTACTCCAGCATCAAGGCCGCCATCTTCGCCGCATCCCCCGAGGACGTCGTCTCTGTCCAGAGCGGCAGGTACTACGACCATTTGAAGATCGATAAGATGATAGAGCTTCAAGGTATCGATTCCGGAGATGGAATGCCGATCCTCGACGCCACAGGACGGGGAAGCCCTGTCACCGTCTCCGCCGACGGCGTAGTCGTGGAGGGGCTACGGCTCTTGAACGGGGGACCCGACTCCGCCGGGATCCTCGTACTCTCCAACGATTGCGTCATCCGAAATAATGACGCAAGCAACAACTACGTAGGAATCCACCTCCAGGGATGCAAAAACTGCACCGTCCAGGGGAACGCAGCCTCTGGCAACCTTCAGTTCGGCCTGCGGCTGGACGATTGCTCCGGCAACTTGATCTTTGAGAATGAGATGATGAAGAACTTCCTCGGAGACGCATTCGACGACGGGACGAACCTCTGGGACGACGGCACCGTGGGAAACAGGTACGGAGATTTCGACGATCTTGAAGAGGGTTGCATTGACGAAGACGGGGACGGACTCTGCGACTCTGGCCGTGAAATACCGGGCGGGTCGAGCCGAGATCGATTCCCCCTTATGTCACTTGATATTTAGATAGTCTCACCCCCAGATCAGGATATCTATTTATTCGTATCATATCAAAAAAGCATCATGCTCAGGGCGGGAGATCTCTTTCGTGCCGGAAGACAAGGCGGCGTGGTGGGCGCGTTTCTGAGGAGCAAAAATAGATGCATCGGGGTGACCGCCCACCACGTAATAAGGCTCGCCGGGACGAAGGACCTCAACATTGGTGGCGTAAAGGGACAAGTGGTCGCCGATTGGAGAACCTTTGACCTAGTCTACTTCAAGGCCTCCGGGTGCGAGCCGACGCCTTTGGGCACGGCGAGGCTCGGCCCCGCCAGGCTCGCAAGCGCCATGGGCGCGAAGGACTGCAGCATATCCGACGTCGGCGACCTTCTCTCAGTCGTAATCGGCCACGCCGACATGCCGGGTCCCGGAGAGAGCGGAACGCCTCTATACCAGGACGAGAAGGTGGTGGGGATCCTCTCCTCCATAAACCTGAACAGCGGCAAGGGGACGATAATTTCCGCGAGGGTGATCAAAAAGGGGGCGGAGGGGCTGATCTGACGGAGGGATCAGAGCTCCCCCCTCTCGCCTCTACCGCAGGGCATGCCTCCTCCACCTCCCCCGCCCAAGGCTACTTCTGCCACCAGATCTTGACCCTGATCGACTCCACCGGCAGGACGAAAACACCATTCTCCGCCTGGAGGACCTGAGCGAGGTGCTCCCGGACTATCGCATCCTGCTTTGCCGTCGATATGCAGTACTGGCGGCGGAAGTGCTCCATCGCCTCCTCCATGCTGGCGAACCGCTGGGTATGCCGCAGGCGGAAGGTCCGCACGTGGGGGAAGATCCCCATCTGGTAGAGGACGTTGTAGAGTACGTCGCTCTTGGGGCCTGGTTGGTACTCCCTCCCGTGGAGCCTCGGCCAGAGGTCTCGCGAGTTTTGGTCCCAGTGGGTCTCCCCGGCAAAATGATAGAGATAGATCCGGCTGCTAGCGGCTTCTATCATCTTCTCGATCGCGGCCCTGATGTCCGGCATCCCCAGGGAGAAGGAGGCGATCACCACGTCGTAGGGCGGGTCCAAGTCCTCGGCGACATCCACCTCCTCCCACCGCTTCTGAACGACATCGATGTTCCCGACGCCCTCCTCGGCCATCTTATCCCGGAGGACGGAGAGCATCCCTTCGGCGGGCTCCACTACGGTGACGTTCGCGACCCGTTGGGCGAAGGGGATTGCGAGAGTTCCTGGCCCAGCCCCAATGTCCAGGACTCGCGACTCGGGGGTGATCTCAGTTCCAGCGATCGTCTTATCTACACGATGCCTGTTATCTTGGGACATATTCCAGAACTTGAGGGCGCTCTCTCGACTCTCCCAGATTTTGGCGCAGTCTCGGGTGGTGCTCGCCTCTCGGTTCCTACGCATCTGATCTTTCCAAACCTCGTTCCAGTCGATCTCGATCATTGGGTTCATCTTGATGTCCACCTCAGATATCTCCACCGCAATGCCGCCATGCTTCGAGCTGCTTTGCGGCCCGGGACTATATAGCGATGAGACAGATTTCAAGGCTGCCTTGGCTGGCCGAACGGCGCATCGTTCATAGCAACGTCAACCTCTTCCAGCTGAATTCCTCATGTTTAAGACGAGGCTCTGAGCGGAAGGTCGGCGATAAAGCCAGCCTCATCCCCATGAGAAATCCTCAGATTTTTCTGGTAATTCCCCTACTTGCTTATGAGTTTTACCATAATTATTAACACAAGAAGGATCTGACAGATCAAATCAAAACTATCTCGGAGGAGGACAGATCCTGAGAAGGCCTTCTGGGCCCCCAATAAATCAGATCAGAAATCACGGATTAAAAGGGTGCATATGGTACCATAGAGATTCGTTCTCACAAGCATTTTATGTATGAGGTTTATTGTTCTACATCGACCTGTACCCCAAAACCCTTAAATAACGCCGTCATCATTACTACAATGCACATTTGAGTACATTAAAATTCATCATTTCTGGAGGGATAACTTCTGCAAACTAAAATTCTGCTGGATGAAGAAGAGATACCCAAGCGATGGTACAACGTCGCTGCAGACCTTTTGACGCCTTTGGACCCGCCTCTGAACCCCCAGACGGGAAAGGTCATCGACCCCAAAGACCTGGAGATGATCTTTCCTAGGGAACTGATTAAACAGGAGATGAGCACCGAGCGGTGGATCGACATCCCCGACGAGGTGCGTGAGATCCTCAAACTCTGGAGGCCGACACCCCTCTTCCGGGCCCATAGGCTCGAGGAGCACCTCAAGACCCCGGCGAAGATCTACTACAAGTATGAGGGCGTCAGCCCCGCCGGGAGCCACAAGCCGAACACCGCCGTAGCCCAGGCCTACTACAACAGGGAGGCGGGGATCGAGAGGATCGCCACGGAGACCGGCGCTGGCCAGTGGGGCTCAGCCCTTTCCATGGCCACCAGCTTCTTCGACCTCGAGTGCCGGGTCTACATGGTGAGGGCGTCCTTCGACCAGAAGCCCTACAGGAAGAGCATAATGCAGGTCTGGGGAGCCGAGTGCGTCGCAAGCCCCAGCGAGCTGACCAACGCCGGAAGGGCGATCCTAAAAGAGCATCCCGATACCGGCGGGAGCCTGGGGATCGCCATCTCCGAGGCCGTCGAGGACGCCGCCACCCACGATAACACAAACTACGCCCTCGGCTCCGTCCTCAGCCACGTCCTCCTCCACCAGACCGTGGAGGGGCAAGAGCTGAAAAAGCAGATGGCCATCGTCGACGACTACCCCGACGTCATATACGGCTGCGTCGGCGGAGGCTCCAACTTCCCGGGGATGTGTTTTCCTTTCGTCCCCGACAAATTGAAAGATAAAAAAGAGATCAGGATGATCGCCTGCGAGCCCACTGCCTGCCCCACCCTGACTAAGGGGCTCTACGCCTACGACTTCGGAGATACAGCGAGGCTGACGCCCCTCCTCAAAATGTACACCCTGGGTCATGACTTCATCCCGCCCTCGATCCATGCCGGAGGGCTCCGGTACCACGGCGACGCCCCGCTCCTCTGCAACCTAGTCCGCGATGGAGTCATCGAAGCCATATCCTTCCACCAGAACGAAGTCTTCAAGGCTGCCGTCACCTTCGCCCGGACCGAGGGGATCCTCCCCGCACCAGAGTCTGCCCACGCCATAAAGCCGGCCATCGACGACGCCGTCGCATGCAAGAAGACCGGCGAGGAGAAGACGATAGTCATCTCCCTCAGCGGCCACGGCCACTTCGACCTCTCCAGCTACGACGCCTACTTCGCAGGAAACCTGGTGGACTACGAGTACCCGGCAGAGCTGGTGAAGCAGTCCCTGGCAAAGATCCCCAAGTTCTGAATTCCTGAAGGGGATGGAGAAACTGAAGAGGGTGGGGTTTCTGATCAACCCCGTCGCCGGGATGGGGGGGGCCGTCGGCCTCAAGGGGACCGACGGCCTCGCCGAGGAGGCGGTCCGACGGGGCGCTGTCCCCGTCGCCTCCCGTCGGGCCGAGACGACTCTCGCAGAGCTTTCAGACGTCGACGCACTATTTTTGACAGCCAGCGGCGATATGGGGGAGAAAGCGCTCCGAAGAGCAGGCCTCGAGTTCCGCGTCGTCTCCGAAGCCTCGGAGAAATCGAGCGCCGAGGATACCAGGGAGGCCTGCAGATCCTTTATCGAAGAGGCCGTCGACCTGGTCGTCTTCTGCGGCGGCGACGGGACCGCCCGCGACGTCTCTCACGTCATCGGATCGAGGATGCCCATCATCGGCATACCCGCAGGCGTCAAGATGCACTCAGGGGTCTTCGCCATCAGCCCCAAAGCAGCGGGCGACCTGATCCGGAGATGCCTGGAAGGAGATCTCAACACCCGGGAGACCGAGATCGTGGACGTCGACGAGGAGAAGTATCGAGCCGGGGCCCTCGATACCAAGATCTACGGGATAGCAACGACCCCCTACCTGCCAGCTTTGGTCCAGGAGAGAAAACAGATCTACTCCGCCAGCTCCGAGGAGGAGTTCAAAGAAGAGATCGCGATCTTCGCCTCGGAGTTCATGCGAGATGGCTCGGCCTATATACTGGGGGCTGGGACCACCACCGCCAAGATCGCCGAAGTCCTGGGGGTCGAGAAGACCCTCCTGGGAGTCGACGTCATGAGAAACGGCCAAATGATCTGCCGCGACGCCTCGGAACGGGACCTCCTCGGAATCATCGACGAGGTGGGAGAGATAAAAATCATCGTCAGCCCCATCGGCGCTCAGGGCTTCGTCCTGGGGAGGGGGAGCCAACAGATAAGCCCAGAGGTCCTCCGAAAGGCAGGCCCCGAAAACCTCATCATCGTCGCCACCCCTCACAAGCTGAAGGAGACGCACCGACTTCTCGTCGATACCGGCGATTGTGACCTCGACGAGACCATCTCGGGAAGGAGACAGGTGATCTGCGGCTACAGGATAGCCCAGCTCAAAGAGGTCTCCGCCTCATCGAACTTTTAAAATCGAGTTTAAAAAAGGAATTGAGCAAACCCGAACCCCGAGCTGGTGGGATCCGAGTTCCCTCTAATCGTTCACCTCAGCGAGTTCCAGAGGGCGATCAGATGATCGCCGTACAGAACGTAAATGAGGACGAACACCCCGAGGATCACATACAGGTTCGAGATGTACACGAGCCACTGTAGCAGTCGTGCTTTCTTCTCGGGGGTTCCAAACCACTCTTCTGCCTTTCGTTCAAGCAGGTTGGGCATGTATCAACGCCGAACTTAAGCCGCCTCTGTCTTGGGTAGGCCCTTCGACTTTCCACTGCCGGGCCCCATGGGCTCGGTGCCGGATCCCTCTAGTGCTGCCTTCTTGGCTTCGGCCTCTGCGGCCTTTTCAGCCCTCTGGGCCTTGCCCTTCAGCATCTTCAGCTTGACGAGGTTGTCTCTCTCCATCTCTTCGAGGGCGAAGCCGATGAACCGGACGGTATCGTGGATGTCGGGGATCACTTTGAACTCCAGCGCGTTCACTCGTCTCTTGGTGGCGTCAATGTCTTCCACTAGCTTTATCAGCGCGGTTTCCACTTCTGCGGCGGTGATGATTTTGTCCACCAGACTCTCGTAGGCCTCAGCAGCTTCGTCGATGGCAGCGCTCGTACCTATGATGCCGTATCCACGCTCAAACATCTGCTTTTGCACAGAATCTGCCGTAATCTTCGGCACAACGACGCCCATGATGTTTCTGCTCTCCAGCTCTACAGCCGGCTCTTTCTGGAGGGCGAAGGCGACGCTCTTGATCGCTAAGGTGCCCTCAGAGGCCTTGGCCATGTTGAGGCTTTGCTGAGCTTTTACGAAGTCTTCGACCAGCTCCTGCCTGATCGTCCTCGCCTGGTTGAGGACCTCAAAAAATTCGATCATCAGACCGTCTCGCTTCATCTTCAGAAGCGAGTGGCCGGTCTGAGCGACCTTGATCCTCTTCTTGAGGCTGATCAGGACTGCCCTAGTCGGCTTTGTCCCAGGGATTACGGCCATGATCTCACTCTTTCTTCCTGTACCTGGGGTGGTACTTCTTGATGAGGTGGTCGTCGATCCTCGTGAGCATCGTCTCCGGGAGGGCCTGGAGGAGGTTCCATCCGATGTCCAGAGTATCGAAGATGGACCGATCCTCATCTCTGCCCTGGTTGACGAACTTCTGCTCGAAGGCGTCGGCGAACTCCAGGACGAGCCGGTCCCTCTCAGAGAGAGCTTCCTTACCGACGATGGCGACCAGGCCACGGAGATCACAGCCCTCTGCATAATAGGCGTAGAGCTGGTCAGAGACCGCCCTGTGGTCCTCTCGAGTGTGACCTGCGCCGATACCTGAGTTCATCAGCCTGCTGAGAGACGGCCTGATGTCGATGGGCGGGTAGATGCCCTTCCGGTGAAGCTCCCGAGATACGATGAGCTGACCTTCGGTGATGTAGCCGCTGAGGTCGGGTATCGGGTGAGTGATGTCGTCGCCGGGCATGGTGAGGATGGGGAACTGGGTGATGGACCCGTTCTTACCGGTGATGATCCCCGCTCTCTCGTACTGGATGGCGAGGGTGGTGTACATATAACCGGGATATCCTCTTCGGCCGGGCACCTCTTCACGAGCCGCCCCCATCTGTCTCATGGCCTCACAATAGTTGGTCATGTCGGTGTAGATGACCAGCACGTGCATGTCGAGGTCGAAGGCCAAATACTCGGCGGTGGTAAGGCCAAGCTGAGGCGTGAGCAGTCGCTCGACAGCGGGGTCATCGGCCAAGTTCAGGAAGACGACGGCCCTCTCAAGGGCGCCGGTCCTCTCGAAGTCGGCCATGAAGTGCTGAGCCTCCTCATTGGTAATGCCCATGGCGCAGAAGACCACGGCAAAGGACTCGGCCTCTCCGAGGGCCTTGGCCTGACGGGCGATCTGCAGAGCCACATCGTTGTGGGGAAGACCTGCACCAGAGAATATGGGCAGCTTCTGGCCCCGGACTAAGGTGTTGGTCCCGTCGATGGTGGAGATGCCAGTCTGGATGAAAGCTCTCGGCTTCTCTCGGGCGGCGGGGTTTATTGCCGCCCCAGCGATATCCTTCGATACGTCAGGAACTATTGGCGGGCCGCCGTCACGGGGCAGACCTGATCCGGAGAGAACTCTCCCTATGATGTCGGGGGAGAGGGGCATCTTAATCACGTCGCCGGTGAACTTGACGGAGCTCTCCTTGCCGAGGCCACCGGTTCCCTCGAAGACCTGGACGACCACGATTTCGTTGGAGGTGTCCAGAACCTGACCTCTCTTCATCTCACCCGTTTCGGTCCGGATCTCCACGAGCTCGTTGTAACCTACGGGCTCGGTCTTCTCGACGAAGAGGAGAGGGCCCTTGATCTCGTTAATCGTTTTGTACTCTTTGGTCATTGAAACCACCCTCATGACATCGTCTTGAACTCGCTCTCCATCTGAGCCCTCACCTTTTCTAGCTCCGGTTCGTAGTCCTCAAGAAGCCTGACCTTCGCCAGGGCGTCCTTAGAGGGCGTTCCAAGGATCACATCGGTGGGCACTCCACGGGCGAGGGCCTCGAAGGCGTGGTCCCTGAACTGGAGGATCGCCGCGAGCAGGTCGAACTGCTTCTTGTAGGGACAGAAGGTGTCCACCGGGTGGAAGGCGCTCTGAGCCAGCCAGAAGTTGATGATCATCCTCGCGACCTCGAGGGTCAGCTGCTGATCCTCTGGCAACGCATCGGATCCGACCAGCATCACGATCTCTTCCAGCTCGGCGTTCTCCTGGAGGATCGACATTGCCCGCCTCTTGTTCTTGTTCCAGTCAGGAGAGACGTTCTCCACGAACCAGGGCTCAAGAGTCAGGTCGTAGAGGGAGTAGCTGTCCAGCCAGTTGATAGACGGGAAGTGACGCCTCTGAGTGAGCTTTGAGTCGAGAGCCCAGAAGACCTTGGTGATACGGAGGGTGTTCTGTGTGACGGGCTCGGTAAAGTCTCCGCCGGGTGGGCTGACGGCGCCGACGATGCTGACGGAGCCCTCGGTCCCCTCGAGAGTGGTAACCCTGCCAGACCTCTCGTAGAAGTCGGCGAGCCTCGCTCCCAGGTATGCAGGATATCCTTCCTCACCGGGCATCTCTTCAAGACGGCTGGAGAGCTCTCTCATAGCCTCGGCCCACCGAGAGGTGGAGTCCGCGGTCATCATCACGTCGTATCCCATGTCTCGATAATACTCCCCGGTGGTGATCCCGGTGTAGATGGAGGCCTCTCGAGCGGCCACGGGCATGTTGGAGGTATTGGCGTAGACGATGGACCTCTCCATCAGGGGCCTGTCTGTCCTCGGGTCCACAAGCTCTGGGAACTCGTGAAGCAGGTCTGCCATCTCGTTGCCCCGCTCGCCGCACCCGACGTAGACGACGATGTCGACATCAGACCACTTGGATAGGGTCTGCTGCATGACGGTCTTTCCGGTTCCGAACCCACCGGGGATGGCCGCGGTTCCGCCCTTGGCCAGGGAGAAGAACCCATCGATGACCCTCTGTCCTGTCCTCAGGGGGATGGACGGCGCCTCTTTTGACCTGGAAGGCCTGGCTCTACGGACCGGCCAGTACTGGATCATGGGAAGCTCTGTCCCGTCCTCAAGCACGCATATCGTCTCTTCGACGGTGAAGTTTCCGGACTTGATCTCCTTTACTGTGCCTCTCTTATCCGGAGGCATCATTATCTTGTGCTTGATGAGCAGCTGCTCCTGGACAGTACCGATGGTCTGTCCGGGCTCCAACTTGTCGCCCTTCTTTGCGACCGGCTCGAACTCCCACTTCTTCTTGTGATCAATGCCGTCAACGAAAAGACCTCTGCTGATGAAGTTTCCAGACGCCTCTACCAGCTTGGGGAGAGGTCTCTGGATGCCGTCATAAATAGAGGTAAGAATCCCTGGACCGAGTTGTGCTACCAGTGGTGCACCAGTTTCCTTGACAGGCTCGCCCGGCTTCACGCCCGCGGTATCTTCGTATACCTGAATGACGTGCTTGTCCCCGGCGATGCCGATGACCTCGCTCATCAGCCCCTCTTCGCCGACCAGGACCAGGTCATACATGTGAGATTTAAGACCTGTAGCCTGCACCACCGGCCCGGCAACTCTATGAACTTTGCCCGTGCCTACTTCCATAAATCAACACCTATTGCCCTTTTAATCTTCTCTCTCATCTCTGTGCTCTGCTCAGTTCCGATGGCGATCACTGTTGGCTTGACAGATTCGGTCAGCGTGCCCCTGAGCCTAGAGGGGAGATTGTTGAAATCTGACTGGCTCAAGACCAAAATGCCGACTTCTGGGTCCGCCATGACCCCCTCAATCTTCGAAATCAGCTCATCTTCTGAAGTGGCCTCGTAAGCCTTTCGTATTCCAGCGAGGGTGAAACCGATAACGGCGTCACCACTGCCGATAACAGCAACCTGCATTACGCCACCACCTGCTCTTCGATGAGCTCAGCAGAAAGACCCGCCTCTTTTCCGCGGACTATCTTCCTGATGTTTGAAACTTCAGTATCCTTGCTAACGATGTAGCCGAGCACCGGAAGGATGGACAGCGGATGATAGTTTGAAAGTGCCCAGGCGTACCTCACAAGGTATGCCCGAAGGCGCGCCTCTATCCTGCTCACACTGCCCCCCTCAGCCGCGACATCCGAGATGGCGCTCCAGAAGGGATAGCCTTCAAGTCCCCTGACAAACTCGTTGTAGGACTGACCCGCCATCCGGCTAAGCTCTTCGTGAAGCTTTCCGCCGGGGATCAGGTTCTCCTGTATTACGCTTGCCTCGATTCCGGCTTTGTTCATCCGGAAGAGGGTGACCAGGTTCTTGACGTCTATCTCCTTTCGGACGTACTTCAACAGGAGACCGCCTCCCACTGAGAGGGTGCCGCCTACGGCACGCTCCATACGGAAGTAGTAAAGCTTGTCCAGGGCGTTCTCCACTGAAGAGAGCATTTTTCCATCGTACTGGGCCAGAGCCTCATAGTAGTCGGTCCCATCGAAGGCCTGTATTACCTCCTCGATCCGCTCCTTCTTGGCCAGACCCTCAAGGAACTCCATGTCCAGCTCGCCAGCGGGGACCAGGTACTTCATGATCTCCTCTTCGCTGGCTCCGTGGAACTTGCCTCGGAGGATCGTCTTGATGTTCCAGATGTCCCAACGTCTCAGGTACTCCAGAATGAGGAACTGAGGTTCATCGATCGAGACCTCCAGGAGCTTTCTGTAGGTCTTTGCAATGTTGGCAAAGGTTGCATACTCCACCAGTTCCGCGCCTGAGTGGTCCTTCGCCATCGAATCGATCTCTTCCTTGTATTGGGTCTCTTCCAGGTACCGCGTGATCTCTGGTATGTCCATGCCCAGCATTCTCTGATACATCTCGTGGGGTATGAGTTTGGTCTTCATGGCCCGAACTCTCCCCGTGATGTATGCGTACTTCACCGGTTTTCCGAACTTCGGCAAACGTAGTACCGGCATGGCCTCACCCAAACAGGATCTTTGAGACGTCTTTCATGGACTTGCTGAAAGCCTCACTCGCCAGAGTTTCGTAAGTGTGATCGTAGCTCATCGAACCGTCTTCGCTCTCTATCACGACACCGCCAACGGTATCAACAGTCCCTTCATAGTTGGGGGCAAGAGAAGAGACGAAGGCCTGGTCCTTCTTGCCGGACTTGACCTTCATCTCCTTCAGGTTGTAGGGCTTGACGATCTCCTTTAGGAGGTTCTCGTTCTCCTTCTCGGGCAGCTTTGATACCGCCTCGATGAGCTTTTGACGAGCCTCCTCCATGAGATCCTTGCGCACGTTCAGCTCTGCCCTCTTCACCTGAAGATGAGCGCTTGATATCACTCTGCGCTCGAGAGCCTCAACAGCGCTGTCTGCCTCCCCCTCTTTTTCGGACTTGATTTCCGCGGCACGTTCTCTGGCTTCATTAAGTATCCTTGCAACCTCTTGCTCGGTCTCGGCGTTCATCTCCGCGACCTTTGCCTTGCTGGTTGCAAGAATGTCCTCTACCACTGCGTCTAGTGCCATTCCTCTCGACCTCACTCAGGATGGCGAATTCACGCGAAGGGCGTCCAGGCGAACATCAGGATCAGTGAAACTGCAAGACCGAAGATGATGAGAGTCTCGGGTAGAAGCATCAGGAACAAGCCCTTGCCCAGGAAGCCGGGCTCCTCTGCCACGACACCCACCACAGCAGCTCCGATACCCTGCTCACCAACACCAGCACCAATACCAGCAAGTCCAGTCGCAAGACCGGCGCCAACAGCCAGAAGTCCGTACAGTATTCCACCATCGGTTATAGTTTCTACTACCATTTCCTTATCCCTCCGTTAGCTAATCCTAATCACTCAATCTCTCAAGAACCTTCGGACACGTCCGAAGGGTGAATACTCAACTCCACCACCGTGCCCGCTGTAGAACTTGGTGAACATCTCCACGTAGTGCAACCTGAGAGGATGCATGAACGGAGAGAGGATTCCAAGAAGCAGGTTGATGAAGTGAACCATGATCAACACAACTATGCCAACAACGATCGCTATCGTCGTGAAACCTTCGTGGCCCCCACCGCTCAGCATAGGCATCAGCACATAGAAAGCCAGCTGATTTGCAGCGAAGGCAACGCCCACCGACGCCAGGCCAATGGCCAGAAGTCGCAGATAAGATATCAGGTTGCTCACAAAGAAAGGTATGTGAGTCGCACCCATGACACCTTCGGGCCCCTTTACCATCATAACAATGGATATGATGATGACCAGCGCGCTGAGCAGCACCAAGGGATGGGTCAAGCCACCCGCAATCAATCCAAGCAGGCCTAGGCCGAAGAAGACCTGGAAGAGAAGCACAGGAAGCTTCTCGAAATAGGCGTGTCTCTTCTCGCCGTAGGCGAGTTCGTTCTTTACGCCCAAAACGGAACCGATGCCTGTGTGAATGACACCGATGAAGATGCTTACACCGATCAGCATCAGAACAGAGGCCGTCGCCAGCCTGTACATGGGGAACATCCCACCAGCGAAGCCGCCAATCTCGGGACCCAACCTTCCTAGAGAACCGTAGAACCCAGAACCGAAGTCGATGCCGACGTGATGCGGGTCAGCCACAGTTCCCAGGAGGCCCACGTGATGAGAACCGCTGAATATGTAGTCCCAGAGGCCCAGGGGTCCAAAGATCTCGCCGAATATGAAGCCGAATATTATCGCCCAGATGCTCGCTATGATCACGATGTTTATCAGAGACGCCCAACCAGGGGTTCTGAACTTGCGCTTGAGCATGAACATCACAATGAATATTATGAGTCCATAAGCCACATCGCCCAGGATCAGGCCGAACATCAACGGGAAAAATACGAATATCAGCAATGTCGGGTCGAACTCTTTGTACTCGGGAATGGCGAATAGACGAGTGATCAGCTCGTAAGGCCGGACGATGCTGGGATTGTTCATCTTGGTGGGAATATCCTCACCAGTCTCCACCAGCTTATCAGCCTCGGAGCCGTCCAGCTTCTCAACCTGGACACGTCCCCCCGCTGCGCTCTCAAGCTCCCGCTTCAGAGTCTCGTACTGATCGGTCGGAAGCCATCCGTCGATCATGAAGGCGTTGTCGGTTGAAGCGAACCTCAGAGGCGACTCCGCTTTTTGAGACTGTATCGAGAGGTACTCGTCGATGGCCAGGGTCAGGTCCTCATGCTGAGCCTTTATGTCATTCAGCTTCTTCTGCAGCGGCACCTTCTCGCCCTCCAGCCTTTTGGAATCAGACTCGAGGGTGCTTATGGCTCCGGCAATGCTTCCAGTCAGTCCCCGGGGTACAGATATCTCAGAGAAACCATGCTCCGCGAGAACGCCCGAAACATCTCCTGCTTTCTCCGCGGGCACAAATACGGCCACCGCGTTGGTGCCGCCAGAACTGGCAGTGAATACCTCATTTACGTATGAGACCTTAGATACGTCGGCCTCGACGGGAGAAGCGACAGTTCCCACAAAGGGTGCCAGGGAGTTATAGCCGTACAAAAGCTCCAGATCGAGGGGCAGCCCAGCCAGGGGCTTCAGGGCCTTGGCCTGATCCTGCTTGATCTTGACCTCGTTATCGATCTCGGATATCCGCTCGGCGGTGGCGATGACGTCGTCGCCTACGCTGCCGAGGATCCCATCCATCTGTGAAAGCACCTGAGACTCGGGGAACTGTTTGTCAGGCATCTTGTCACTGATGTTCAGGTATCTCTCGATCGACCGCAGCTTTATCAGCTTTTCGGCGTATTCAGACGCCGTTCCCAAGGGCTTGCCCATCTCGAAGGCATCATCTGTGCCTGAATAGTTGACGACATGCAACAGGTTTAGCTCGTGCAACTTCTCTATGACAGGTTCTATAACCTTATTCGACCCGGCGACGACAACACGACTCATCTCAACGGGTCTAAGCATGCAACAACCCCATAAACTCCTTTAGCAGATGTTCAACTGCGACGTCCACCTTACTGCTGGCACTGCTCTTCATTGCATTGACCTTCTTCATGCCTTCGTCGATGATCGCTTGCTTCTTGGACTGAGCCGCCTTATCGGCTTCGGCAAGACGCTTTTCGAAATAATCTTGCGATTCAGCCTCAGCATTTCTAACAATGTTCGTTGCTTCGGCAGTGGCATCGGCGATTCGCTTGTCTCGCTCTTGTTGGGCCCGCTCGATGCTGGCTTGAGCATCGGCTTCCGCCTGCTTAATCTTCGATAAGATTTCGTGTCTCGTCATCTGATCCCTCTACCCTCACTACATCCTTACCGTTTTCAGACAGCGCTACAATCACTCAAGCTGTGATAGACGCTGTGATCTCATTACATGTAACAATATAAACTCTTCGGTTTTGGAGTATCGTCTACCGATCTGGAATTATCTCATCGAGACCAGAACTTCAACGCCGCTTCCAGCTCTTTATGGCTCTTGGCGTACTCCTCCGCAGAGACACCGGCCTTCCATGCCTCCACGGCCTGGACCATCGCCTTCGCCCCTCCAGAGGTACCCCAGGGATGGCCATGAACTCCGCCGCCCGCCTGAACTATGCAGTCGATGCCGTAACCTTCGAGGTTGGGGCGGACGTTCCCGGGATGGACGCCCCCAGAGGCGACGGGAAATACGGGACGGAGGCCGTACCAGTCGTCTCGGAGGGCATCTCTGCATTGGTCGTTCTCTTCCCGATCGCCGGCCATCTTGCCGAGGTAGCTCCCGGTGTGAAGGTTCGTGCCTCCAGCCATCCGAACAAGCCTGGATATGGGGACCATCGATATGCCGTGTCGCCGGTCCCGGCTGAAGGCTCCGTGCATCGTCCTGTGGACGTGGACGGGGACCTTCACCCCCCGGGAGAGGACTTCGAGGGCCGAAAACCCGGCGGTGAGGACGTCCACCATCACCATGTTGGCGCCGCGACCGATCACGTCCTCGGCCCGATCCAGAATCTCATCGGCGCCGCAGGTGACGTTGACGGCGTAAAAGGCATTCTTCCCCGTCTCGTCCTCGACCTTCGAGAGCTCGGCCATCACCGCCTCCACCCTCTCGTCGATGGGGCAGAAGGCCTGGTCTGTGAGGGTCTCATCGTCCTTGATCAGATCGAGGCCGCCCCTCGCAGCCTGGCCCGCCACCTCTGCCGTCTCCTTTGGGCTGAGGCCCACCTTCGGCTTGATGATCGTTCCCACCAGCGGCCGATCGAAGATGCCCAGGATCTTGCGGGCCTCATCGATCCCAAACCTCGGGCCTTTGTGGGCCTTCACCAGGCTCTTAGGGAAGACGACATCCAGGAGACGAACTTTATTCAGATCCCCAAGGCCGAAGAGATTTCCCGCCACGACGGAAAGGTACTGGGGGATGTTCCCCGGCTCGAAGAGCTCTTCGGGGAAGGCGACGTAAGCGAAGTTCCCCTCGGCCTGGATCACCCGGGCCGCAAGATCACCTGCCAGCTTCTCCCGTTCCACCTCGGTCCAAGTTCCCGTCGACTGCTCCGCGGCGATCGCCTCTGCTGCTTTATCGATCGGAAGGTCCGTTTCGACGCGATATTTTGCGATGACTTCCATAACCTCAAACACTCCTCACACATTGAGGTTGGTTCTCTCTCGTAATAAAACCCTCTGGGAACTTGAGCGATTCTCGGGCCCAGACGAAAGACCGAAAATATCATCATCTTGAGATCCTGAGGTCATCGAGCTCTAAAAAACGGAACCGTAACAGGTAAAAGGCTGCAAGTATAGCTTGATGCAGTAGAGTCACCACGGCCGGTTGGCAACAATCCGAATCGATGCACCCCATCGGTCATCGCCCAGAGGCATGATAAGCCTGATTGACGCCGATTTAGATTCGAGGGGGTCGACCGGACAGAGGGGATTGTAAATGAGCAAAATCACTATCAGCTTGATCAAGGCAGACGTCGGCGGATGGCCCGGACACGCCACCGTTCACCCCGCACTGAAGGAGATTGCAGAGTCGGTCCTGGCTCAGGAGAAGGCAAAAGGAAGAATCATAGACTTCAAGGTGATGTCGGTCGGCGACGACCTCCAGCTCATGATGACCCACCTTCTCGGGGAGGACAACGCCGAGATCCACGGCCTCGCCTGGGATGTAATGTGCAAGGCGACGGAGAAGGCCGAAGAGCTGAAGCTCTACGGCGCGGGCCAGGACCTCCTAAGCGATGCATTCTGCGGCAACATCAAGGGGATGGGGCCCGGGGTCGCAGAGATGGAGTTTCACGAGCGTTTGGCGGAACCCGTCGTCGCCTTCATGATGGACAAGACCGAGCCAGGAGCCTTTAACCTGCCGATATTTCGGATATTTGCCGACCCCTTCAACACCGCTGGCCTCGTCATCGACCCCAGCATCCACCGGGGCTTCGTCTTCGAGGTCTGGGACATCATGGAGCACAAGAAGGTGATGATGGAGTTGCCGGAGGAGATGTACGACATGCTGGCCCTGATCGGCGCCAAGAGCAGGTACGTCATCAAGAGGGTCTACCCGAAGCCCGGAAAGCTCCCCGAGGATGAGCCCGGAGCCGTCGTCAGCACCGAAAAGCTCTATCAGACCGCAGGCAAATATGTTGGAAAGGACGATCCTGTGGCCCTGGTGAGGGCCCAGTCGGGGCTCCCCGCCCTTGGCGAGGTCCTGGAACCCTTCTCCCTCGGCCACCTCGTCAGCGGCTGGATGAGGGGGAGCCACAACGGACCCCTGATGCCCTGCGCCTTCGAGGACGCCTGTTGCACACGGTTCGACGGACCCCCAAGGGTCATAGCCGCAGGATTCCAGATCGCGAAGGGGATGCTGATCGGCCCCGTCGACCTCTTCAGAGACCCGGCCTTCGATTTAACGAGACAGAGGGTTAACGAGATCACCGACTACATGAGAAGGCACGGCCCCTTCGAGCCCCACCGCCTCCCCATGGAGGATATGGAGTACACCACCCTTCCCACCGTCCTCAAGACCCTGGGGGAGAGGTTCGAGGACGCTGAGTGAGCATTCTTAACCGGGGGCTCCTGCCCCCACCACCAACAACAAAGGACCTTATTTCATCTGATCGGCTTTCGTCCATCAACCTCCAAAAATCCTCGTCCCCACCACCCGGCGGACCGGTACCCTCACCTGATCTGACGAGAAATGATTAATTATTATGCGAACTAATTTTTAGATCATTCTGATCGGCTAAAGATCAGACGACGTTCTGCTGCCCAGAATAGTGAGACTTGGACCGATCAATATCGAGGTTGTGAGCTGGTTTGGAATCGTCCGAAACCCCCGAGGGGCTGGATGCGGTGACAGCACCTATGAACCCGGTCAAAGACGTGGTCGAGGACGAATCGAAGATAGCGGAGCAGAAGAAGGCGAAGAGAAAAAAGATGAGGAGGCTGAAGGTCGCCCACCCGGAGAGGTGCATAGGATGCCTCTCCTGCATGTTCGCCTGCAGCAGGATCAACACCGGCCGGGCGTCCCTGGCCAGAAGCGCCATCAAAGTCAAAACCCAGGGAGGCCTGGAGGGCGACTTCGCCGTGGTGGTCTGCCACGCCTGCAAAGACCCCCCCTGCGTCGCGGCCTGCCCCACGGGAGCCCTTGAGCAGAGGGAGGACGGCAGGGTAGTTTTCCACCGAGATCTCTGCCAGGGATGCGGCGCCTGCGCCGACGCCTGCCTCATCAGGGCCATCTCCCTGGACGCCGAGGGAAAAGCGATCAAGTGCAAGCACTGCGGGGCCTGCGTCGCCTTCTGCCCCCACGGAGTCCTGGAGATGGAAGAGGTGGAAGATTGATGGCCAGACGTAGGAGGTGGACCGGATGCTGAGAAGAGTTCTTTACATCGATCTCAACAAAGGCGAGAGCTTTGTTGAGGATAGATACGACCTCTTCGAGGAGTGGCTCGGCGGAACGGGGGTCGCTACCCAGCTCCTTCTGGAGGAGTGTCCCGCAGGGATCGAGCCCCTCTCGCCGGAGGCCCCGATAATATTTTCCATCGGACCCCTAAACGCCCTTTTTCCTGCGATGACCAAGACCGTCGCCACCTTCAAGTCCCCATTAAGTGGCGAGCTGGGCGAGTCCTACGCCGGAGGGAGGCTCGCCATGGCCATGAGGTTCGCGGGCCACGAGTCGATCGTCATCAGGGGCGCAGCCGATCGGCCGGTCTACATCTCCATCAGAGACGACGATGTCCAGATCAAGGACGCGAGGTCGATATGGGGGATCCCGGCCACCGTCGTAGGCTACATCCTGCGCGACGTCGAGACGGGCGTCGGCCGAAGGTCCATCATCAGGATCGGGCCCGGAGGGGAGATGCTCGTCAAGTATGCGGGGGTCGTCGTTGACACCTATCGGCACTTCGGAAGGCTCGGCCTCGGCGCTGCCTTCGGGTCGAAGAAGCTGAAGGCGATCGTCATCTCGGGGACCGAGGACGTCGAAGTTCCTGATCCCAGGAGGTACAGGGAGATATACAAAGGGCTCTACAAGACCGTCGTCCAGACCGACGCCATGGAGAAGTATCACGACATCGGAACCCCCATCAACATCAACGTCCTAAACCAGCTGAAAGGCCTTCCCACCCGAAACTTTCAGGAGAGCAGCTTCGAGGGGGCGGAGAAGATCAGCGGCGAGGTTCTCGCCGACGACTACCTCTTCAGGCGAGTCTCCTGCGCCCACTGCCCCATAGGCTGCATCCATATCGGGATGCTCAAGACCTCCTTCTCCCGCGAGCACGAGTATGAGATCAGGAAGATATCTTACGACTTCGAGCTGATCTATGCCCTCGGCTCAAACCTCGGCGTTTCATCCCCCGAGGGGGTTTTGGAGCTGATCGAGGCCTGCGAGCGGCAGGGTATCGACGCCATCAGCACCGGTGTCGTCCTCGCCTGGGCGACGGAGGCCCTCGAGCGGGGCATCATAACGCCTGAGGACGCCCTTGGCGTAAAACTCCAGTGGAACGACGTCAATGAATACCTGAAGGCCATCGACAACATAGTCAAGAAGCAAAACGAGTTCTACTCAGCTCTGGCCGAAGGGGTAGAGGCTGCATCGGAAAAGTACGGCGGCGGGGATTTTGCCATGGCCCTCGGCAAAAACGAGGTCCCCGGCTACCACACGGGTCCCGCATCAATCTTCGGCCTGACGGTGGGGGTGAGACATTCCCACCTGGACAACGCCGGGTACAGCATCGACCAGAAGGCAGCAAAGAAGAATCTCTCCCCCGAGGAGATGGTCGACGCTATCATCAAGGAGGACGACTCCAGGGGAGTCTACAACTCTCTCGTCGGATGCCTCTTTGCACGAGGCGTCTATTCCACCGAGAAGATAATCGAGGCCCTGGCCTCGGTGGGGATCGAGAGGACCGAGGAGGAGCTGGAGGTCCTCGGCCGGAAGATCTTCGATGAGAAGTACAGGTTCAAGAGGCGAGAGGGCTTCGACCCCGAAAGGGCAAGAATACCCCACAGGTTCTACGAGACCATCTCCACCATGGGGATGGTCGATCCCGAGACGATCGAGACGATGATGAAGATTTATCGGAGGCGGAGAGGATGGTGATACAACGGCAAAAGCCTGCGCCGTCCCTTGGTCCTGCCAACCGAAGCGGATATACGAATGCCAGAAATTCTTGCGTAATCATAATACGGCGGCTTGATGCATGATTTACACAATAACCCTCAACCCGGCCCTGGACCGAACCCTCTGGATCAACGAGATTCGAGAGGACGTATCAAACCGGATCATAAGAGAGGAGAGCTACGCTGGAGGGAAGGGGATCGACGTATCCAAGGTCCTGACCGCCCTCGGCGTCGAGAACCAGGCCCTCGGCTTCATCGCGGGCTTTGCGGGCCGGCAGCTGGAGGCCCAGCTGATCAGGGACGGGACCTCGTGCGGCTTCATCCCCGTCTCCGGCGAGACGAGGATCAACATCGTCATCCACGAGATGAACACCGGCAAGCAGATAATCCTCAACTCCTCGGGCCCGGAGGTGAAGCCCTTCGAGCTGATAGAGATAAACGACGTCGTGAAGAGGCTTGAGGACCCAGAGTTCATAAGCATCGGGGGAAGCCTTCCGCCGGGTGCCCACCCCGAGATCTATCGAAAGATCATCGAGACTGGGAGGCTCAGGGGCGCGAGGGTGGTCCTGGACGTCGATCGGGAGGCTCTTAAGATCGGAATCCAAGGAAAGCCCGACATCATCAAGCCGAACATTCACGAGCTCTCCACCCTCGTCGGAAGGAGGCTTGAGAAAAGGGACGAGATCCTGGACGCGGCCCACGAGATCAATCGAAAGGGCGTCAGGATCGTCCTCGTCTCCATGGGACCGAGGGGGATCCTCCTCGTCTCGGACGGGAAAAACTATCAGGCCGTCCCCCCAAAAGTAGAGGTGGTGAACACCATCGGTGCCGGCGACTCCTCGGTGGCAGGGTTCATCTATGGCCAGGTCTCGGGGATGGACCTCAAAAAGTCCCTGATCTATGCGACGGCTGCGGGGACGGCTACGACCCTGCGGGTAGGGACCGCCCTCGCCAGAAAAGAGGACGTCGAGATGATTGTGCCCCAGGCGAAGCTTGAGATCATATCAGAGGAGTGAGAATAAGGGAGGGAAGATCATGACCATAAAAATCGGACCTGAAGACGTTTTGGTGCCCCTGGACGTTCCCCCCGAAAGGCGCGACGATTACGTCGACAACTATCTCAAGATCACAAAAGATACCGGACGGCTGATGCTCTTTGCAGGAGACCAGAAGGTCGAGCACCTGAACAAGGACTTCCACGGGCCCGGCATCAGCCCCGACGACGGCGATCCCGAACACCTCTTTCGGATCGCAAAGAAGGGGAGGATCGGAGTCTTCGCGACGCAGCTCGGTCTCATCGCGAGGTACGGAATGGACTTCCCCGAAGTCCCCTACCTCGTCAAGCTGAACTCTAAAACAGACCTCGTGAAGACCGACCAGATGGACCCCACGAGCCGTCAGTGGGTCGAGGTCGACCAGGTGGCAGACTTCGCCGACGACAGCGGCCTTGACGTCCTTGGGGTCGGCTACACGATATACCTGGGCAGCTTGCACGAGGCCGAGATGCTCCGAGAGGCGGCCTCGATCGTCTGGCAGTCCCATCGTCAGGGCCTCGTCACCGTCCTCTGGATCTATCCCCGGGGAAAGGCCGTCAAAGACGAGAAGGACCCCCACCTCATCGCAGGAGCGACGGGCGTCGCCGCGGCCCTGGGGTCGGACTTCGTAAAGGTCAACTACCCGAAGAAGGAGGGCGAGAGGTCCGAGGAGATCTTCAAGGAGGCGGTGGCCGCCGCCGGGAGAACGAAGGTGGTCTGCGCCGGGGGAGCGAGCCGCGACCCCAAGTCCTTCCTCCAGCAGCTTTTCGACCAGATCCACGTCAGCGGTGCAGCGGGCAACGCCACCGGGAGGAACATCCACCAGAAGGACCTCGACGAGGCGGCGAGGATGTGCGACGCCATCAGCGCTATAACCCTCGACGATGCGACCGTCGAAGAGGCCCTGAGGATATACGAGGGGGACTGAGGAACCACCCAGTCGGGAAAACGGATGCTTTGAAGATAGGTTCGTCTCCTCCCCGGTTTGATCCACCAAATTTCGATCCACCATATTATTCAGGCGGTGTGCCAAATCGGATGTGATTTGGAGGAGATGTTTCCTCCACTGCAAGTATTGGAACATAGCTATTTTTTCCAGGAAATCTCTTGAGGTATCGGGGGTTCGCGAGAACAACCCGAAATACTATCTTCAAGGATATCGAATGTCGGGTTCCAGTAGACTCCAGTGCTCTCCATGGCTACAGCGTCCATGTTTTTCTCCCTCAACCAGTCTCTAAGCTTCAAAAAGTCTGACATCATGTTGGAAAAGAGTTCTGGTAAAAATCTTGAAGGTTAACCTAGAGAGCCTTTGGCGATGCAGGCCTCGGGTCTAGGATCGTCAGGAGGTCTAGAATCTCCGACAAAGACTTTTATCCTCTCTGGGCGACTTTGGAGCATGGCATCCCTTTCGGGAGAGGTGGGAGGAATATGGATGGATAACCCCGTAATTCTGGCTGCGGGGATTTTGGGCACCACTGGAGCCTCCCTCAAAAGAGCGGCCCAGTCTGGGGCCGGCGGAGTAGTCACCAAATCGGTGGGCTCGGTTCCCAGGGACGGGCATCGGGGGCCGACGGTCGTCCAGGTGGAAGGGGGGCTTTTGAACGCCATGGGCCTTCCAAACCCTTCCTACGCCAACTTTCAGGAGGAGATCGATATCGGAAGAGAGGGCGGAGCTCCTGTGGTGGCCAGCATCTTCGGGTCCGGTCCCCAGGAGTTCGTGGAAGTGGCAGAAAGCCTGGAAGCCGACGGATTTGAGCTGAACCTCAGCTGCCCCCACGCCGAGAAGTACGGCGCCGAGATCGGATGTGAAGCCTGCAACGTCGAGGAGATCACCCGCGCGGTGAAGAGGAGCGTCGCCATCCCCGTATGGGTGAAGCTCACCCCCAACGTCGCCGACATCGTAGGTCTGGGGCTCGCGGCCCAGCGCGGCGGGGCCGACGGGGTGGTGGCGATAAACACCCTGAAGGCGATGGCGATCGACGTCGAGTCCGGAAGGCCTATCCTCGGAAACCGGTTCGGAGGCCTCTCGGGTCCGGCGATAAAGCCCGTGGCGGTAAGGTGCGTCTTTGACCTGGCCGACGCTCTCGAGATCCCTGTGATCGGGGTCGGCGGCATCTCTCGCTGGCAGGACGCCGCAGAGATGATCATGGCGGGAGCTGCGGGAGTCCAGGTGGGAACCGCCCTAAGAAACCCCGAAGGGTACGGAATCTTCAGATCCATCGCCGAGGGACTCTCAACTTACCTGGAGAGAAAGGAGATGACCCTCGAGGAGCTGAGAGGTATCGCCGGGAGATTTTCATGAGGCCGAAGAACGCTCAGATCGTCGAGATCGTCCGAGAGACCGCAAACGTCAGGACGATCCGGTTCGACCTAGACCTAAATCCGGTCCCCGGCCAATACCTGATGGTCTGGGTTAGAGGGGTCGACGAGGTGCCCATGAGCATGTCTTATCGAAACGGCATCACAGTCCAGCTGGTGGGAGAGGCGACGAGAGCCATCTTCGATCTCAAAGTCGGCGAGAGTCTCGGGCTCCGGGGTCCCCTTGGAAACGGCTTCTCCCTCGCTGGAGACAAGATCCTCCTCGTCGGTGGCGGAGTGGGGGCCGCGCCCCTCGCCCTTCTGGGGAAGGCGGCCAGCAAGAGAGGGATGGAGGTGACGACCCTTCTCGGATTCCGGTGCTGCGACGACCTCCTATTTCGGGAGAGGTTTGAGAGGATCGGCGAGCTGATCATAACGACCGACGACGGCTCTGAGGGGATATGCGGCCGGGCCTCGGCGGGCCTATCGTGCCTGGACCTGCAGAAGTTCGACCAGATCTACCTCTGCGGCCCCGAGCCGATGATGGCGGACGTGATCGGAAGGTGCCGGGGGATGGAGACGAAAATCCAGGCGTCCATCGACCGGTACTTCAAGTGCGGCATGGGGATCTGCGGCTCCTGCTGCATCGATCCCTCAGGGATCAGGCTTTGCGTCGAGGGGCCTGTGATCAGGGCGGACAGATTGGCCGGAACCGAGTTTGGAAAATACAGAAGGGGTCCCAGCGGCCTCAAAAATTGATGGGGAAGGTGATGATCGTTTGATGGCTAGGTTTCATTATGGAGACGAGATTCTCGAAGGAGAGATGTCTGGAGATTCGATCGCGGCCAGAGGAAAAGAATACGCCCTCGAAGAGGTGGAGCTTCTCGCCCCTTCAGAGCCGAGCAAGGTGGTCTGCGTCGGCCTAAACTACGTCGAGCACGCAAAGGAGCTGGAGATGGACCTTCCCACCGAGCCGATCATATTCCTGAAGCCTCCAACGGCTGTTATAGGACCCGCCGCCGATATCGTGTTGCCTCCTTCGAGCGGCCAGGTCGACTACGAGGGGGAGCTGGCTGTGGTGATAAAAGATAAGTGCAGATGCGTCCCCGCGAGAGAGGCGGACGATTACATCCACGGCTTCGCGAACTTCAACGACGTCACTGCCCGTGACCTCCAGAGGAGAGACGGCCAGTGGACCCGGGCCAAGAGCTTCGATACCTTCGCGCCCATGGGCCCTTACGTAGTCGATCTCGACCCATCCTCGTTGAAAATCCAATCGAGAGTAAATGGCATTGTGAGGCAGAGCTCCAGCACCTCGGACCTGATATTCTCCGTCCAGGAATTGATTGAGTTTGTGAGCGGGATCATGACCCTCCTTCCTGGGGACGTCATCGCCACGGGGACGCCCCCCGGTGTCGGATCCCTTTCCGCGGGGGACGTGGTGGAGGTGGAGATCGAGGGGCTAGGAACGTTAAAAAACGGCGTGGTCAGGGGAAGCTGAAACAATTTCAGCCCCTCCGCCGCCTGACGACGACTATCATCACGGCTGCCAATAAGAGGACGGCTGCGGCGATGACCATCTTGGACCTCCCGGACTCCCCCTCCGCCGGGGTCTCGACGGTCAAGGGCCGGGGCGGTATCTCGGCCTCGATGATGCTCTCCTCGATATCGATGACGTCGCCGTCGTTTCCGATGAGCTGGATGGTGAGCTGATAGATCCCGGGGTCGAGGGTCCCGTTCCAGGATATCTCCACCGTCTCGTCGTCTCCGGCGAGGAGGATCGGAGTCTTCTCCTCGACGCTTGCGAGAAGGGCCCCGTTCTGATAGAGGTCGAACTTCAGGGAGCCCTCGAAGGGAACCCGGGATCTGCCCATCACCGTGGCGCTGGCGCCGGTCTCGTCCTGATAGGTGTCGGTGATCTCGGCGTCGTCCCTGGCGACGAAGGAGTTCATGAAGGCCCTGGTCTGGCCGTTCTTCTTCTCGACGATCTTGACGCGACCTTTGTACTCCTGGCCGTTCTCGAGGAGCTGCTTCCATTCAAGGCTCAGGTCGGAGGGAGAACCGTAGCTTCCGGCGATGGGGACCGATTCGCGCTTGGATATGTACACCGCCTTGTCTCCCTTGACGAGGGTGTAGTAGATGTCCACCACAGCGAGATCTTCGGAGTAGACGAGGAGGGTCATCCCCCTGTAGTCTGCGTGAGCGTCCCGGACGTCGAACCTGATGTTGACCCTGCCGCCGTAATAGAAGTCGGTGCACCTCTCGGAGATTACCACCCCCTCTCGGATCAATTTGGCGCAGGCACCGTAAGATCCCTCCTTAGCCCCCGAGACGTCCCAGGCCACGATCCAGGTTCCGGGGCCGTCTAGGGAGAGGGTCCTCGTCTGGATCAGTCCATCTTTTGTCGAAGATAGATCCACCTTCAGGAGGCAGCCGGCCGCATCCCCCTTCACGGTGACGTCACAAGACTGAAGGTCCGAGTAGATGTCAAAGACCTCTTGAGCCTGAGCAGAAGTGGCGATGACTACAAGCGTGATCGCGAGCATGAATGGAAGAGACAGTTTCATAGCAAATCCTCGCACCAATTCCATGTAACAGTTTCTTTGAAATAACCACCGATCTGATTTCGCTGCTCTGGTTCGGTGGCCAGTTCTCCGTGCCTTCGAAAGATCCGACTCACCGATTCAGATCAAGGGGTTTAAGACTTTTGGAAGATAGAAGGGTCCACTCTTGACCTGAACTAGTCAGAGATCCCTCCAGCTCAGAAACTTAGACCAAGCGGAGGGGGCTCATATGGGGTGTGACAGGCTCAGGATATTACCTTCGCCCTGACTATCACCACGTCCTTCGTGGGCCTGTCTCCGGGGCCGGTCTTCACCCTGCCTATGCTGTCCACCACGTCCATCCCGTCGACGACCTCCCCGAAGACGGGGTGCATCTTGTCCAGGTAGTTGTTGTCGACGAGGTTTATGAAGAATTGGCTGCCACCGGTGTTGGGACCGGCATTCGCCATGGAGATCGTGCCCCGGTCGTTTCTGTTCCGGCCTGTGAACTCGTCTTTTATCGAATAGCCGGGACCGCCGCGGCCCGTCCCCGATGGGTCGCCGCCCTGGATCATGAAACCGTCTATGACCCGGTGGAATATCACCCCGTCATAAAATCCGTCGTCGACCAGCTTCTTGAAGTTGCCCGCAGTGACGGGCATATCGTCGCGAAGCTCAATCGTGATCTCGCCCATGTTCGTCTCCAGGAGGACCTTCGTCTCCCCGGCCGCATCCGTCCCCTTTTGATCATCCTTAGTCATACAACCAGCTCCAAAGATCGCGAGCATTACGAATAACACCAAAACGAGATGAGATCTTATTCTGGCCATCGAGGGAGATAGTTTGCCGGCGGAATTAAGCTTTTCCCGAATTGTAGGGGCGGTCGCGTCACTTCAGGGAATCCCCAAGAAGTACTCCTCCGACGACCGCTGCGATAGCACCGAAGGCGATCACGACGACCCCGAAGTCCACATCGCCGTCGAAGATCAGCCATCCCTGATAAATCTTCACCAACCCCCAGAAAATAAGGAAGAGACCTGTGATCGGCTTTATCAAGCTCTGACATCCCCTTTCGCGAGCCTTTCCTTACCGATCTCGCCTTCATCATTCTCTTACGTCTATCTCTGCGTCCTCTTATCATCGACGACGATGTAGTCTTTGAGGGCGCAGACCGAGGAGAAGGGGACAAGGATCAACTTCCCCTCTTTTCGGTACCTTGCGGGGTCGAGCTCCGAGTCTGGCTTCACCAAGAGGTCCATGAGCTTTCCCGTCTCGGGATCGAGGACGATGTTCTCGAGCTCCCCCAGAACGGTTCCCGCCATCGTCACGATCTCCTTTCCTGCGAGGCTCCGGGCGTAAATCTTGGCCATGATCCACCCCACTCACCGGTATCCCAGGTAGGAGCTCGGGTCAACCTTGACGCCGCCCCTGAACCTCTCGTTGATCCGCTCATAGTACCGCACCATGTTCTCCTCGAAGCTGGGCCTCACCCTCTTCAGCGCCTCTCGGTAATGTCTCATCTCCACCTCGTTTGCCTCTGGGTCCTCTCTCAGGGCCAGCATCGCCGCCTCCCTGCAGAGGGACTCGAGGTCCGAACCCACGTAGCTCTCCGTCAGCTCCGCCAGCTCCTCCAGGCTGACGTCATCGCCGCTGGGCGTCTTTGAGGTGTGGATCTTGAGGATCTCAAGCCTTCCCGCCCGGTCGGGGGGCCCGACGAACAAAAGGCGGTCAAACCTCCCGGACCGCAGGAGGGCGGGATCGATGATGTCAGGCCGGTTGGTGGCAGCGATCACCACCACGTCCTTGAGGGTCTCAAGGCCGTCCAGCTCCGCAAGAAGCTGGTTTACCACCCGCTCGCTGGTCCTGTGCCCCTCCTCAATCCCTCTCATGGGGGCTATGGCGTCGAGCTCGTCAAAGAAGATTATGGCGGGGGAGACCTGTCTCGCCTTCTTGAATACCTCCCTCACCGCCTTCTCCGACTCTCCGACCCACTTCGAAAGAAGCTGGGGTCCCTTGACCGATATGAAGTTCGCTTTAGTCTCCCGAGCAACGGCCCTTGCAATCAGGGTTTTTCCCGTCCCCGGCGGGCCGTAGAGAAGAACGCCACGGGGGGGTCTGATCCCCATCTCCTCAAACTTGGCGGGACGCTTTAATGGCCACTCCACCGACTCGACGATCTCCTGGCGGAGGGTGCCGATGCCCCCCACATCCTTCCAACTGACGTCGGAGATCTCCACCAAGACCTCCCTCATGGCGGAGGGCTCGATCTCTTTGAGGGCGTTCTCGAAGTCCGAGCCAGTCACCGACATCTCGTCTAAGACTTCCTCGGGGATGTCGTCGTCGAAGGATATGTCAGGAAGATGCCTTCGGAGAACTTTCATCGCCGCCTCCTTGCAGAGAGCGGAGATGTCGGCTCCGACGAAGCCGTTGGTCCTGTCGGCGAGGTCGTCGAGGCTCACCGTATCGTCGATAGGCATGTTTCTCACGTGGATCTGGAGGATCTCCATCCGATCGACCCTATCGGGAACCCCGATCTCGATCTCCCGGTCGAACCTGCCCGGCCGCCTCAATGCCGGATCGATGGCGTCGATCCTGTTGGTGGCCCCGATCACCACCACCTGTCCCCTCTCTTTGAGGCCGTCCATCATCGCCAGAAGCTGGGCGACGACCCTCCGCTCCACCTCGCCCGTCACCTCGCCCCTCTTGGGGGCGATGGAGTCGAGCTCATCGATAAAGATGATCGAGGGGGTGTTCCTGTTCGCCTCCTCGAAGATCTCCCGGAGCCTCTGCTCGCTCTCGCCGTAGTACTTGGACATAACCTCGGGACCGGCGATGGAGAAGAAGTTGGCGTTAGTCTCGTTGGCCACGGCCTTCGCGATCAGAGTCTTTCCCGTCCCCGGCGAGCCGTGGAGGAGGACCCCCTTGGGAGGTTCTATTCCGAGCCTGGTGAAGACCTCGGGATGCTTCATGGGAAGCTCGATCATCTCTCTGACCCTCTGGACCTCGTTTCGAAGGCCCCCCACGTCCTCATAGGTGATCCCCGTCCCTTTCACCGAGCCGAAGCCCTTGGCTGGCCTGTCCAGCAACGAGACCTCCGTCCTCTCGGTGATCACAACTACGCCTTCGGGATCCGTATCCGACACCACCAGGGGCACCGCCTCCATCCGGCCAATGAAAGGGTGGCCCGAGGAACTCATGATGGGGAGGATGTCGCCCCGGGCGATGGGGCGCTTCAGGGTCTGCCTCTTGATCTGTTCGGCGGCGTCCTCGCCGTAATAGGTGTGAGCCCCAGAAGGGGGGGAGAGGACGACCCGGAGGGCTTCGGCCTCCTTGGCCTTCCTGATCTTGACCCGGTCTCCTATGCTCGCCCCAACGTTGTGCCTGATGAAGCCGTCTATCCTGATGTAGTCCTGGCTCCAGTCCTGCCGGTCGGCGCGCCATACCTTGGCGGCGGAGGTCCTCCTCCCCTCGATCTCGATGATGTCTCCTGGCGATAGCCGAAGGGTAAGGAGGGCGTTGGGATCGAGCCTTGCGATCCCCCGCGCCGAGTCGTTGGGGTATGCCTTGGCCACCTTAAGCTGAATCTCTTTCAAGTCTCACACCTTAGCAGATGTTGGGCTTTGATCGATTTAAGGCTATCCTGATCGCGAACACATTGTAAATTGAGACAGTATTATATTTGATGTTTTTGGCCCCCGGAGACCCAGGTCCTATGCGTGAGCCAGCCCTATCAGAGCCTCCTGAGATAAAATCTGATATGGTCAGAGCAAGCAGACCATCTAAACCCTTTTAATCCACCTCGACATATCCTCTGCTGGTGAACTCATTTGGAGAGGGAATGGGAGATAGATGTAAAGGTTTCGGATATCGGCTCAATCTTCACTCTGCTCGGCATAGCCGTGACATCGGCAGTCATCGGGACAGCGGAGATAGCCTACACAATGCTCTGGGTCACCTCCGCCTACGAGAGGAACGGCAAGGACTTCTTTTTGGACCTCTTATATGCCACCAGCTATACGTGGACTGCGGAGTACGTCATCGTGGCGGGGTCGGTGATCCTGGTATCGGCGATAATATTCCTGGCTACCATGAGCATCTCCCTCGTCTATCTCAACAATCTTTCTATCAAAAGGAGAAAACCCAATCTGAACCCCCTATTCGGACTATTCTTTTTGGGGCTGTTGTTGCTCGTCGTAACCCTCTTCTCGGCGATAATGCTCAGGTACTCTTGAGGTGGTAGCTTTGCGGATCACGGGCGTCATAAGGGAAAGGAGTCCTTCAATCGAAACGGTCAGAGAAAAAAGTTCTGAAAAAGCTTCTGAAAAGGACGCTGATTCGAGACCAGCCCCTCCAAAGGAAAGAACAGCATCCTCGATTGCGTCCTCCAACCCCACAGACGAAAAATCGAGGTCCTTCGGCCTCACCCTGGCGCGGTCGAAGCGGCTCCTCTACCCCTTCGCCGCCATCGTCGGCCAAGAGAAGATGAAGAGGGCTCTGATCCTAAACGCCATCAACCCCTCGATCGGAGGGGTACTGATAAGAGGCCAGAAGGGTACGGCCAAGTCTACAGCCGTCCGGGGGCTCGCAGAGGTCCTGCCCGGGATCGAGGTGGTGGTGGGCTGCCGCTTCGGCTGCGACCCAAATGACGAGGAGAACCTCTGCTGGGAGTGCGCTGAGAGGCTGGCTTTGGGCGTTCTGCCTACGGAGGTGAGGCCGACGAGGGTCGTCGACCTCCCGGTGGGCGCCACTGAGGACCGAGTTGTGGGATCCCTCGACATGGAGCGGGCCCTCCGGGGCGGGGAGAGGGCCTTTGAGCCCGGGATTCTGGCCGAGGCGAACCGGGGCATCCTTTACATCGACGAGATCAACCTCCTCGACGACTACGTCGTCGACGCCCTCCTGGACTCTGCCGCCATGGGGATAAACACCGTCGAGAGGGAGGGGGTGTCTGCAAGCCACCCAGCGAGCTTCATCATCGTCGGTTCCATGAACCCAGAGGAAGGGGAGCTCCGGCCCCAACTCCTCGACAGGATCGCCCTCCAGGTGGAGGTGGAGGGGATCGGTGACGTCGAGCAGAGGGTCGAGATCATCGAGCGGAGGAACGCCTTCTCCAGAGATCCAGCGAAGTTCAGAGATGAGTTCAAAGCCGAGAGCGATCGCCTCAAGTCCAGAATCATCTCCGCCAAAAAGCTTCTTCCGAGGATCGGCACCGGAAAGGGGGAGCTACGAAAGATAGCTCAGATCTGCATCGAATTCGGGGTCGATGGCCACCGGGCGGACATCATGATTGAGCGGGCCGCGAGAACCAACGCCGCCTTCGAGGGGAGGGAGAGGGTCGAGACCAGCGACATCGTCGCGGCGGCGGAGATGGTGTTGCCTCACCGGATGCGAAAGACCCCCTTCGACGACGGTGAGTTCAGCCCTGAGAGTCTCAGATCGATGGTGACGTGATCATGCCTTCGGCGTGGGACCTCGCCTCTCTGCCGCCGGCCGAAGAGCTGGCGACCCTTTGTCGAAGAAACCTGAGCCGAAATTACGGATGTAAGGTATTCCTTGCCGGGGCTCCTGTCATCGGGATCAGGATACCCCGGGAGAGGGCTGTAATGGTCACCCCGGAGGACAGATCGAGGATAAAGTCGATCCTCGATACCTGGAAATCGTCTGTCAGGACCGAGGAGATCGCAGCCGTCGTCCTCCTCGGCGACAAGACCTTCGTCGAGATGGAGCCCAGGGAACTTGAAGACCTCGCGGCTTGCGGCCATTCAGGCGAAGAAGGGAGCTGTTACGACCTGGCCGAGATCCTCGACCATTTCGCCCGGAGGGAGACGAGGACTGCGTCGAGGTCGCCTGCATCGGGGAGGAGGGCGGAGGTCCTGGCCAGGGGAAAGAGGGGGCGGTACGTCAGAGCCCGGCTGCCAAGGGGCGAGACTACGGACGTCGCCCTCGCCCCCACCATCCGGGCGGCCCTCGCCCGCACAGGTGGTGCCCGCTCCGGCAGCACTCTCGTCATCGGAGAGGAAGATCTCCGGGAGAAGGTGAGGAGGAGGAAGGTCGCCACCCTCATCGGGATGGTACTCGACTCCAGCTTCTCCATGGAAGAGTCGGCCAATGCCACGAGGAGGGTGGTGATCGAACTCCTAAAAGACGCCTATGCAAGAAGGGACAGGTTGGCCCTGGTATCTTGCTCGGGGAGGAGGGCTGAGGTGATCCTCCCCTTCACATCGGCGGTGGTGACAGCGAAGAGGCATCTGGAGGAGATCGAGTACGGCGGGACGACGCCCCTCGCCAGCGGCCTCTCCACGGGCCTTCTTCTATTGAATAGGGAGCGGGAGAAGGAGCCATCAGCCACACCGATCCTGGTTCTGATCACCGACGGAAGCGCCAACGCGCCCCTGGAAGTGGCAGGAGATGCAGCCGCCGAGGCCGAAGAGGTCGCCCGAGACCTGAGGAGATCGAGGGTTCATCTCCTGGTGGTGGACGTCGGCAGCGAGGAATCGGATCTGGCGAAGAGGATCAGCAGGGCCTCCGGCGGAAGGTACGTCAAGACGGATAGAAGCCAGGAAGAGATCTACGCCGCCATCAAGGGCGAGCAGACGGAAGCGTCGGGGCTAGGGCCCGGGGATGATTGGGCTTGATTTTTGGGCGAGGTGAAGATGTGGCGCATTCCCGGGGGCTGAAGGTACACCGAAGTCAGGGCGAGACGTTCCGAAAAAGGCTGGTGGAGCTGGGGGCCTTCGACAGGGACCGGAAGATAGGATCAGACGAGGTCCATCTCTACCTGCCCATCCTGGACCTGAGCCCAGAGGCAGAGGAGGATCTCAGAAGCCTCGGCGACTTCGACCTGGTGGAGGCCGAGTTTGAGGAGGCCGAGCGGAGAGAGACCGTTGAGAAGCTCCTCGGGAGTAGGGCCTCCTTCGAGGTGGTGGGGGATGTGGCGATACTGGACGACCTGGACGGAGAGGCAGCCGCCGCCATCATGGCCGTCCACAGAAACGTCAGAACGGTGATATCGTCCATGACGGCGGTGGAGGGGGAATATCGGACCCGCCGGTTTCGCCACGTCGCCGGGGTGGAGAAGACGACGACCCTCCACAAAGAGCACGGCCTGCGGTATCGGATCGACCTCGAGAAGGCTTACTTCACCCCGCGCCTCGGGACAGAGCGGCTGAGGGTGGCGAAGCTCATCAAGCCCGATGACGTCGTCGTCGACATGTTCGCTGGGGTCGGCCCCTTCGCCCTGTTGATCGCGAAAAGGGGGGCGAAAGTCGTTGCCGTGGATAAGAACCCCGAGGCTGTGAGGCTATTGAAGGAGAACGCTCGGCTCAACCGGATCGACGGAATAGAGATCCTGGAGGGGGACGCCGCGGATCTGGCGGAGAGGTACGAAAACTTCGCAGACCACGTCATCATGAACCTCCCCCACACCGCCCGCGATTTCCTGAAGGTGGCGATGAGGATTGCGAAGGACGGCGGAATAGTCCACTACTACGCCATCGCCCCCGAGGAGGACCTCTACGGCCGGGATATGGCCTTCGTCGAAGAGGGGGCCTCCGCCTTGGGCGCGATGATCAGGATACTCCGATGCGGGGTCGTGAGAAGCTATGCGCCCCATCAGTACAACATCGCCATCGACTTCGAGGTGCATAAGCCCTGACCCGGCCGGAGAAGGCTTCCACCTTATATTCAGACCGAAAAGTATATATTCGACAAATGACGTATAACAACATGGCAAAAGTCGTATGCTATTCTCTCCCTCTACCTCCTATGACGACTTTTGCTCCTCCCTCCTTTTCTTCCAAATTCGATGAGCAGCTCTCTTTCATCTCCGGCCTTCGGCCTACCGGGACCAAGATTACTAGATCCGGCTTTCCGCATCAACCCTCCAATCCGTAGTATTTTTTCACAATCTCGTCTCATGAAGAGTATGATTTCAGGCGATCATGACGTCGTGATGACCTGACCGCCGGATTTGCGCCCCCTTTAGTTTACCCACACTAAACAGCGAGGAGCCATTTTTTTGACAATCTCCACGTTTAGACGGTTCAATATCGATGAATTTTGGACCTTTCACGACCCAAACAGTGCGAACAGGGCGCAGAGATTAAAATTTTTTCTCCTGTAGGGATGATCTCTAATAATGGAGCGGATACAATAATTCGATTGAGCCTGATTTGTTGCGGCACTGGCCGTGCTGGACTCCGGAGAGATTGTGGTGACGGCAGCGATTGAGGCAGAGGCCCCACCTGGGTTGTTGAATCTCATCTTATGATGATAAATTCCTAATAGTAGATGGGATGACATATACGGGGCGGAGGCTTGAGATGAGGTTGAAATTTGTTCTGTTTGCGCTAGCGTTGGTGGCAACGCTGGTGTCACTGGGGTGTGGTCAGCCGGTTCTCGATGGGTCAACAATTTTAGCGGATGACATTTATTTTTTAAATAAAGGAAATATGATCCTCGGCCAGATATTGTACGATATGGGATCTGTGCCGATGGATGATGACCAGATCTTGGATGACTTGAGCTATGCCCTTAATCTCTACCTCGTTTGGAATCCTGATGAGGATATAACCACCGAGACTATTGAAGCCTACGATGAAGCAATCCGTGCGAATCCCCTGAATGCTCAGGCGTGGAATAACAAAGGGGTTGTCTTATGGAACATTGCTAAATCTGCCGTCTGTTATGAGGATGCATCTTGCAAAAGGGATTTTTACGAAGAAGCTATAGCCGCTTATGACGAAGCGATCAGGATCGATCCGAGATACGCCTTGGCCTGGTTGAACAAGGCTTTCGCCCACCGAGACCTCCGTGAAAATTTGGCCCACGAATACCCCGTTTGGTGCGAGGAAGCGGAGGAAGAAAGCGCCCTTCATGAAAGCATTTTTCTGGATGCTCTCAGCGAGGCGACCCGGTTAGATTCAGAATTTTTGTTGATAGAGGAGGTACCTTGGGCGCAGATAGATGAGAGGGTACCACCGGAAGTGGCTACGAATGAGGTGAGAGAGCTGGCTCAGTGGGCGATCGGGGCCACCGCGAGCAGCGAGCGCTCGACCGGAGCCTGGTCCTCGGCGCAGGCTTGCGGTGAGCCAGATACCTATCCCTTCCAAGAAGATATCGGGACCGCCTGGGCCCCAGAACTAGAAGACGGCGGGTTCGAGTGGCTTGATCTCGAGTATGAGGTGCCGGTCTTGATAAGTCGAGTTGAGATCTATGAGTCCTTAAACCCCGGCGCCATCACGGGTTTGGAGATATACAATCAGAACGGAGAGCGGCATCTGGCGTGGGAAGGAACGACACCGCCCGACGCAGCATCCTCCATCACAGTTATCCAGATCGGGGCTGCTTTTCCGTCTGACCAGATCAGGATAATCCTGGATACGGAAAAGGTCTCGGGCTGGAATGAGATCGATGCGGTTGCCGTCATCGGCTCTCGGACAAGCTCATCTGAGCCGCAAGAGGCGGTGGCCGAAGCCTCCGAGCTTGAAAGACACATCAAAGACCTACAAGACCCAAATAGCACTATTCGCTCCAATGCGGCAGGCTCACTCTTTAAGCTTCGCGATCCGAGGGCGGTGGTGCCTCTGATTGAGGCTCTCAACGATTCGGATCCAGAGGTCAGAGCCAACGTCGCAAGCGCTCTCGGATGGATCGGAGACAAAAGAGCGGTTGAACCGCTGATCGAGAAGCTGAACGACGAGGATGGCGTTGTGAGGGGCATTACAGCCGTATCCCTCGGAGCTCTCGGAGATCACAGGGCTGTTGGTCCGTTAATTCAGGCCCTCGATGATGAGGATCCCATCGTCAGGATAAACGCCGCCGTCTCTCTGGGAATGTACCTCAAAGATCCCAGTTCAGTGGAGCCGCTGATCAAGGCCTTGGAGGACCCTGATGGGTTCACCAGATCGAGAGTTGCGTTCGCTCTTGGAGAGCTCGGAGACCCCAGAGCTATCGGTCCACTTACCGAGGCCCTAGAAGATGAAGAGAAAGAAGTCAGAGAGGAGGCTGCCCTGGCTCTGCAGAAGCTCAGTGCCAGGCACGATAATGCCGCCCCTCCAGAGGACAAGTTGGATGCTGAAGACGAGAAGATCTTCAGCAGCACGAAGGCTTCAGCCACCCCTGTCACCGATGAACAGATTGGTGGGACCTTTATCGAGGCTACAAAATATGGGGACGATGGGGGCGAGGTGGACGATATAATTCTGGAACTGGAGGATAAATCTGAGTGGGTTAGAGTATATGCTGCCCAGATTCTCGGCAATATCGGTGATCCCAGGGCCATCGATCCACTCATCCAGGTGCTCCTCAATGATGAGAGTTTTTTTGTCCGAGAGTATGCTGCCATTGCTCTTGGCAATATCGGTGATCCCCGAGCGGTCGATCCTCTCATCAAGGCCTTGAAGGATGAGGACTCGCTTGTCCGGTCCTATGCTTCCACGGCTCTTGGCAATATCGGTGACCCCCGAGCGGTCGATCCTCTGATCGAGGTATTTAATGACGAATACTGGTTTATCCGCGCCGATGCAGCCCGCGCTCTTGGAAATATCGGCGATACCAGAGCCGTCGATCCTCTGAATCGTCTGGCTTCGATGGACGAGGACGATCGGGTTCGAAGTGCTGCTCAAGAAGCATTGGAGAAGATCCAAGCTGAGTAGCTGGAGCGAAACGACAGCTAGATGATCTTTAGCCGGTTCTCCAATAATCATTCGTGAGGTGAAGAGAGGGAGCCACCGAGAGGTTCGCGAGAAGCTTAGAAAACCGGAGAGAAAGGCCATCGAGATCTGAAACATAAAGTATATATAGAATATATCGCTATATAGAATATATAGGAAATGGTTGTTATGGCGTTTGAAGGTATCTTGATGGCTCTGTTATTCGCTGGCATAGTCGTCTCCATAACCCTAGACATTTATAGGGATATCATAGAGCTGATTAAAAATTAGAGCTGCTTCGTGACTGTTTTAGTTCGGCGAGTCCTGTCGGCTCTAGCTTAACCGCCGATGTCGAGGCTTCTTTGCCCCGCCTCTGGGCCGAGAGCAAAAAAGCAACGTGTGAGAGGTTAACGCTCACCCGTTAAGCCTGTAAAAGCAAAATATTGAGCTTTCAGTCCAGTTTCACGGCGATCCCGTGAGACCGGAGGTACTCCTTCGCCCCCCTCACGGTGAACTCGCCGCGGTGGAATATACCCGCCGCCAGGGCGGCGTCGGCCCCCGCCTTCCTGAAGGCCTCGAGCATGTGCTCCGGATTTTTAGCCCCGCCGCTCGCGATCACCGGGACGCTTACAGCCTCGGAGACAGCTCGGGTGAGGGGGATGTCATAGCCATCGTTGGTCCCGTCTCGATCCATGCTGGTGAGAAGGATCTCCCCTGCGCCCAGCTCCTCGACCCGACGGGCCCATTCGATGGCATCGATCTCGACGGGCTTTCGGCCGCCGTAGATCACCACCTCAAACCAGGCTCGACTTCCGTCCTCGAGCTCGAAGGCGTTCGCGCCCTTTTTGAGGTCGGGGTTTCTGCGGGCGTCGATGGCTACGATGATCCTCTCCGATCCCACGGCCTTCGAGGCTCTCTTGATCAGGTCGGGATCCTTCACCGCCGCGGTGTTGATCCCCACCTTCTCGGCCCCGGCGTCGAGGATCTCGACAATATCCTCCACGCTTCCGATCCCGCCGCCTACGGCGAAGGGGATCGAGACCGCCTGGGCGGTCCTTCGGGCGACGTCCACCATTGTCTTCCGCCCCTCAGCTGAGGCGGTTATGTCCAGAAAGACCAGCTCGTCGGCCCCCTGCTCTTCATAGCGGATCGCAAACTCTACGGGATCGCCCTGTCGCGAGAGACTCACGAACTTGACGCCCTTGACGACAGAGGGCTGGCCGTCGACGACCTTTACGTCGAGACAGGGTATGATTCTCTTCAGATCACTCATGCTGGGCAGAAGACGCCGATGGGTAAAAACGTTCCTGAAGGGGGAAATACGTCAGAGAGATTAAATAAGATAATTAAAATATAATAATATTCTCTGGCGGCCAACCGGTCGGCGATTCAAATCAGCACTT
Organism: Methanothrix harundinacea; assembly: GCA_001509375.1. Taxonomy (GTDB): domain Archaea; phylum Halobacteriota; class Methanosarcinia; order Methanotrichales; family Methanotrichaceae; genus Methanocrinis; species Methanocrinis harundinacea_D. The sequence goes on along the minus strand of LGFT01000008.1, from coordinate 41,535 downwards.
TGATGTTTGATGCGGGACCCGTTCCCCATAATCGATATCATCGATCGCCTTCACCACACTCCTCCACTCGGAGCAATAGAAGACCTGGTCGGAGTAAACTTCGATATCGGTGTCGTTGATGCTCCACGGATGCGTAAACAAAATCCCTCGCCGATCGGGATGGCTTTTGACGAACTCCACGATGTTGAAGTCGAGGTCGTCTATCAATACATCGGAGGGGACGTGGTGCTTGGTCCCTGTCCTGGCGTGGTAATAATCCCTCACACATGGGAAGTGAGTGTTCAGCCACTCTTTTGTGGCCTCCTCGGCATTGGGACGCCGGGCTGTAACCACAAAAACTTCGTGATGAATTAACTGTTTTACGCCTTGTTGAGACCCCTCGATCAGAGGCAGACTTCGAGTATATTCCGGATCTGCCAAAAGCCTCCCAATCTCAGACCACAATTCCCTTCCACCAAAGGTCCAGTGCGCACAATCGACATCATTTTTACAATACTTCTGACCATATTCTTTTTCGATCACTTCCAGGACTGCGCCGACCTGATCTGCCAATACGCCATCGATATCCACAGCAATCTTCAACTTACGGGCCTCCGGTTTTCACGCCGCGGGATCATCCTTATACAATTCGATCCCTCTCTATCTCACTTCACTAAATACATGTTGGTTTTCTACATCGCGTCACCGACTTATTCCTCGGATTAAAGCATCTACGGCATCAAAAGCATCTATTTTATGGGCTTCTCTCCTCGAGCCTGCGCTCGTTTCCGCCTCTCCTCCTGCTTCTTCTTCCTCCTTTTCTCCTTAGCTGTGATTTCCTTGTTCTTCTTGAAGGGGTTGATCATGATCGATCCCTCTGGCCGCTCATCACGATTAATGGGTATACTCGATCTGAACGTATTAATTCATTCTGATGCCGACACATTCAAACATCTGCGAAAATCCTGCCGGGTGAGGTTATCCCCTTGCATAGTGGAGAATGTCTTCGCGCTCATGGGAGCGGGCTGCCACCGGATTTGCATGCGCCAGGGAAGAAATTTACTCAAAAAGAGGATCGGGAAGTGCCCGGCAGAGGGCTAGCCCATCCTCTTCCAATGCTCGTACTCGTGGGTCCAGATGTCTTTGTTCATCTCCACCAGGACCTTGAAGTATTCCCGTCTCTCCTGGTGAATCGCCTCTTGATCCGGGTAGACTTTCTCGTCTCTGATGGCTTCTGCCAGCTTTTGTCCCAGGGCGAAGGCCCCTTTCTCCGCAGTCTCCATCGTGCCCGATAGACTGGGAGATGCGCCCACCTGGCCAACGACGTTGGCCCCGAACCCCACCAGGATCTTGTTCAGGTAGTCGGTGACCTCCTCGAAATTGGGGCTTCCCGCAGTGGCCGCTGAACAGCCGTACTTGCCGGTGAGAAGCTGGCAGTGGATGGTGTCAGCCATCCTGTCCAGCATCGTCTTCATCTGGGCGGTGACGGTGTGGAAGTAGTTGGGCGAACCCAAGACCAGGCCGTCACAGTCCAGGATCTTTCGATACAGCTCTTCAAAGTCATCCTCATAGATGCATCTCCCCTCGGCAAAGCAGGTGCCACATGCGTTGCAGTACTCTATATCCAGCTTGCAGAGGTCCACCAGCTCTGTATCAGCCCCCGAATCTTTTGCGCCGTCCAGAACCGCCCTGACCAATCGGAGAGTCTGGCTCTTCGACCCTCTGGGGCTTGCATTTATCCCAAGAATCTTCAACTTCATCCCCCTTTAATCATATTACCGGATGGACACGATCCTCTTCCTCGGCGAAAAAACTTCTCCTGATCGCCCTTCGATCAGATTACGCCTATGCGACCGACATCGACCTTTTTTTGGTGATATTACTAAAAACTGTCGAAGCGATTTATAGCTCATAAAACCATGATCCAATCATCCAGATTTTAATCGACCCGATGATGCAAATGAAACCGAGACCATCAAAACGAGGTTGGTTTTTTGAACCAGAGAAAATAATTAATATCTGTGCCTACGTATTCGTTTGAGGTAGGTTAAAGTGATTCCCGACATGAAAAAGACAGCAACAATTTTGGCTGTCATCTTATGTGCTGCCATCTTCTCTGGGTGTATACAGTCCAGTCAGGAGATCGTGATTGACGAGGAGGGGATGGCAGTCGTTAATTTCAGCGCCATCGCCGATAAGTCGCAGGCTGGGTCAGAGATCTCTCAGCTTACCTGGCAGGTCCAGCAGCTCATACCTGAGCTGAACACCAACTACGAAAGCAGGAACTACACCTTCGAGGAGGACTACACCGAATACATCATCTACGAATGGATTGCAAAGAGAAAAGTCCCAGTAAATGACATACGTGGAGCAACTTGGACAGCAAAGAACGGATCATATGAGTTCGGGCTATCTCTAGACCGGGTCTTCGGCCCCGAAGAGATCGTAGAAGCCGATAAGAACGACGTAGTGATGACGATAACCTTGACGATGCCCGATGAGATCACCTTCGCCAACACGCCCTTCGTTGAGGGAGATACGGCCAGATGGACGCTCACCAAAGAGTTGCTGTCCCAGAATAACACAGTTCTCAGAGCAATCACAGGATGAGATCTCGGGCTCGGAATTTGTGGCAGCGTACCGAATTTTTTGGGGGGATGGTCCCTCCAAACGTTTTTGTGGATTTTGTTTTGGTTTAAGACCTCGCCTCGAGCTTCATCTCGATATCAAGCTCATCTCCCTCTGTTATTAGAGAATTAGAGAACTATGAGGTACCGCTGGAAAGAGCCTAGCAGCTCCTGTTTGAATTGAGCTGATTTGACCAACGGCTTTATCACAACATTTCCGTCTGCCCCGCCTCCAGCTAATCACCTTCATACAGGCCAAGCTTTTTCGTGATCTTTTTGGGTATAGGGGGTTTATCTCCGCTCCGCTCCCTAAGCAGGAAACTGCCCGCCGACAATCTCCCGCACCTCCGCGAGCCACTTCCACCTCTCTTCCAGGGTGCTGGTCACCACCACTGAAAAAGTCCTCCTATGAACAATGGAGACGCCGCAGAGGCCGAAGACGCAGTTCTTCCAGAGCGTATCCAGGGGGTCGCCGAAGGCCTCCATCTCCCGCTCCTCGGGGGTGTTGGAGCTGTTGAAGACGAGGGCGGACTCGGCCCTCAGGAGGCCGACGGGGACGCCCTCGCCGCCGTCCCCCTCCAGGAACTCGTAGGCGACGCCGGGCCTCATCACCCGGTCGACCCAGCCCTTCAGGATCGCCGGAGGCTGCCCCCACCAGTTGGGGTGGACGATGACGATGCCGTCGGCGGCCGCGATCTCGTCGCAGTGCCTCTTGACGACGGGATCAACCGGTCCGTCCCTAGGGATCTCGGGACCGGGGAGGACCGGGTCGAACCTCTCGGCGTAGAGGTCGTGAAAGGTGACGTCGTGGCCGTTTTGATTCAGCGCCTCCACCGCCGCCTCCGCTATGGCGTGATTGAAGCTTCCAGGATCGGGATGTCCGAGGATGACGGATACTCTCATGGGCGTGAAAAAGTGAACGGAATATCTTGAGCTTTTTTTTCTGGAGGGAGTTGCCTTTGAGGGCGGTGGTGGAGGCTCGGGCCCGGCGCAGAAGGCCTCCAAGCCCGCGATCTCACCATAATCGTAGTTATGTCGTTACTTCTTCTCGGGAACCCTCGCCTGCTCGTGAGCGAGGATCGAGGCTTTGGCGTGAACCCGGACAAAGGGGCTCTCATCCTCCTCGGCAGCCCTCTTCAAGATGTCGAGAGACTTCTCGTCCATCATCTCGCCCAAGATCCAGGCCGCTCCGCCCCTGATCTCCTCGTTCGTCTCCCTGTCGAGGAGGAGCTCCGCCATCCTGTCCTGAACCAGGTCTCTTCCCAGGGCGGCGAGCCCCACCAGGGCGTTGGCCTTGACGGGGTCCTCTGGATCCTTCAGGGCGGAGACGAGAGGCTCCACCACATCCGGCCCACCTTTCTTGGCGAGGGCGTTGACGGCGTTTGCCCTGACGAGCATGTTGCTCTCCCTGGCGACGACCTCAGCGAGCTCCTCGACAGACCAGGTGGCGTCGGGGAGGTTCTCGGGAACCTGAGGCTCCGCCAGGGCGTCGATCGCCTCGGTCTCGCCCAGGGGAACGGCTCCTGGCGTCTCCTTCTTCCCAGTCTCCTTCTTCTCTTCGGCCATGGACTGATAAATGCCGCCTATTCTACTTCAATTTTTCCAAGTTCGAAGGCCTTTTTGTTGATCTCCAAAAACCTCGCCGGCACCGTCTCCGAGAGGGCCGAAAGGATGGTGGCCTCCTCGATGGGAAGGTGCTCAGATAAGGCACCCAACATCACGACGTTCGTCGCCTGGGGGCTTCCTGCCTCCTCAGCAAGACCCGTGGCGTCCATCGGTTTCACCTGTGAGCAGATCCCCCGGAGAGGGGCTAAGATCTCCTCGATGGAGGGGTAGCTGGCCATGCCTGTGGTGACGGTGATGGGCATCACGGGCCTTGAATTCACCAGGGCGACTCCTTGAGGCGATAGGTAGTGGGCATAACGCAGGGCCTCCACCGGCTCCATGGCCAGGAGGACGTCTGCGCTTCCCGGAGAAATCATGGCGCTAAAGCTGCATCCGACCCTGATGTGATTTATGACGCTCCCTCCCCGCTGGGCCATCCCATGGGTCTCAACCCCCCGAACCGATAGGCCAGCCATCATGGCGGCTCTCCCTATAATCTCAGATATCAGAATGACCCCCTGGCCGCCTACTCCGACCACGACGACGTCGCACTCCGATGTCCTCATTTCACCACCTCGATCGCCTTCTCAGGGCATATCTGAGCACAGACCCCGCACCCCGAGCAGAGGGCGTTTATCTTTGCGACATTCCCATCGAACTCTATGGCGGGACAGCCGAACTTGATGCAGATCTTGCAACCTCCGCACTTCTCGCTGTCGACCGCGAGCCTCGGCCGACGGACCCCGGCCCGCATGGCACTGATGACGCATGCTTGTTTTGCCACCACCACCGAGAGGCCCGGATGATCTCTCGCCCTCTCGAAGGCACCGATCATGGATTCGAGGTCGTAGGGGTCGGCGGTATCGACGGATCCCGCTCCAAGAGACCGGCATATGTCTTCGAGGGATAAGGGGGGCGACAGCTCACAGCAGGCGGTGCGCCCGGTCCCAGGGTGAGGCTGGTGGCCGGTCATAGCGGTAATGGAGTTGTCGAGGATCGCGACCGTCATCCTGGCACCGTTGTAGGCAGCGTTGAGAAGTCCCGTCAGACCCGAGTGAAGGAAGGTCGAGTCCCCCAGGACAGCGCATATGGGCCTCTCTTCGCCCCCGAACCTGATCCCAGAGCCGACGGTGATGCTGGCACCCATGCATAAGCAGGTGTCAACGGTCCCCATCCCGACCCCCATGGTATAGCAGCCGATGTCGTTCGGAAAGACCGCGTCCTTGCCGAAAGCTTTCCTCATGGCGTAGTAGGCCGCCCGATGGCTGCAGCCGGGACAGAGGGTGGGGGGCCTCGGCGGCAGGATGGTGAGGGCTTCTGGGCTCATCTTCGGAGCCATCTTCCTCGGCAGATCAATCATACCAGCGATGGCGTTTCGCACGATGAGGGGGTCCAGCTCTCCGACCCCTGGGATGGACCCCGACCTCTTGCCCAGGATCTTCACATCCGGGTTTCGCTCCTTTGCCACCATCTCGACGAACTCCTCGATGACTGCGTCCATCTCCTCGACCACCAGGACCATGTCGAGCCGTTCGAGGAAGTCGCCTACGCTTCTCCTCGGGATCGGGTAGGTCCCTATCCTCAGAAGGGATAAGTCCGCCTCCAGCTCTGCTATCGCCTCCGCAGCATAGAGGCCGGCGATTCCCGAAGCGATGATTCCGACCTCGCCTCTCATCTCGGCCCTGTTCCACAGCTCCTCCGCTAGAGTCGCCTCGATCCCGGCCTGCTTCTCCAGAAGCTCGGCGTGAAGGGGCCGAGCGTGGACCGGCAGCGCCACCCTCCTGGGGGGATTCTTAAAGAATTTAGGGCTGTCCACCCTCTTTGTCGGGAGGCCGACCTCGACATCGGCCCTTGCGTGGGAGACCCTGGTGGTGGGTCTCACCATCACGGGAAGGCCGAACTTTTCGGATAGGCTGAAAGCCCGGAGGATCATGTCCCTCGCCTCCTGGGGATCGGCGGGGTCGAGGCAAGGGATGCGGGCGAACTGAGCGTACCTCCGCGAGTCCTGTTCGTTCTGAGACGAGTGACAGTAGGGGTCGTCGGCCGAGATTACCACCATCCCACCTCCAACGCCCAGATAGGCCAGAGTCATGAAGGGGTCTGCGGCGACGTTCAGGCCCACATGCTTCATGGTGACGGCGGAACGGGTCCCTGTCCAAGAGGCTCCGATCGCCACCTCCATGGCCACCTTCTCGTTCACAGACCATTCGACGTGGATCCCGTGCTCCTTTGCGATGGGAGCAAGATAGTCCACGATCTCAGAGGAGGGGGTTCCGGGATAGCCCGAGACGACCCCCGCCCCCGCCTCCAGAATGCCCTTGGCGATGGCGACGTTTCCCAGCAGATATTCTCTCAAGATGAAGACCTTCCTTGCAGTTGGTTCGTCCGCGAGGCGGATACGGCTTGATTCGTGATCGTCCGATCAGAGTAATCGCCCTTTCGATAAAGGCGTTTCGAAAGCTGCTTTCGACTGGATTCGACATATTGATATCTTATCAAAACTATCTTGAAAATGGTGTTTTAAATGAAGTCAGCCTCTTTAACTCTATCTATTGTGTTGTTGCTCATACTATCAGGATGCGTAGAGACCCCCGGAGAGCAAATAATTTCTGAGAGTGTGGCCTCCGAAGATTGGGCACCTGACGGAGTTGTAAGAGAGAACGAATACTCTCGTACGATGGTCGTGGTGGGACCTGCAAGATCCGGCTATTCGGGAGGTGAGATGGAAATCTCCTGGAGGAACGATCAGGAGCATCTATACATGGCCCTGAGGGGAAAGACCTCCGGTTGGCTTTCGATAGGCTTTGATCCGCTGGAGTGGATGAAGGATGCTGATATGATCTTGGGGACGGTTGAAGATGGCGAGGCGATCGTCCTGGACGAGTACTCCTCCGGAAACTACGGTCCCCATGAAGACGACACCTTCTTTGGTGGCAGCTACGACATACTGGAGTCGGGTGGTTTGGAGGTTGATGGTCATACCGTCGTCGAGTTCAAGAGAAGGCTGAACACAGGCGACAAGTTTGACGAGGCGCTAACACCGGGCCAGAGCGTCTCCATCATCTGGGCCATGGCCGATTCAAAGTCCAGATACACGAAGCACAATGTGGCCTATGGCGAGGCGATACTCGTCTTGGCTTCAGGGGATGAGACGGCAATAGACCAGATATCAGGAACGTCGGCGGCCACTCTCAGCCCGAGGGAGGAAGAGGGCGTCCTTTTCATCTGGGAAGAGGAAAAGGTGGCTCGCGATCTCTATAAGGAACTTTATCGGGAGACCGAGCAGAGCATCTTCATGGATCTGGCGAGATCTGAGCAGAGTCATATGGATCAGGCAAAAACCCTCATTGACAAGTACGATTTAAAGCTCCCCGTCAAGGACGAGCCGGGGGTCTTTAGCAATAGCACGCTCATCAACCTGTATAAAGAACTTCTGGCCCGAGGCATGCAGTCCCAGGAGGATGCCCTAAAGGTGGCGGCCACCTTCGAGGAGATCAGCATAGTGGATCTGGAAAGGGAGCTTAAAGTAGCCGATAACGACGACATGAGGGTGGTGTTCCAGGGGCTTTTGGCGGGTTCCAGGAAGCACCTCCGCTCTTATGTGATGGACCTGCAAGATATGAATATAGAGTACACGCCTCAGTACATGAGCCCGAGGGAGTTCGATGAGGTGGTAAAGGACTGACCTATCCAATTTTTGGAACGAGAATGGATCCACAAGTGAATCCCATATTCATTCTCATGGGCGACCTGATGCCGTAATATAGATCTAATACGGCATACTCATCAAGCCACCGATGAGTAGGTACCTACAATTTTTTCGTCGTACTCAGCCAGCTCACCTCGTTCGCTCTTGGATATCGCTGGCTTGGACTAGAGAGTCATACGTCCCTTCAGATGTGCCCCCCCGCCATTAGAAGAGCCACCAGGATCGAAGCCAGGATCTTCGTCGAGCCCGTCTCTTGGCGATATGCCCATCATACTTTGTAAAAGGATTTAGTTTACTATCCAACTTCCGAATAATGCAGAAATCGGAACACTTGCGAGTCGCTCAAAGCCGCTCAATTCGGGCTTGAGGCTGGCAGGAAACCTTCCGCCGCGGAGGTGGGAAGTATTCCACCACGCTACGTAAGGGCGGCGATGAGGCAGTATTGGTAACGAACTGAGATTCAATGCTATGTGGATCGAATGTCGCAGCGTGATCTGAGATGGTGAGATCAACTCAGTTGCGGTACAATACCCAAATCAATCAGAATACGTTAATTTCTCAGAGGCATTTGGCCGAAACTTATTTAGCCATACAAAATGTTGTTTGAACTAAATCAAATTTACTTGAGGTATTGTTATGAAGATGTTAAAAATAGCTGCAGGGATCACAGCCTTCGTTCTTCTGGCCGTGGCAGCTCCGACTTCAGCCCAGATGTCCGGGGCCGTCAAGGAGAATCCAGCCGTACTCCTCGTGGTCTTCGGCACGAGCTATCCGGAGGCCCAGGCCGCCTTCGAGAACGTCCGTGAGATGTACCAGGAGGAGTTTCCGGATGCGGAGGTCAGGATCGCCTTCACCTCCGACTACATAAGAAACAAGATCAAAGAGAGGGATGGAATCGAGATCGAGAGCCCCCTCACCGCCCTCGCGAAGCTGAACGATGAGGGATATCAGGACGTAGCGGTCCAGTCCCTCCATGTAATATCCGGCGAGGAGTTCCACGACACCGCAAACGTAGTCGGGTGCCTCAGCAACCTTGGGGAGACTTACGCCTTCAGAAACCTCGCTCTGGGGATGCCGCTTCTGAATAGCGTCGAGGACTACGAGGCCACCTCTGAAGCCCTCCAGGCCCAGTTTGACCAGACGACCGCGGGCCTTGAAAGAACTGCGGTGGAGAGCCCAAGAGATCCGAGGGAGACCGCCGTCGTCCTGATGGGACACGGCACCCATCATCCCGCGAACAGCGCTTACTCTCAGATGGCCAGCATCCTCGAGAAGGACTACGAGAACGTCTTCCTCGGAACTGTGGAGGGCTATCCCGCCTTCGAGGACGTCCTGGCGAAGGTGAAGGCGTCAGGGGTCTCGAAGGTGAGGCTGATGCCCTTCATGATCGTCGCTGGGGATCACGCCGTCAACGACATGGCGGGCGATGAGGACGACTCCTGGAAGACCCTCTTCGAGGAGGAGGGCTTCGAGACCGAGGTCTACCTGAAGGGGATGGGCGAGAACGACGATATCGCAAAGATCTACGTCGAGCACACCCGCGAGGTTCTCGACAGCTTTGTCGAGTGATCGGCACCTAAATTATTTTTTAGCCAAGGCGAGGACCGCCGCCGGATTAATTGAATTCTACGAGGAGGTTGAAATGGATAAGCGATATGCACTGGTTTTGGCATTGATCGTATTTGTCCCCTCGATATCTTCCACCGTCCTCGGCGCAGAGAGGACGGTGACCGTCACCGACGAGGCGGGAAGGGCTGTGGAAGTCCCCCATCCCCCCGAGAGGATCGTCTGTCTCGTGCCCGCCGCTGCGGAGGTGATATACGCTCTGGACGAATCCCATCGGATGGTGGGAAGGACCGACGACTGCGACATGCCGCCAGCTCTCCTGGAAAAGCCGAGTGTCGGCACCGCCTCCAACAGGGTGAACGTCGAGCTGATCCTCGACCTCAATCCAGACCTAGTAATAGGCAGGACCGGCGCCCTCTTCCCTGAGGAGATCGAGGAGCAGATCGAGATTAACGGCGTCCCTGTGCTCAGGTATCGGGCGCTTCAGCTGAGCACCCTCTTTCCCATGATAGCGGATCTGGGCCTGATCCTGAAAAAGGAAGATGAGGCTGAGGAGCTGGGCGATTACGTATATGACTATTATGAGACGATAAGAGAGAGGGTGAAGCCTCTCGCCGAGGAGGATAAGCCCAGGGTCTACTTCATGTCCATGGGCCACATCGATTGGACCGGCGGCGCGGATTCCGCAGGAAGTGAGAGGATCACCGAAGCCGGTGGGGTGAACGTGGCAGAAGACCTTCCAGGGTCTCTGGCATACGTCAGCCGGGAGTGGATCCTAGAGGAGGATCCAGATGTGATCCTCTACTCTCGGGTGAGCTCCAGCGGAGATATCCCGACGGTCGAAGATTATGAGAAGACGGTAGAAGAGAAGATCCTCTCGGAGCCGGGGTTCTCCGACCTCGCATCCGTCAGGACTGGGAGGATCTACCTCTTCGACATAAGCATGGCCAGCGGCTTCACAGAGATCGTAACGTACCTCCAATTCGCTCAGTGGTTCCACCCCCAGCTCTTCGCCGACGTGGACCCGGAGGCAGTTCACCGAGAGATCTTCGAGAAGTACTTTGATATGGAGCTTGAGGGAACCTGGGCGTATCAGCGCCAGATGATCTAGATGGAGGCTTTGAGCTTGAGAGAATATTCGATATTGATCCTGGTTTTGGCTTTATCCGGCATCGCATCCGCCGATGTGGTGATTAACGAGATGCTGCCCCATGCAGCGTCCGACTGGTACGAAAACGGCGAGATAGGGGACATGAATGACGAGTTCGTTGAGCTTTACAACACGGGCGAGGAAGAGGTCGACCTCAGCGGGTACTCCCTGACCGACGCATCTTATCGGAGGTCTCCGGGACTTTATAGCTTCCCTGAGGGGTCAACGATCCCTGCCGGCGGTTTTCTCGTGGTCTACTCCATCGAGAGCGGCGTCTTCCAGGGCGATGACGGCGACAGCATAAGGCTGAACGACTCGTCAGGAAGAGCTGTCGACGAGAAGGGTTACAAGAAAGCCCCTGGCGGCGACGTCTCCTTGGCAAGGATCCCAGACGGCGGCAACTGGCAGGTCAGCTCCCGGCCCACGCCCGGAGAGGCCAATCGGCAGGCTTCGATGATCAGAGCTGTCCACCTCTCCTCCGAGAAAGAGATGATGGAGTTCGGCGTCGACGATCTTTCGGCCGTCGAGCTGGAGTTTGAAGAGGCGTCACCCTACCAGAAGGTCAACCCAGGAGCCCATCGGCTGAAGGTGATCGATCCCGAGGACGAGAGCACCCTTCTCGACCTGGAGCTCGACCTTGCTGCGGAGACGAAGACCTCATTGTTTTTAATCGACCTCTCCGACCCGGTAGTGGTCAAGGACGCCGCCGGAGTCCCAGAGGTTAAGACCTCATGGCTCCGATTTTCTAACCTGGCATCCGAGCCCGCCGATCTGAGCCTTCCCGAGGGGGGCAAGGTCTGGCTCGGCGACGAGAAGTCCGAGGTGGAGGAGGGCGGTTATCTCTTCGAGGCCGTCAAGGATCGAGAGGTGACCGATTACGCCGCAGTTTACTCCGGCGACCTGGAGGTCCTGGTCTCTTCAGGCCTTGAGGATACCCTGGAGCTGGGCGACGAGGGGATATACACCCTGGTCTTGATCGAGGACCCCGAAACCTCGGAGAAAAAGCTCCTTCTCCTGGAAGAGCGCTTTGAGGAGTAAAGTCGAGTTGCTGCGGCGCACCCCTCAGCGTTGCTGCGGGGTGCGCCGTTGCCTTAGTGTATTGGTATTTAGGATGGGCCCCAAAACACGGGGCACTGTTAACCCGCATAATATTATCTATTTATGCCAATGCATAATAATGCCCCCGGAATAGCCGTCCTTCTCCCTTCATCTCAGCAAATATCTTCATCTAGGAATGATCCCCCGAGGTTAGCTAACTCAAGTTATAACAAGGCGTAATATAATATATTATTGAGCATGGTCGCTCCGAGATAGCTACCCCAATATCCGTGAAGAGATCGAATATATTTATATGAAGGTAGAAACCCGAAAGAGAATCCGCAAGTGTTGATATAGCTTTTTATAGTAAACGTTCCCACTCAAGTGTCTGATATTTATGAAGGGAAGCTACCTGAGAATATCGAGCCTGACCCTGATTCTGGCCCTCCTCTGCACCGCGGCTACAGCATACGAGGAGGTCGAAGATGGTCAGGAAGATCTGCTTAGAATCTCTACGACCACCAGCCTATACGACACCCTGCTCCTGGACGATATGGAGGAGAGCTTCGAGGGGATGTACAACGTCGACGTCCGGACTATCTCCGGCGGGACGGGGATCGCAATCGAGCGCGCTGTGAGGGGCGACGCCGATCTTATCCTGATCCACGACGTGGCCAGGGAGAGAAAGTTCATCGACGATGGATACGGCCTCTCCCGGACCTGCTTTGCCTACAACTACTTCATCATCGTCGGCCCCGAGGACGACCCCGCCAGGATCGCGGGGATGACCCCCTCCGAGGCCATGAAGAAGATCATGGTGGAGGGATCGGAGAGCCCTGAGCTGGTCAAGTTCGTGTCCAGGGGCGACGACTCGGGAACCCACGCCCGGGAGAAGATCCTCTGGGATAGAGCTGGCATCGACTACGAAGAGGTCACAACTCCAGGCAACACCTGGTACAGGGAAGCTGGCCAGGGGATGGGCCCGACCCTGCAAATGACGGACGAGCTGAGAGGTTACACCCTCTGCGACACCTCCACATTCGCAGCCTATCGAAGCGATCTTGAGCTTGTTCCCTTAATCGAAGAGGGGGACGTTCTCCGCAACGTCTACGCTGCGATTCCGGTGAGCCCCACCGCCTACCCCGACACAAACTGCGAGATGGCGCGAAAATTCATCAACTACCTGGTCTCCGACGATGGCCAAGACCTGATCGCCGAGTACGGGACGGAGATGATCGGAAAGCCCCTCTTCAACCCCGCTAGAGGAAACTGCGATCTGATCGGCTGCTCTGAGGACGAGTGCGCTCTGCCCCTTTCCGAGGACTATTGCAGCCTCGCAAAGGCATGAGCTCATCGTTTGGAATGCAGATTGGAGTCCGACGAAACATTCGGGTGAAACCTTGGATGAGATTGGGGCGGGGCTTATAAGGGCGATCGAGCTGATCCTGGCCCTCGACCCGGCCGTCGTGGAGATAACGGTGAGATCCCTAGCCATCGCCGTGACCTCGACAGCCCTGGCCTCCATCCTCACCGTCCCCCTCGGTGGCCTCATCCACTTCCACAACTTTAGAGGAAAACGGGCCGTCGTGAACCTGATCCAGACCCTCTACAGCCTTCCCACGGTCACCGTCGGCCTCGTCGTCTTTCTCCTCCTCTCGAGGTCCGGCCCCCTCGGGAGCCTCGGTCTCCTCTTCACCCCTGGCGGGATGGTGATCGGTCAGACGATCCTCATCTCGCCGATCATGATCGGACTCACCATCGCCGCCCTCAGCGGCGTCGGATCTTCCGTCAGAGACACCGCCGTATCCCTCGGCGCATCGAAGGTCCAGGCGATCTTCACCATCATGATAGAGGCTCGGGCCGCCATGCTTGCGGCGGTCCTCCTCGGCTTCGGCCGGGCCCTCTCGGAGGTGGGGGTGGCTATGATGATCGGAGGGAACATCCGGGGCTACACCAGGGTCCTGACGACGGCGATCGCCCTTGAGACCTCCAGAGGCGATATCGAGTTCTCGATGGCCCTGGGGATAATCCTTATATCGATATCTCTGATCGTCAACCTGGTCGTCAACAGGGTCCAAGGGAACTGGTGGGCATGATCGAGGCGATAGGCGTCTGGGCAAGAAGGGGCGGAGCCGAGATCCTGAGGAACGTATCCATCGAGGCGAAAGAGGGCGAGATTTTGGCGATCATCGGCCCTACGGGCTCGGGTAAGACCACCCTCATCCGGATCCTCAACCTCCTCGACCTTCCCGACGAGGGGAGTGTCCTCTTCGATCGGGTTGACGTAACTGAGGACGAGAGGACGAGGTTCCTCGCCCGGAGGAGGATGGCGATGGTCTTTCAGAAGCCGGCCATGTTCAACCTCTCCGTGGAGAAGAACATCTCCTACGGCCTCAGGATAAGGGGTGCGTCCGGCCCCACCGTCCGGGACCGGGTGAGGGTCGCCCTCCGGGAGGTGGGCCTCTCAGGCTACGAGAAGAGAAGGGCCTTCAGCCTCTCGGGAGGCGAGGCCCAAAGGGTGGCCCTGGCGAGAGCTCTCATCACCGATCCCGAGCTCCTCCTCCTGGACGAGGCTACAGCGAACCTCGACCCTCGGACGGCAGAGACGGTCGAGGACCTCATCCGAAAGGCCGCGGAGGGAGGCCTCGCGGTGGTGATGGCGACCCACGACCTGGACCAGGCGGTGCGTCTTGCGAGCAAGGTCGGCGTCCTCATCGAAGGCGAGCTGGTCCAGGTAGGCTCGCCCGAGGAGATATTCAAGAGCCCTCAGTCGGAGGAAGTTGCCCATTTCGTCCGCGCGAGGTAGAGCTGGTGACCCGCATCGGCCTCGACCCGGCTCACCTTTTTTAACTTGAAGGCAGTATCAAGCGAAAGCTTCGTTGGGAGGATACGTCTTTCATGGCAAAAATAGAACAGTTGATGGCCCTCAAAGAGGGCTCAAAAGCTTGGAGCCGATGGAGAGCTGAAAACCCCCAGATAAGGCCCGACTTCAGGGAGGGAGATCTCAGCGGCATGGATATCGAGGGCGCAGACCTCCAGGGCGCAAACCTGATGGGGGCGACCTTGAGGGGAACGAGGCTTCGCGGCGGCGATCTGGGCCGTGCGAAGCTCGTCGGGGCAGACCTTCGGGGAGCAGAGCTCATCGGAGCGGTCCTAAGCGAGGCCAAGTTCGCCGGCGCCGATATGGAGGGTGCGGACCTCCGGGAGGCGAAGCTCGTCAGGGCCGAGCTGAAGGGCGCAGACCTGAGATCCCTTTCCATGGCCGGAGCCGACCTCTCCGAGGCGATCTTGACCGGCGCAGATCTCTCCGGGGCCGACCTTCAGGGCGCGAGGACGAGGGGTGCGGATCTGAGGATGGCAAAGCTCGCCGGAGCAGACCTTTCAGGAGCCGACCTCTCGGGATCTAAGCTCATCCGCTCAAAGCTCAGCAGGGCGATATTGAGGGGGGCATGCCTCACCCGGGCAGACCTCAGCGGCGCGGACCTGGAAGGAGCCGACCTCTCTGGAGCCGACCTCACCGGAGCCGACATATCCAGAGCGAATATGAAGTCCGCAAACCTCTCGGATGCGGTTCTGGAGGGGGTCAAGAGGATCGAGATCGGATTTTAGAGGATCAGAGCAGGTTCGATTTTCCGAATGTGCCCAAAAAATAAGATCCGGTTTGACGAAAGATCCGTTTTGACGACGAGGTGAAAATTATGGGCGATGAATACACCATCCGAAGGATGCGGCGGGACGAGGTCGAGCTGGCCATCGACTGGGCCGCGGTGGAGGGGTGGAATCCAGGACTTAACGACGCAGACTGTTTTTATTCTGCAGATCCGAGAGGGTTTTTCATCGGCCTTCTGGACGACGAGCCCATCGGATGCATATCGGCAGTGGCTTATGGCAAAACCTTCGGCTTTTTGGGACTCTACATAGTGAGACAAGAGTTTAGAGGTCGAGGTTTTGGGATGGACCTATGGCGTGAGGGGATGAACTACCTGAGGGGAAGAAACGTGGGCCTCGATGGCGTCATCCTTCAGCAGGAGAACTACAAAAAGTCGGGGTTTGAGCTTATCCACAGAAGCGTCCGTTATAGGGGGAATGGAGCCGACACTGGAACTTTCGATCCAGGAATAGTCCCCATTTCGGAGGTTCCTATCGACGACCTATTGAGGTACGACCAGCTCCACTTCCCTGGTCAAAGGGACAGTTTTCTCAAAAAGTGGATCGCTCAGCCCAATTCTGTCGCCTTTGGTTTTTCGGGTGATGAGGGCCTATCAGGCTATGGTCTCCTCCGCCGATGTCGCCTCGGCTTCAAGATAGGCCCCCTATTTGCAGAAGATGAGACGATCGCAGAATCGCTCTTTTCGGCGCTGACCGGTGGTGTAGAAAGAGGTGCGCCCGTATTTCTGGACGTTCCAGAGCCAAACCTCGCTGCTTTGAAGCTCGCCGAACGGCACGGCATGGAGAAGACCTTTGAAACCGCTCGGATGTACATCAAAGGCGATCCAAGAATGGACATGAGCGAAATCTTTGGTGTGACGACCTTCGAGCTCGGCTGAATTTGGGCTGGGCCGATTTGGCGAAGAAACTGCGCTGCCGGGGCGGAAAAGAAACGGAAAGATCTATATATTAAACAATCAAACAAAAACGCAGAGCATGGACTCAAAGAGTCGGTTCCTATGGATGACGGCTGCGGTTTTGGCCTTCGCGGTGGCAGGGGTCGTATACGTTACTCAGGACTTCATAACCACGATACTTCTCAGCTTCTTCTTCGCCTTCGTTCTATATCCCCTCTATGCGCGCCTCTTCAGCATGACCAGACGTAAGCGGATCTCCGCCCTCCTCTCGTTATCCGTCGTCTTCCTCGCCTTCTTCGTCTTCGTATTGAGCGTGATCAACGCCCTCTCGGCGGAGGTATCAAACCTCTACCTCTCCCAGGAGTCGATCAACGAGACCGTCAGCAGGTTCGCAGACCAGACCGCAGGCAGCTTCTTCGACTGGATGAGCGCCATCGCAGAGGATCGGGCCCCAGAGATCATCGCCCCTTACGTCAACCTCCTCCTCGCCCAGGCCAGGGAGCAGACGGGATCGATCATGGAGGCCCCAACGAGCTGGCTTGCTCCCGAGGTCGTCCCGAGGGTGACAAGAGCCGTCACGGGGATTGCTGACTGGATCGCTGGGAACTTGCCGATTCTGATGGCCCAGTTCGGCGTGGCCATCCTCCTCACCTACTACCTTCTCATCGACGGGGTCGGGTCGTTGGAGGAGTTCCTCCGGCTGATGCCCGAGAAGGCAACGGTTCGCCGCTTTCTTCTGGAGCTGAACTCCATCTACAACAGCCTCTTCAACGTCTACCTGATAAACAGCCTTCTGACAGGATTTATCGCCGCGGTCCTTTACTTTGTCATCGGCGTCCCATATCCCTTCCTCTGGGGGATGGTCACCGCCGTCTTCGCCTTGATGCCCCTGATCGGAACCAGCGCCATCTACATACCGATGGCCCTCTATTACCTGGTGGTTCAGGACTTCCTGCGAGTGGCAGCTCTCCTGATCTTGGGGACGATCTTCCTGAACATATTCCCAGAGAACATTCTGCGACCGGCTCTCGCCAAGGCCGGGGCAGCGATCCATCCGGCGGTGACCCTTCTCGCCTTCGCTGCGCCGATATTCGTGATCGGCGTCATGGGTGTGGTCGTAGGACCTGCACTCTACGGCTTCATCCTGGCGGCTTACAGGACCCGCCTTTCAATTATGAAGGAAGAGGCCGGGGTGGTGGCCAAGCCCGAGGCACAGAAGAAAAACCCGACAGAATCCTCCCAAGGCCGAAGCCTCCTCGGTCGAAGGGCTGGAGGTCTCATCTCATGGCTATCGAGAGGTCGCCTCTGAATTTCGGGGGGGTTTTTCGTCACCTTTAAGGCCTCCCTAGCCCATGTAATATTTCAAGACGGTGGCGGACGATATGGCCAGAAGAGCTGATGAGGATGAAGAAGGGGAACAGGGGACAAATCCAAGCCTTCTCACCAATAGACAGGCTTCGGTCCTGAGGCTGAGGCGGAAAGGGATGTCCCAGCAGGAGGTGGCAGAACAGCTGGGGACGACCAGGTCCAACGTCAGCATCCTCGAAAAGAGGGCCCTTCAGAACGTGGCTAAGGCCAGGGCCACATTGAAAGAGTGGACGATGATCCAGGCCCCGGTATCTCTGACGATCCCCGCTGGAACCGACGTCTTCGACGTTCCATATCTCATCTTCTCGGAGGCGAACAAGGCCCGGATCAAGTTAGATATCGGCTCTGTGGATATCGTCGTCCAGATCAAAAACAAAACTCCAGAGGCCCTGAAGAAGAGGGTTATCCGTCGGGATCTCGAAGTCGCCGTCACCGAGGATGGTCTCTTCCTCGTCCAGGAGGCAGCGCCTAAATAATTTTAACATTTTGGGAGTTTGATAAACTATGGCCCGGAAGCTTTCTGATAAGGACGTTGAAATACTGAAGAAGCTTGCCCCGGAGTGCGCTGATATCACCTGTTCGGGCTCCGGGTTTGATTATCAGTCGATCCTTCCTCCAGTCTCAAACCACTACGCTCTAGACGATGACGACTTCGAGGAGAGGCTTAATCAGCTCGACATCTTCGAGCTGAAGTACCTCTCGGAGGTGATCCTCGACGGCTCCGAGAGCCTCGGGTGCATCCAGCCCGAGCACGCCGATATCTTGGTGAGGCTCCTGAAGGAGAGGTTATCCGAGGATGTGGGCGAGAAGGTTAGGGTCCTCTACGAGGCTGCAGGGGTGTGCTATTATTGAGCTCTGATTATGGATCTTCAGGTCACATGATCGTCTTCTGCACGGCGCCCCCAAACCACTCCGGAAGGGTCGCAAAGCTCATCGTCGAGGAGAGGCTGGAAGCCTGCGTGAACATATAGCAGGTTCGGTCCACCTTCGTCTGGAAGGGAAAGGTCGACGAGGAGGCAGAGGATCTCCTCATCATTAAGACGAAAGAAGAGGTGGTGGAAGAGCTGACGACCAGGATCAGGGAGGTCCATCCCTATGATCTGCCCGAGATCGTCGTCCTGCCAATAGTCGGCGGAGACGAGGACTATCTGGAGTGGATATCCGAGTCGGTGAGAAAGAGCCTCGGCTCCCATCAGCAGATCTATGAAGACGCCTGATGGTCCTTCAGATCTCACGCCGACCTGAGAAGATCTGCCGCCTCACCGAGCTCCTCATCGCTCTTCAGGTTTGTAAGCTCTGCCGTAGCCTCCTGGAAACCTTCCAGGGCGTTGAAGAACCTGTCCAAGACGTCGCCGCCATAAGTGGGAACTAAGAAGATATGGGTGTGGGGGATCCTCCGGCCTCGGGCGTATATCGCCACGAAGTCGGGGCTGAACGCCTTCATGATCTTCTGGGATGCCTTTTTTGCCACCCGAAAGAGGCTTTCTACCTCCTCATCGGTCAAGTCGTGCCACCAGGGGACGTGCCTTTTGGGTATGACAAGACAGTGGCCCTTTGATAAGGGGTTTATGTCCAGTATCGCGAGCGACAGATCGTCATCGCATATCCGGTGGGCCTTCGCCCTCCCGGCCACAATTTCGCAGAATATGCAGCTCTCCTCTTGATTCGTCTCCAAGAAAAACACCTCCCATCGATTTGAATCATCTTAGAGAGCTGGCCGGATATAATTTTCCACTTTCAGTTCTCCTTCACGGTAATCAGAAAGTAGGTATTTCATCTCCAGATCCTGAAGCATTTCAGATATACATCGAAAAGTGAGCCGGGACCAGGGGAGCCTCTTTCGGTCGGGCCGGGGTGACCTGTCCCTGGTCTTATCACGATCTCCGACGGGATCGGCGCGAAGAGGGGCGCGGAAGCAAAAGTCTGGAGGTGAGGCCATGGGTCCCATAGCCTCTGATCCGATTTCAGGACCGACGCCCATCGTCGTCTCGTGGCTGCAGCCATCGCCCCCACCGCATCCGCCGCCGCAGCAGCCACCATCTCCGCAGCCATCACCGCCACAGCCACAGCCGTCGTCTTCCTCGTCGGGGCCCGCACCACTGGTGTAATCACCGATGTACTGCTCGCCGCCGGCGACGGCCTCGTACTGGGCCACCGCGGGTTCCATCTTGACGGGGACGTCTCCGGCGAAGGCCGGCCTTCTCAGCTCTGCCAGCATCAGCTCCAAGGTGACTAATCCTAATTTTGCCATTTTATTATCTATCTCCTGGTCACTGGTCCAGTTTCGACGATCGTTAAATCTGCAAGCGGCAATTAACGCGAACTTACTATATATAAGTTACTAAGACTAAATTAGGTATCCCTCTCAGATCTTCTTCTATACCTCGTCCTTCGTCGCCAGCTTCACCCCGGCATCGGTCTCCTCCAGGCACATAAGGGCGACCTCCCTTATGTTTCCAGCGCCTCGTCCACCGTCTCGCCGTATGAACGGCAGCCTTTGAATTGCGGGCAGCTGGCCTTTAGTACCTGGCCTCGTCCATTTCGACGATTATGGGGATGTGCAGGTTTTCGACTTAAGCCTACATCAGATGGCGGAGCTCTCCGACGGCGCTGTCCAGGGCGGCTCTGCCCTCGCCCCCCCTCACCCTCGGGTTTCACCACGCCTTCCTGGGGGGGCGGGGTTATCCTGCTGGCGGTGATCCTCTCGGCGGCGAGGGATGCGGGGTGAGGGTGCGAGGCGGCAAGTCTTCGGCCAATTTTATTCTGAGAATAGTATATGGGCGGGCGGCGCAGAAAAATCCGAGACCGCTGCATAATGTAGCGATCGGAACAACGTGCAATAGTTCAGTTATTCGAATACATCGTGGGTTTCGATCCGCACGGCGGCGATCTCCTCCAGGCACATCTCGACTACCTCTCTGATGTTCTCCAGAGCCTCGTCTACGGTCTCGCCGTAAGAATGGCAGCCCTTGAATTGGGGGCAGCTCGCGATGTAATACCCATCCTCGTATATTTCGATGAATGGGCAGGTGCAACTTTTTGACCTCCACCGACACCAATCAGATATTATCTCTCTCCACATTAAAGATGCTTTTCCCGGAGTTTCCAGCCTACGAACGACCTAAAGCTCAACCCCCTTTATCAAAACGTGATTTCTCAAAACGCTCTCAGCGAACCTGTCACCCTCGTTTTTCATGGCCTCCCACCTGTAATAAGATATCACCGTGAGCTGCGCCTCCCGCCCCAGCGCCGGCTCGAGCTCCAGAATGCGATACCGGTCGACATCGGACTCCTCGCCGATCACCAGGAGGTCGAGGTCGCTATGCTCGTCGAGGTTCCCGGAGGCGAAGCTCCCGCGGACCGCGAGGGAGGTGCAGACCTCGGCGATCACCTCTGCGCCGAGGTCCTTGAGCCTGAGGATGTGGTAGGCCCTCAAGATCTCCCGTGCGGCAAAGTCCTCCCTCTTCAGCCGAAAGAGCCTGAGGTTTCCCATCGCCCTCTCCGAGATCAGGCCGTCTTCTGCCAGCCGGTCGCAGTACTCCTTGGCGCTTCCCGGGCTGATCTCCAGCTCTCGCGCGAGCTCGTTCAGGTGGACCTCTCCGGAGGGGTGGACCAGAAACCACTCCAGCACCCTGAAGCCCACGAACTCCCTCATCCACTTCATCCGATAGGATGAATGATCATTCAGTGAATTAATCACAATTTTATTGTAATCAATCAAAAAATATGTTATTGCCAATAATGTGATCGATACCACCATATAACTTCTACGTGAAGTTAATCTGAGCTCTATCTGAAGGCAGCCTTTATATCTCATCTAAAATATCTGATTAGCGGAGATGTATAACTAGAACAATAGGGCGCATATAAATGATTTCTCCCTCAAGTGACTTCAGGTTAAGTGACATGCTCATCAAAGCGTTAGCATCAGATAAAAGATTAAATATTCTTATATATCTAATATTACAGCGTAAGACTGTGACAGCTCTCTCAAAAGAGCTGAATATTCCGAAATCTTTTGTTCGGAAAATCCGAACAATTTCGATAGATTTATGTAGGATCTGGACGAAGTTACAGATCGTGCTCCTGAGAAGAGCACAGAAAATGTGAGTGGGGTAAAGAAGATGAGCGAAGTTGAAAAAAATGAGATGCAGACAGCTGCCCCTCCTGAAAAAAATAGAGACTGCTGGGCCGCCTCAAATGCCAGAGGGCGGAGATAACGGCTGTGGATGCGCAACAGAATCGGATACCATCGATGCTGGGAAACCCGTTCCCAACTACATCTACGCCCTGGGGCGGGTTGTGCCCCGTTTTCCGAGCCCTGGTGTAGAGAAAGAGTTCGCACGAGCTGCAGGAATGACAGAGACGGCGGGGCTCACAGATCACGAGACCTTCCACGTCGTTTTGTCGAAACGAGAGAACGATACCTTGCACGCAAGATCTGCTGGGCTCTGACCATAGAAGGCCTGCCCGCCTACGTGCTGTTCCCTCGCCACAGAGGAGACCTGGAGGCCCTGGTGGAGGCCATACGGCCAGTACCGAAGCCCATGGACGTTGACGTGATCATAGGAGAAAAGGGGCCACTACCGCCCGCTGAGATGTGTGGCGGCCTTCAGGTTCCGATGGTAGCCTTCGACCACGCCTTCTCTTTTGACAGGGATTCGATGATCAAGTCGATACCTCGACCCGAGTCGATCCCTGAGAAGGACGATCCGAAGTTCAGGTCGGCGGCCGGAGAGCTCTTCGACCGGATTATGCAGGTGGCCGACAACATGGGCGCGACAGACGAGCATCGGGCTTTGAACTACCTCGCGGTCCGCTATCCTGCGATCTACGCGAAGGCCGCCGAAGAGTTCGGCCGCAACTTCTCCTTGACCGGCGTTGTGGCGAGACCATCGCGCTTGAGCGGTGCTCGCAAGGTCGTATCGGCGATCTTCTCGTACACCCATCGCGAGACCGACGTCACCGAGAAATACTTCGTCCGGGTGGACACCACCGAGGTCTTCCCCTTCATGGTCACCAAGATGGCGCCATACTACGACAGGTGAACAAACGTAAAAGGAGGTGAAAAATAAAATGGCAGGTGATTGCTACTGTTGCTACGCAGCTTGTTCAGGTGGTAGCCCATCTACATGGATTTGCGCTTGGGGTGAAGGCAATGCCGCATCCCAGGCTGCATCGTGGATTTCAAGCCACTGTGGCGGAAGTGGTGGGTCTATCAGCTGCGGGCATCACCCCGATGAAGACTGCGAGTAAACAACATCCTACCCATTTTTACTTTTTTAGTTTTACAAGTAAGATATCCCAACCGCCGGCATCACCACGGGTAGTATCACCAGCAACGATATATTCGCCGTCACTCGTTTCCTGAACCGAAGCGCCTTCATCGGTTCCCCTTCGGCCTGAGGTCATGTCCCACTCCAGGACGCTTTCCGAATTCATCTTTATAATCCAGAGGTCGCCAGGAAAGGCTCCGTATGAAGATGTATAACCGGCAATGATATAACCGCCATCACTGGTCTGCTGTACGGCTAATCCTTGGTCATTCCCCAACTCGCCGCCAAGTGGTCCCATGTCCTGTTCTGGCTCCCCAAAGGTCCTGTTCCATTCCTCCTTTCCTTCGGAATCGGTCTTGACCACCCAGAGATCACTACCACCAGCGCCGTAAGAGTGTGTACCACCAGCGATCATATATCCAGCGTCTCTAGTTTCTATGACTGACCTACAACTGTCACTGCTTGGGCCACCAAAGGTCCTGTTCCATTCCTCGTTCCCTTCAAGGTCGGTTTTTATCAGCCAGATGTCAAGACCACCTGCACCGTAGGACTCCGTTTCACCTGAGATAATATATCCGCCATCTCTTGTTTCATGGACCATGTTCCCCCAATCAACCAATGGTCCGCCAAAGGTTTTGTTCCAAATTTCATTGCCGGAAGAATCGGTCTTGATAAGCCACAGATCGAAATTTCCAGCACCATATGATTCCGTTTCACCCGTGATAATATAGTCGCCATCTTTTGTCTCCTGGACTGACCAACCCCCATCGAACCCGGGACCTCCGAAGGTCTTGCTCCATTTTTCGTTTCCTTCAGAGTCGGTCTTAATCAGCCAGAGGTCGCAGCCGGCACCATAAGACTCTGTTCTACCTACGAGGACATATCCATCATCGCTTGTCTCTTGGACGGACTGGCCATTATCATATACGGGACCTCCGAAGGTCTTATTCCACTCTTCGTTTCCTTCAGAATCGGTCTTGATCAGCCAGGCGTCGCCATCTCCAGCGCCATAGGACTCCGTTACGCCTATGATGACATACCCTCCATCCTTAGTCACGTGGACTTCGCTCGCCAAGTCGTTGCCGGTACCGCCGTAGGTTTTGTTCCACATCTCTTCAGGAGAATCTCCTACTGACGGTTCATCTCCCGTCTTTACCCAGTCGTCGGCAGTCTCTTCGGCCACAGCGAAGGCACACAGTGCAACCAGGGCCATCAAGACCGCTAAAACCTTTTTTATCATTTCTGTATCCCCACTCCTATTCTATACACCTAAGGGGTCGTCGAGTCGTCAGGTGATGGAATCCCATTTTACCTATCAATCCACCAACCTTTACGATATTACCCCTATGTAAAGCTCCTCAAAGCCGGAGAACCGATACCTGGCACGCAAGATCTAGCTGGGCTCTGACCATAGAAGGTCTGCCCGCCTACGTGCTCTTCCCTCGTCACAGAGGCGATCTGGTCTGGTCAGCCGAACACGTACCAGGAAAGAATAGATCATCGAAAATAGTAAGATAGTGGTGGATACCGAGCTTTTCTCAGCGCCATCTGGCGGCAACCACCACCCCATGATATCCCTTCTTCATATCTTCTGTATCTCGTCCTTCGTCGCCAGCTTCACCCCGGCGCTCGTGAGGACTTCCCTCGCCTTCTCCAGGTTGTCGACCCGAATTATCAGAAGCGCCCGCTCGGCCTTGGTGGTGACGAAGGCGTAGGCGTAGTCAACGTTGACGTTGCTCTCCCCCAGGGTGTTCACGATCTCGTACAGCCCCCCTGGGATGTCCTTCATCTCGACGGCCAACACCTCCGTCTCGGAGACGGTGAAGCCGTTGTCGTGGAGGACCTGGTACCCCTTCTCGGGATCATCGACGACCATCCGAATGACCCCGAAGTCTCCGGCCTCGGCTACGGTAAGGGCCCTGATATTCACCCCGGCGTCGGATAAGGTCTTGGAGACCTTCGCCATCCTCCCGGGCTTGTTCTCGACGAATAACGATATCTGCTTAATTGCCACCAATTTTCGCACCTCCTTTTTTGCCGTCCTTTCTCGCCTTCAGCTCTCGCTTCTTTCCCGCCTTCCGTTCAGACCTTCCTCTTGTCTATCACCCTCACGGCCTTCCCCTCGGACCGCGGGATGGTCCCAGGCTCCACCAGCTCCACGTCGGCTACGACGTTGAGGACGCCCTTCAGCTCCTTCGATATCCTCTTGGATAGGGACATCAGGTCTGCGATCTTGTCACTGAACCCCGTCTCCGTCACCTCCACCATCACCTTCATGATGTCCAGGGGCCCCTTCCGGTCGACGATGATCTGGTAGTGGTCGCCCACCTCGGGGATCGTCATCAGCACCGACTCCACCTGGCTCGGGAATACGTTGATGCCCCGGATCACGATCATGTCGTCGGTCCTCCCCAAAATCCTCATCAGCCTGGGGTGGGTCCGGCCGCAGGGGCAGGGCTCGGAGTTGATCACCGTCAGATCGCCGATCCGGTATCGGATGAGGGGGATCGCCCACTTGTTGAGGGTCGTGATCACAAGCTCCCCCGTCTCGCCGTCAGGGAGCTGCTCTCCTGTCTCGGGGTCGATAACCTCGATGAGGAACATGTCGGACCAGACGTGAATCCCGTTCTGCTCCTGGCACTCGGTGAAGAGGGGGCCGCTCATCTCGCTAGTCCCGAAGATGTCGTAGGCCTTGATCCCCGTCGCCTCCTCGATCCGCCTCCGGGTCTCGTCGGACCACGGTTCCGCCCCGAAGACCCCTACCTTGAGGCTCGTGTCGTCCTGGATGGATACGCCCATCTTCTCCGCCACCTCGGCTATGTGGAGGAAGTAGGACGGTGTGCAGGCGATGGCGGTGCTTCCCAAGTCCTGCATCAGCATGATCTGCCGCTCGGTGTTCCCAGTCCCGGTGGGAAGGACCGTCGCCCCGATCTTCTCCGCCCCGTAGTGGAGGCCGAGGCCGCCGGTGAAGAGGCCGTAGCCGTACCCCACCTGGATCACGTCCCCGGCGCCGAGGCCTATGGAGGTGAGGGCCCTCGCCAGGGAGTCCGACCACATCTCTATGTCGTCTTTTGTGTAGCCGACGACCGTCGGCTTTCCTGTAGTGCCACTGGAGACGTGGTACCGCACAACCCTGTTTCTCGGCAGGCTGAACATGCCCGTGGGGTAGGTATTCCGGAGATCGACTTTGTAGGTGAAGGGAAGCTTCGACAGATCAGAAAGCATCTTTATATCCCCGGGCTTGACCCCTGCCTCTTTGAACCTCTCTTTGTAGAAGGGAGAATGATCGTAGACGTAATGGACCATCGATTTGAGCCGTTCCTCCTGGAGCTTGGAGAGATCCTCCGGGGGCATGCGTTCGATGTGCGGGTTCCAGTAGTCAAACATAGGCAATCAACCAGAACTCTCTCACACTCTTGTACGATAAATATCAATCGATCGCCTACAACGTCCCCAGATCATCGACGATAAGATATGGAGACATTGCTATGTGGTATTTTCGAATTGATACAGCGATGCGGAAATCGGATATACCATCCCGACCAACTTCAGTCTGGAGGCGAAGTGACATTGAGGGCAAAAACCCACCTTTGCGCCCTTCTGGCTGCCCTCCTCCTGGCGGGGCTGTCGGCGGGTCAGATGGCGGAATTCGATAAGGTCAGATCCGGAACCGATACGTCAGAGCCGGCGCTGGTCATCGGAACGTCCACCGAACCCCAGGGACTTTTGCCCTCGGTAAAACGGGTCCAGTTCCGGACCGAGACGGGATGGTCGAGCTGGATCACCCTGAAAGGAGTGAGGCTCACCACTGGTCCCTTGGCCATATCTCCGTTAGAGGGGTTTGTCGACATCTTTTCAGGAGGAAACGACAACGAGCTATGGCACATCCGCCTCCAGGGCCAGGAGACTTGGTCAGACTGGACCACCGTATTCGGCCCGCCCCCCTACAACAAGAACCTCGGTGGGGTCCACTTTAGAAAGTACGAGCTGGCGGCGGTATCGACAGGGTCGAAAGACGGCGACTATCACTTCTTCACCTGGGGCCCCACAAACCACTGCCTCTACAAGAGGTGCTGGGGGTGCGACGGAAAAGTCGCCTGCGATCGGACCGAGAACTGGATCTCGATGGAGGGGGAGATCGGATCGAGGCCTGCGGCGGTCATCCACGCAGAGAAGATATACGTCTTCGCCCTGGACGGCTCCAAAGCTCTCATCTGGAACTCCGCAGAACTCCCCCCCGCCGGGTCGGGGGAGCTGCCTGATTGGGAGGGATGGCAGCCCCTCGAATGGTCCTTCGCCTCACCCCCGGCGGCGGCCTCTGACGGCGAGCTGATTCACCTCTTCGCCCTCAACTCTGGGGGCGAGATCGGTTACGTGACCCTCGACCCCGATAACGGCGAAGGATCCTTCAGTACGATAGACCAGAGGATCGACTCAGCCCCAGCGGTGGTCATCGAAGAAGGCACGATCCACCTCTTCGGAGTATTGGAAGGTGAGCTCTTGCACCTCGAAAACGGCGGCGAAGGTTGGGTGGCCGGCGAGAGCCTCAAGGGCTCCATATCAGGGCAGCCGACGGCCGTCTATGACGGTATTGGAAAGATCTGGGTATTCGCTCAGGGCCAGGGTGGATGGCTCTGGGCGATCCACTTCGGTCCTGAGGACGATGCCTAAAAAATGTAAGGGTAGGACAAAAAAAGAGGAAAAAATACGTCGGGGCGGGCGAGCCCGTTGCCCCCCCCAACACACACACCTCAGATCTCTTCCAGGGCCTCTTTTACGAGCCGGTTCGCCTCCCCAGGATCTGCCCTCCCCCGGGTCTTCTTCATGACCATCCCGACGATGAAGTTGATAGCCTTCTCGTTTCCGCTTCTATAGTCGGCCACCGCCTGGGAGCACTCAGCAACCGCGGCGAAAACCGCCTCCTTAACAGCATCGTCCTCGGCCTTGGCGAGACCCCCCGCCTCCACTACCTCGGAAGGATCTCCGCCAGTGTCGAGGATGATGCGAATCACCTCGACGGCTCCCTTCTCCGTGATCGTTCTCTTCTCCAGCATACCCAGGATCTCGACCATATGGTCGGGACTGAATTTGTCAATGGTGACGTCCCGGTAGTTCAGCTCCCCCTTGAGGACGTCGGCGATCCAGACCGCCGCGAGCCTCGGGGGGGCCCTCTTTGCCACATCCTCATAAAAGTTGGCGACCCTGATCTCAGAGGTGAGGGACTTGGCGTGATCATCGGCGATCCCGTACTCTGCGACGAACCTCTCCCTTTTGGCGTCCGGAAGCTCTGGAAGCTCCGCCTCCACCCTCGGCACCCAGTCGGCGATCCTCATGGGGACGAGGTCTGGCTCGGGGAAGTAGCGGTAGTCGTGAGCCTCCTCCTTCGTCCTGATGGAGACGGTGATACTCCGGAGTTCGTCGTAGTGGCGAGTCTCCTGGACCTGGGCGACCCCCCTCCTCCGGGCGCTCCTCTGCCTCGTGATCTCGTAGGCGAGGGCCTTCTCGACCCCCTTGTGGCTCGATATGTTCTTCACTTCGGCCCTCTCGCCGCCCACAAGGGAGATGTTCGAGTCGATCCTCATGGCGCCCTCGAGGTTCCCGTCGAAGACGTCCAGGTACTCGAGGATGTTCCGGAGTTTATCGAGGAAGGACCTCGCCTCTTTGGGAGACCGGAGGTCCGGTTCTGTCACCACCTCGAGAAGGGGCATGCCGCACCGGTTGTAGTCGACCATTGAGTACTTGGCCCGGTCGATCGTCCCGGCATGGACGAGCCTTCCGGGGTCCTCTTCCATGTGGACCCTGGTGATCCTGATGGTCTTCTCCTCTCCATCCTCGCCCTTGATCAGGATGTGGCCTCCGAGCCCCAGAGGGAAGTCGTACTGAGTTATCTGAAATGCCTTGGGAAGGTCGGGGTAGTAGTAGTTCTTCCGGTAGAATAGGGTCTCTCCCTGAATATCGCAGTTGAGGGCCAGAGCTACCCTGATGGCGTACTCGACAGCCCTTTTATTCACGACGGGAAGGGTGCCGGGGAGACCGAGACAGACGGGACAGGTGTGGGTGTTGGGGGGCGAGTCGTGATAGTCGGTGGAGCAGCCGCAGAAGAGCTTAGAGTTCAATTTGTTCAGCTGGACGTGGACCTCCAGGCCTATGATGACGTCTTTTTCGGCCATATCAGACCACCTCCTTTGGTACGGCCTCGTGGTACGGCGTCGCGTCCTCGTAGGCCTTGGCGGTCCTGAGGACACCAATCTCATCGAAGTGACGGCCGATGATCTGAAGGCCGATGGGAAGGCCGCCGGCAAAGCCGCATGGGACAGATATCGCGGGAACCCCTGCCAGGTTTATGGGTACGGTGAAGACGTCAGCCATATACAGCGAGAGGGGGTCCTCGATCCTCTCGCCGATCTTGAAGGCGGGGAAGGGCATGGTGGGGGTCACCAGGATGTCGGCCCCGCCAGCCGCAAGGACCCTCTCGAAGTCCTGTTTGATGAGGGTTCTCACCTTGAGGGCTTTGAGGTAGTATCTGCCGTAGTATCCAGCGGAGAGGGCGTAGGTCCCGAGGAGGATCCTCCTCTTCACCTCGGAGCCGAAGCCTGCGGCCCGGATCTCGGAGAAGGTGGTATGCCAGTCCTGGTCGGTTCCGAGCCGGAGGCCGTAGCGGAGGCCGTCGAACCGAGCCAGGTTCGAGGAGGCCTCGCTCATGGCGATGATGTAGTATGCTGCAAGCGCGTACTTGGTGTGGGGAAGGCTCACCTCCTTCCAGGACGCCCCCAGCTCCACTAGCTTCGATATGGCGTCCCAGACCGCCTTCTCGACCAGTGGATCAACCCCCTCGCCGAAGTACTCTTTTGGAACGCCACAAACGAGCCCCTCTACGCCGTCGCCGAGGCCCGAGATGTACCCCCCATCGGAGTTGACGGAGGTCGAGTCCTGGGGGTCGTGGCCCGCGATCACCTCCATCACCAGGGCTGCGTCCTCGACGTTCGCTGTCAGGGGCCCAATCTGCTCCAGACTGTTGGCGTAGCTGACGAGGCCGTAACGAGAGACGAGGCCGTATGTGGGCTTGAGGCCGACGATCCCACAGAAGGAGGCGGGACACCTGATCGACCCGCCGGTGTCAGATCCGAGAGCGCACGGTGCCTCCCCCGCAGCTACGGCCGCGGCGGAACCGCCGGAGGAACCGCCGGGGACTCGATCGGTGTCCCAGGGGTTTCTCGTCGGGCCGAAGTAGCTCGTCTCGGTGGAGGTACCCATGGCGAACTCGTCCATGTTCGTCTTGCCGATGATGATGGCGCCCTCTTCCTTAAGCTGGTCTATGACGTGAGCGTCGTAGGGGGGGACGTAGCCGGAGAGGATCCGGGAAGAGCAGTTGGTCTCGATCCCCCTCGTCGATATGGAGCTTTTGATGGCTATGGGGACTCCGGCCATAAGCCCCCCCCAGGGCGCCTTGTCAAACTCCCGGGCCCTTTTGAGGGCGGAATCCTCGGACAGAATGTTGTAAGCGTTGAGCTTGCTT
The DNA here is from genome assembly GCA_001509375.1 of Methanothrix harundinacea. Classification (GTDB taxonomy): domain Archaea; phylum Halobacteriota; class Methanosarcinia; order Methanotrichales; family Methanotrichaceae; genus Methanocrinis; species Methanocrinis harundinacea_D. The sequence continues at coordinate 11,136 of LGFT01000008.1, read as the reverse complement.
TTTTTGATCTTCTCGAATAGTGATGCGACCCTCTCCTCGGCCGAAGCCCCCGCCGCCAGATCCCCCTTCAGCTCTCTCAACATCGAGATCACACGATCCTGGGGCTCTTAAAGTAGCCCTTCTCCGTCCTAGAAGCGTTTCTCAGCGACTCCTCCTGGGACAAGGACTCCGAGACCTCGTCCTCCCGGAAGACATTGGTGAGGTCGACGACCCGGTAGGTGGGCTCCACGTCCTCGGTGTCGAGCTCGTCGAGCTGATGGAAGTAATCGAGGACCGAGTTGAACGAGGCGACGAAGCACTCCTTCTCCTCCTCGACGACCTTTATGCTGGCGAGCCAGCTTATGTGATCCACATCTTTTCCTGTAATCATCGTTATCCACACCGATCCTTCTCTGAGATAGAGAGGAAACCTGGGAGGCTATGAACCTTTTGCCGATGATCGGTAAAAATAGGGAGTGGCTGAACGGGTAGATCTCAACAGAGAAGAGGTCGAGACAGAACGGGACAAAACAAAAACAAAAAAGGGTCGTAGCGGACTCGCCGGGATTTGAACCCGGGACTGAGGCTCCGGAGGCCTCCGTGTTATCCAGACTATACTACGAGTCCAGCTAGGATTCCAGCACTATCTCGATGTTCACGTTCTTGGGAACCTGGATCCGCATCAGCTGACGCAGGGCCCGCTCGTCGGCGTCCAGGTCGATCATCCGCTTGTGCACCCTCATCTCCCAATGATCCCAGGTGGCGGTTCCCTCCCCGTCGGGGCTCTTTCTCGTGGGAACTACCATCCTTTTTGTGGGGAGCGGAATCGGTCCCGCCATGTGCACGCCCGTCCTCTGGGCGATCCCTCGTACCTGGCTGCATATATCGTCCAAGGAGCGGGGGTCTGTCCCAGATAGCCGTATTCTTGCCTTCTGCATAACTCAAACACCGTGAAAATTTGAGTTAGCGGGGGGTGATGTTCATGCACATGCCCGCTGCTATCGTCTGGCCCATATCCCTTATGGCGAACCTGCCCAGCTGGGGGATCTCCTTGACCTTCTCGATCACCATCGGCTTCGTTGGCATCACAGTGACTATGGCGGCATCGCCGGCTTTTATGAAGGCAGGGTTCTGCTCCTTTACCGCACCGGTCCTGGGATCGAGCTTGGCCTTGATCTCGGTCAAGGTGCAGGCGATCTGGGCGGTGTGGCAGTGGAAGACGGGGGTGTATCCCGCAGAGATGGCGCTCGGGTGTTGGAGGACCACGAGCTGGGCGGTGAACTCCTTGGCCACCGTGGGCGGCGAGTCGACATGTCCACAGACATCGCCTCTCCGAATATCCTTTCTTCCGACGCCCCTCACGTTCCAGCCGATGTTGTCTCCGGGCAGAGCCTGGTCGGCCTCTTCGTGGTGCATCTCGATCGTCTTCACCTCGCCGGTGACGTTGGCGGGCTCGAAGATGATCTTGTCGCCCTTCTTGATAATCCCGGTCTCAACCCGCCCCACGGGAACGGTCCCTACGCCAGAGATGGTGTAGACGTCCTGGACGGGAAGTCTGAGGGGCAGGTTCGTCGGCTTCTCGGGCTCCTTCAGGTTGTTGAGCGTCTCGAGAAGGTTGGGTCCGGTATACCAGGTGAGGTTGTCGCCGCGAGCGATGACGTTGTCGCCGACGAAGGCGGATACTGGCAAGAAGGGTATATCTGCAACCTTGTATCCGACCATCTGGAGGAGCTTTCCGACCTCCTCCTTCACCTCGTTAAACCTCTGCTCGCTGTACTTAGCAGCGTCCATCTTGTTGACGGCTATGATCAGCTGGTTGATCCCCAGGGTCCTGGCCAAGAAGACGTGCTCTCTCGTCTGGGCCATGACGCCGTCGGGGGCTGCGATCACCAGAACAGCGGCGTCTGCCTGGCTCGCGCCGGTGATCATGTTCTTGATGAAATCTCTATGTCCGGGACAGTCCACGATTGTGAAGTAGTACTTGTCGGTGTCGAACCTCTGATGACCGATGTCGATGGTGACGCCCCTCTCCCGCTCCTCTTTCAGGCTGTCCATCACCCAGGCGAACTCGAAAGACCCCTTACCCTTGGACTCGGCCTCTTTCTTGTACTGCTCGATGATATGTGGAGAAACGGCGCCGGACTCGAACATCAGTCTGCCCACTAGAGTGGACTTCCCGTGGTCGACGTGTCCAATGAACGCCAGGTTCATGTGTGGCTTCTGTGCTGCCATCTTTATCTCCTCCGGTTAACTTTCAACTCCGTATTTACGTCTATTCCGTTTAAATCTTTTCAGAGAAGGCTTCAAGCCTTCAGATAATCGCTGGGCTTAGGCATCTCGGTCTTTAGACCCTTCCGGCCCCGGATCTGGCGTACCGTCTCCACCATCGCCGCCGGCGGGATCGGCTCAAAGCCGGCAAACTCCGTGCTCCATAGGGACCTGCCCTCGGTGGCTCCCCGGATCGCTCCCGCAAATCCGAAGAGCTCAGAGACTGGTGCCTTCGCCTTGATTATGATCATGTCACCCTCGGTCTCCATGCTCAGGATCATGCCTCTTCGGCCCTGGATCTCGGACATGGCACCCCCCATCTGCTCCTGTGGAACCTGTATAAAGACGTTCTGGAAGGGCTCCAGGATGGTGGGGTTCGCCATGAGGATCCCAGCTTGTACCGCCTGCCTGACGGCGGGGATGACCTGGGCAGGTCCTCGGTGGATGGCGTCCTCGTGAAGTTTGATATCCACCAGCTTTGCCTTTACGCCCTGGACCGGCTCTCTGCATATGGGACCGTTCTTCGTCGCCTCGACGAAGCCCTCCAGCATCAACTCCATCGTCTCTCGCAGGTACTGAACGCCCTTGGTCATGTTGATGAAGATGTTGGACTCGAAGATGCTGGATATGTTCCTCGCCTCCTCCTTGTCCATCCCCTTGCTGATCAGGATGTTTCTCCGCTCCAGCTCTTCCATCTTCATGGAGACCTCGCCGGACTTGATGGCATCCACCACCTCGAGCTCGAGGGGCTCGATCTCGATGTAGAAGCGGTTGTGGTGGTTGGGGGACTTACCCTCAACGGCACCGGGAGTTTTTCCTGTGATCGACTCCCGATAGACGACGATCGGAGGCGAGGTGGTGATCTCGACGCCCTTGTCTCTCTGGATTCTGTAGGCGACGATCTCCAGGTGGAGCTCGCCCATCCCGGCCATCAGGTGCTCGCCGGTCTCCTCGTTGATGGTGATGTTGAGGGTCGGATCTTCCTTCGCGACCTGCCTCAGAACCTCCACCAGCTTCGGAAGGTCCCGTGTGTTCTTCGCCTCGACGGCGACGGTGACCACGGGCTCGCTGACGTGCTTGATGTCCTCGAAGGGAGTTGCGTCTCTGTCGGAGGATACAGTAGACCCTACGAAGGCGTCTCGCAGGCCCGTCACAGCCGCAATGTTCCCGGCGGGGATTCTCTCCACCTCAATTCTGTCAGCGCCCATGAATATTCCCGTCTGCTGGACCCGGTTAGGCTTTGCAACGCCAGAGATGGATAGTTCCATGCCCCTCTCCAGAGTTCCCGAGAAGAGCCTGCCCGTCGCGACCTCGCCCGCGTGAGGGTCGACGGATATGTCGGTGACCATGAAGGCAACTGCGCCCTTGGGGTCGCAGTCCTCCATCGACTTGTAGAGCTTGCTGCTCTTGTCGCCGTGCCATATGACCGCCACACGCTCCTTCTGGGCCTTGAGGGGGCTTGGGAGGAAGCGGATGACCATGTCGTTAACTGCAAGGTAGAGAGGGCACTTCTCGGCGAGGGTCTTCATGTCTCCGACCTGGCAGTAGTCGTAGACCTCGCCGAAGCCGATCCCAGTGCTCTTCATCTGGGGAACGCTTATCGCCCAGTTGTAAAGAGCGGACCCGAAGGCCACGCTCCCGTCGGCGGCGTCTACCTTCCAGCCAGCCTTGTACTTCTCCTCGTTCATGCCCCGGATGAGCTTGTTTATGTTGTCGATGAGCTTACCAAGCCGGAGCTGCATCTCCTGCTTGTCCACCTTAAGCTCGTTCAGAAGACGGTCGACCTTGTTGACGAACAGAACCGGATGAACGTTCTCTTTGAGAGCCTGTCGAAGGACCGTCTCAGTCTGGGGCATGGCACCCTCCACGGCGTCCACGACGACGACGGCGCCGTCAACGGCTCGCATCGCCCTTGTGACGTCGCCGCCGAAGTCGACGTGACCAGGGGTGTCGATCATGTTGATGAGGTACTCCTCGCCCTTGTACTCGTGGACCATGGAGACGTTGGCAGAATCGATGGTGATCCCTCGTGCCTGCTCCAGCTCGTCAAAGTCCATAAATAGCTGCTTGCCCGCCAGCTCCATGGAGATCATGCCGGCTCCCGCAAGCAGATTGTCAGATAATGTCGTCTTGCCGTGATCAATATGCGCAACAATACCGATATTTCTGATCTTCTCTGGCTTGTCCATAAGCGCGGTTACGCGCTCAGCCATCTTCTTCCTCTTGCCCATATCAAGCCTCGCGAAATTTAAGATAAAGCTCTGAATCTAAAGCTTCTGAATCTTGGAGTCTCGGTTCCATCTTCGTACACCTATATAAGCCTTCGGCCCTCGATGACGGCTCTCGGGAGGTCGCCACGATCGATTTTTCGGTCGGCGAATGATCATTCTGTATGTACCTCCAATCCAAGTATAGAAAATACAGAGCGGTGCTGGAGCCTCAGATCCCGTGGTCGGCCCAACGGCCGTCAGCGCTCCTGCACTGAGACCACCACTGGTCATCCGAATACAGGACGGTGCAGGAGCTTTGGGTCTGGCTTGCCAACTCCGATCGTCGTCGAGAGCCGGCTGAAAAATACAATTTCAATTATAAAACTGTGAGTAAAGCTTATATCGGTGAGATGGGACGTTCACAGGGTTTTCGAGATGGCACGCTTGGTAATGAAGTTTGGCGGATCCTCGGTGGCCGACGGGGCTAAGCTCCGAAACGTCGGAGAGCTGGTAAAGAGCCTGAGCGATGAGAACGATATCATCGTCGTTACCTCCGCCCTGGGAGGGGTCACCGACGACCTCCTCCAGTGCGCCAGAGCCTCGGCCAGCGGCGGGAATGTCGAGGACATTGTGACCTTCGTGGACAGGCTGAGCAAACGACATATTCAGGCCCTGATGGAGGGGGTAAGGGATCCTGAGATCGTAAAGGAGCTGAAAGAGATCGTCATCCAGAGGCTCAGCGAGCTGGAGAAGGCCTTCATCGGCATCTGCTACCTCGGCGAGCTATCACCCCGGTCCATCGACAGGATCTCCAGCTACGGTGAGAGGCTCGCAGCCCCCATCCTCGCCGGTGTCCTGAGAGACCTGGGCCTCAAGTCCAAATATTATTCGGGGGGGGAGGCCGGAATCATCACCACCAGCGATTACGGGAACGCGAAGCCCCTGGAGAAGAGCTACGACCTCCTCGCCTCGAGGCTCACCCCCGTCGAGGGGGTCCCTGTGGTGACGGGGTTCATCGCCGAGGACGAGAGGGGAAACATAACGACCTTGGGCCGAGGCGGTTCGGACTTCTCAGCGTCTCTCATAGGGGCGGCCATCGGCGCAGATGAGATCTGGTTCTGGAAGGACACGACTGGCGTTCTCACCACAGACCCCCGGATCGTCTCCGAGGCGAAGAACATCCCCGTCATATCATACCGGGAGGCGATGGAGATGTCCTACTTCGGGGCGAAGGTCCTCCACCCAAGGGCCATCGAGCCCGCCATCAGAAACGGCATCCCCGTCCGGGTGAAATGCACCTTCGATCCCCAGGATCCCGGAACCCTGATCGTAAAGGAGGGCGTGGCCAAGGAGGATGTGATCAAGGCCGTCACCCTATCGAAGAACGTAGCGCTCCTGACGATATCCGGAGCCGGGATGATCGGTACCCCCGGCATCGCCGCCAGGGCCTTTTCGGCTCTCGCCAACGCCGGGGTGAACATCGTCATGATCAGCCAGGGCTCTTCCGAGGCGAACATATCCGTCGTCGTCGACGAGCCCCAAGTCGACGTCGCCGAGATCGCCCTCCGGGCCGAGTTTCCCACCACCATCGTGAGAGAGGTCTCTCACAACAAGGATGTGGCCGTCATCGCTGTCGTCGGGGCCGGGATGGTGGGGACCCCTGGAGTAGCCGGCAGGGTCTTCGGCGCCATGGGCAGATCCAGGATCAACGTCCTCATGATCAGCCAAGGATCTAGCGAGCACAACATCTCCTTCGTCGTCAGCATGGCGGAGGCCGAGAGGGCGGTCCAGGAGCTCCACCGGGAGTTCGGACTTGAGGGAGGGGCGAAGGAGGTGGAGAGATGAAGAGACTGACCTATGCAGACTCCGGCGTCGACATCAGGGCCGAGGAGAGGGCCATATCGGCCATGAAGGGCGTCATGACCGGCAGACGTAAGGGGATCGGAGCCCCCATCTCCGAGATCGGCCACTACGCTGGCCTCATCGACATGGGCGAGTACGCCATCGCCATGACCACCGACGGCGTCGGAAGCAAGGTTTTGATCGCAAACGAGATGAAGAAGTGGGATACCGTGGGGATCGATTGCATGGCGATGAACGTCAACGACCTCCTCGCCATCGGGGCCGAGCCCCTGGCCTTCGTCGACTACCTCGCCCTGGAGAAGGTCGACCCTGAGATGACCGCACAGATCGCCGTCGGGCTCGAACGGGGGGCGGAGATCGCAAACATCAGCATCGTCGGGGGCGAGACGGCCTCCTTGCCCGAGATCATTCGGGGCTTCGACCTCGCAGGAACATGCATCGGGATGATCAAGAAAAAGGAGATCATATCTGGCGAGAAGATCGAGAAGGGCGACGTCGTCGTCGGGCTTCCGAGCTCCGGCCTGCACAGCAACGGCTTCTCTCTCGCAAGAAAGATCGTCGCTGAATCGAGCTACACCTACTTTGATCGGATGCCCTACTCCAAGAGGACGATCGGCGAGGAGCTTCTGGAGCCGACGAGGATCTACATGGAGGCTCTGGAGGTGATTCAGAAGGCTGACATTCATGGCATGGCCCACATCACAGGAAGCGGCCTTCTCAAGCTCCACAGGATCAGCGGCTTCGGCTTCGAGATCGACGATCCCCTGGAGCCCCAGCCGATATTCCGCTTCCTCCAGGAGGAGGGGGGCGTAGCCGAGGACGAGATGTACCGGACCTTCAACATGGGGATGGGCTGGGTCTTCGTCCTTCCCGAGGACGATGTGGACGCGGTCCTGGGAATGACCGACGGGAAGGTCGTCGGCGAGATCGTCGACGAGGGGCTCCGGCTCGGGGATATGGAGCTGAAATAGGCGGAAGGAACCGGAAGGAACCGGAGGCAATTTACGAGTTCGGGGGTTTATCCAGTTTGGAGGGCCACCCAAAGCCCCTCCCAAAAACCCCTGGCCTTGAGCTGAAAATAAAAAAGATGGATATTACCATCAGTGGGTGCCCATAACGACATCGACGCCCGTCTTCTTTCGAATGGCTCCGGCTATCTCCTCGGAATACTTACAAACAGGCTCAGAAGGTATCGGTTTTATCATGCAGGTGCAGATGAAGATCACCTCGGCACCCCTTCGCACCATCTCTGCCGCCTGGCGGACGGCATCTCTGCCTGGACAGCCTCCACAGGGCACCATCCCTATTATCTCGATCTCTTCATCAGAATACTGAGAAAAGCTTCCGGTCTTCTCTCTTATCGCCTTGAAACACGATGTCCCGGGGCAGATTCTCATGGCAGCTTCACATCTGACGAGTCCCACTTTGACCAACCATATCACCTCTCAATCCGCTCAAAGCTTTGATCAACATATATTAATAATCAACCCAAATTCTTTGCCGTCTGGAGGGCGGGCTTTGAAGCCGATGTCCGAGCTGAAAACTATAATGAACGGAAATTTAGCCCGCGCCTGATCTGAAACCTCACTCGAACCTCTTTCGGAGCATCCTCATCGCCGGAAGAATGAATAGAATCAGAAATACCGTCAGAATGAGGAGGCCCTTAAAAGAGGATGGCGGGGAAGCAGAGAAGGCGGCACGAAGCCCCTCCACGGTGTAGGTGAGGGGAAGAAGCTGGCTTATGGCTTGAAGCCACGACGGCATGGCCGATATCGGATAGACGACGCCGCATAGGAAGACCATCAAAAACCTCGGAAGGTTGAGGAAGGTCTGGGCCTCGAAGACCTCCTTGAATAGGACGCTGAAGAGGGCACCCATCGAGGAGAAAACCATAAGGGAGATCAACCCCACAGGGATCAGGGTGCTGAGGTTGGGGTGAAGTTCCAGGCCGAGAGCCGTTCCCAGCGTCACCATCGATGTCATCAATAGGCCGAAGAGAAAGCCGCCGAGAACTTTTCCCAGGAGGACCGAGTCGGTGCTCACCGGCGCCAGAAGCAGCCTCTCAAGGGACCCGAGCCTCAGCTCGAAGTTTATGACCACCGCCTCGGCCGCCGTCGTGCTGAAGAGGATGGTCATGGCGATCAGGCCGGGGACGAGATCTTCGAAGTTGCTGGGGCTTCGGAGGTAAAAGGCCAGAGTCCAGGCCACGGGAAAGACCATACCCCAGCTTACTGCCGGAGGCTTGAGGTAGTAAGTCCTCATGTCTTTTGCGGCGATGAGGTATATGCACCGCAGATCGTCGCGGATCATCTCCCCTTCCCCCCCTTCTCTCTTGCCATCACCGTCGGGCTCAGGCCGGTTATCCTGACGAAGGCGTCCTCAAGGCTCGGCTTTATGCTGTTTATGGCATTCAACCCCAGATTGCGCTCCTTCGAGAACTCGAATATCTCCTCCAGCACCCGGGACGGGTCTCCTCCATAGATCTTCACCCGCGTCTCGTCCAGCAAGACGACCTCTGCTCCGGGGAGCCGAGCCGATAAATCCCCAACAAGATCGGTCGCCTCCCGTCCGAAGGAGGCCTCGATGACGGACCGCTCTTCCGCACGCCTCTTCAGCCCTCGAGGCGTATCGATCTCGACGACATTCCCCTTCACCAGGATGGCTATCCGATCGCACAGCAGGTCCGCCTCCTCCAGATAATGAGTTGTCAGGACTATGGTCAGACCCTTTCCATGGAGGTCGGATATGAGCTCTCGAAGGGAGCGGGCAGCCACCACGTCCAACCCCACCGTCGGCTCATCCAGGAATAGGACCTTGGGATCGTGTACCAGAGCCGCAGCTATAGTCAGGGCGCGCTTCATCCCTCGGGAGAAGGTCCCGAACCGGTCGTCTCTTCGCTCATAGAGACCAAACAACTTCAGGAGCTCCTCAGACTTCTGCTCCCGGACGTCCTTCGGGACTCCGTAGAGCTTGGCCATGAAGAGGAGGTTCTCCCGAGCGGAGAGCTCATCGTAGAGGTTTGAGCTGTCGGGAACCACTCCGATCCCCCTCTTGGCCTCGGTGATCCCGAACGAGAGGTCGAAACCGAGGATTTTGGCCCGTCCTGCCGTTGGTCGGGATAGGCCGACGAGCATCCTGATGGTGGTGGTTTTGCCTGAGCCGTTGGGGCCCAAAAGGCCGAATAATTCTCCTTCTCCCACCTCGAAGCTGATGCCGTCTACGGCTGTAAAGCCATCAAACCGCTTGGTCAAGCCCTGGACGTCGATGGTGTTCATGCATCACCCGAACACTCCGCAAAGATTCATCTCCACCACCCCCGGGGGGAGGGTCGCACTGAAATTGGCCCATCCCGGAATGGAGCCCGTTCTCTTAATCCTTGGTCAGCTCGTTCAACCTCATCAGCTCTTCCTCAACCCCTTCCAGCTCGTTCTTCAGCCGTTCCCTGTACTTCTCCAGCATCGATATCCGCTCCTCCTGACTTGGGTGGGGGTGTCCACAACAGCAGGTCTCTCGCCCGCCAAAAAGGCCTGAGCCGTGATGTGATGCCACCGAATGGTGGCCAGGCTCGTGACATCCACAATTCTCACCTACGCCGAGCCGTCGAACGCCGGCGTTCGATGGTCCATCACCAAAACCGTGTTTATCTCCGCAGCACATCTATTTCACCTCGTTTTCCTCTAGACATCTTCCTCTAAAAGATCTATCACAATCTTGCGAGTCTTCAGCCTCCAGACCTTCTCGGGAGTGCCGCCGCCTTTGACCTCTCGATAAGAGGCAACCTCGACGATCCCGGCCTCCTTGAGGGCGGAGAGATGATAGTAAAGCCCTGCCATGGACATCCCGTCGCCGAGCCCGAGCTGCTCAAAGATCTCCTTTGTGCTCCTCTCCTCGGTGCCGATGCACTGGATGATCCTCCATCTCGTAGGACAATGAAGGGCACGGATGCATCTTTGAATTCGTTTCAGGGGCTGGTTCTTTCCGTGGCACATGACAAACGCCTTTATTATTCTAGTGAATCACTTGAGAATTGAAGTCTATCGTATTAAGGCTTTTGATATAGGTAACAAACCGCAGGAGAAAAGGAGCGTAGTCAGACGTCCAGGGACGAAGAGGTCCCTGGCGAGGAGGAAACTCCAGAATACACCCTGACGATCGAGGATCGAGGCACATCCGCCAGCTTCTCTTTGATGATCGTCTCTTGGTGCCCGGAATAAACGTCTTGATCGCCTCAAAACCCCCTCCGTCCGAAAAGAATTCATATTATAACATCAACGGATTAATGGAGATGTAGTGATGGAGGTGATCGTCAAGAGGTCGGCTCGGCGGAAGAAAACGGTTCAGGCCCGGATGGTGGATGGCAATCTGGTGGTGATGGCTCCAGCCTCGATCTCGGAACGAGAGCTTGCGGAGCACGTATCCAGCCTCAAGGCCCGGATGGTCCAGAGGATGGGCGGAAGGGATGACGCCCATCTTGCGAGGAGGGCCGAGCACCTGAACCGGAAGTACTTCGACGGCGCCCTGAGCTGGAAAGCGATAAGCTACTCGGACCGACAGATGAAGAGGTTTGGAAGCTGCACCATCGATGACGGGACAATCAGGATCAGCTCCCGGCTGAGGGACGCCCCCCAGTGGGTCGAGGACTACGTCGTCGTCCACGAGCTCGCCCACCTCATCGAGCCGAGCCACAACCGGAGGTTCAAGGAGCTGGTGGGCCGTTATCCTCTGACGGAGAGGGCGATAGGCTTTCTCTTCGCCCTCGATATGATAGAGCGACGGAAGGGGAGGGCCGAAGGCATCGGCCCAGGCCTATCATGAC
>LGFT01000102.1 GCA_001509375.1 Methanothrix harundinacea | reverse complement strand
CTCGTTCCGGTGTCGGAAATGTGGTTTTGAACTCCATGCGGACCTTAACGCGTCTCGAAACATTGCTCAGGCGGGTATATCTTGTCTGAGTAGGCTGCCATGTCAACCAGCCCAATGTAGTCCAGTTTAACCGGAACTACAAGCCCCTCCCTTCAGGGAGGGGTAGTTGACAGGATCGAGACCGATCTCGCCGAGGTGAAGACGGCGCTGAGAGAGAAGGGGATCATCTGACGGCGAGGACGGCTCTCTTCTCTTCTCTCCTTTACGTTCCTGTTCTCCTTTCGTAATTGACCTTCTCCGGCCGTCTCTGCCGCCCTTTCTGCGCCTCCGCCCCCTCCCCGCCGGCGGGACTGATGCGCCGCATCCCCGAGCCGAGCGGCGTCCTTCGCCATCGGTCATTGGAAATCTGCGGCAGAATATCGAAGACAGCGCCAGACGACCGGCGCCAGCGCCCCGGGGCCACTCGGCTCCTCCCCCCGCCCCTCGGATCCCCATCGATCCGCGAATATCGGCGGAGGCGGCCGGCCCCCGGTCCCGTCCCAGAGAGGGTGCGGGCCGATCGGATCAAGCGGCGTTCGGCGGGGCTGGTGGGGCGGGACCGCTCGGAGATCTCGCCGCCGAAGATCGCGAGATGATCGTCGGATGCCGGGGACCCTCGGCGCAGGGGAGTGGCAGATCTCGGAGATAAGGGCGGTGGCGGTCTGGTTCTGATGGTCCGGTCGGAGGGGATCGAAAACCGACCTCAAACCATGGACTTCTTCAGTGTCGTCTCTTTGACCTCAGAGTTCAGCTCACCTTAGCCCTGATCTCGGCGATGGCGGCTTTGATCTCGGCTATCTCCTGGCTGAGCCGCTCATACTTCTCCTCCATCCTATCGCTTTTGAGGGTCGATATGATCTCGTCTCTTCCGCGGCGGGCTTCTTCTCGGGTGGCGGAGACTTCCTCTCTGATGGCTCCGATCTCGGAGGTGTCGGCTTTGATCTCCTGGAGGATGGATATGGAAGCGTCTTGCTTGTCCAGCATCTGGTCCTGCTTGTCCAGCATCTGGTCCTGCTTGTCCAGCATAATCCTGCTGACGGCCAGGTTCTCCTTGCTGACGATCAGGTTCTCCTCGCCGAGCACTATGCTTCGGTGGAGAAGTCCCACCGCTACATCGAACCTCTCTCCCAGCTCCTCCTGCCAGTCGCCTCTTATGATCTTGAAGTAGGGAAACTCACCGGTAGCCTCCAACCAGCGGACCTCCAGCTCCCGGACCAGGATCGGACCGTCCTCTATTCTCAGAGCCTCCACAAATTCCTTGAGGGCTTCTTCCTCCCCCTCGGCCACGATCCTGACATCGTAGGGCTCTTGGTTCTGGACGGTGCCAGAGATCCCAAGGTTCCTTCCGATCCTCTGGACCACGTCCCTATACCCAACCCTTTGGACGTCTCCTCTGGCGAGGATCTCAACTCGTTTCATATTCCTTTTCCATTGGGGTTCTCCTTCCATGTCAGGATTTCGGTCGAAGATCGAGAAAGCTCTCGTCAGGTGGTCCAAAGAGGACCCAGCCCCATCTTAGGGGCACTTGTGGCATCTGTGGATGGCTGCATGATGGCGTGGCCGCAGGTCTTCGGGGCCGAAGAAGGCGGCGGCCGCTTTAGGATCGGTCTTCTCCAACCATCTCCGATGCTCTCCTTTCCGCGCCCTCCGCCCCCCTCCCCGCCGGCGGGACCGATGCGCCGCGTCCCGGAGCCGGGCGGCGTCCTTCGCCATCGGCCATGAAACTCTGCGGCAGAATCCCGAAGACGGCGCCAGGCGACCGGCGCCCGATGGCCGTCCGGCGCCAGCGCCCCGGGGCCGCTCGGCTCCTCCCCGCCCTTTCCATACCCATCGCTCCGCGAGAATCGGCGGAGGCGGCCGCCCCTCGGTCCCGTCCCAAAGAGGGCGCGGGCCGATCGGATCAAGCGGCGTTCGGCGGGGCTGGTGGGGCGGGACCGCCCGGAGATCTCGCCGCTAAAGATCAAGAGATGATCGTCGGATGCCGGGGGGACGCGCATGGGAGGGCGGGCCCTGGTCCGTCGTCGCCGCCGCCGGGGACGGGAAGCTGCGGGCAGGATCGCGCCGGGTCGGGAGGGGCCTCGGAGGGGCCGGGGCGTCGATCTTGGCGGGCGGTTTTCCGGGCGGGATATCCCAGTTCTGGGTCTCTTCTCCGCGGCCTTTCGGCTCGGGACGACAACACTTATATCAAAATACGCTACTATTGTTAGCCGATGGAAAGGCATGTGATCTGGGTTTCTGGAAAGGTCCAAAAAGCTGGATACAGAGCGCGGGTAGTCGCGATAGCCGAGGCCATGGGGATCAAGGGGATGGTCGAGAACCTCCCCGACGGCAGGGTGAAGGTCATAGCCGAAGGTGCAGAGGCCGACCTTGAAAGGTTCTCCGAAGCCCTGAGGATCAAAAACGCGCTGATTAATGTAACGGAGATCGAAATAGATCGTTCGAGGGGGCTTGAAGGTTTCGACGGCTTTCACAAGACCGTTGGAAAAGATGAGACTGATGAAAGGTTGGACAAGTCCGCCGAGTATCTTAAAGTGCTGATAGATGTAACAAAGGAAGGGTTCGGACGGATAGAAACCGAGATGAGTAAAGGATTCAGCGATCTTGGGAACAAGATGGACCATATGCTCGACAAGCAAGATCAGATGCTTATCAGGCAGGACCAGATGCTGGACAAGCAAGATGCGACCATACGGGCGATCCAGGGTCTCGACTCCAAGATGGACCGTATGCTCGACAAGCAGGACCGGATGCTCGACAAGCAGGACCTTTTGATCGATAAGCAGGATGAGACGACGGGGGAGATCCGGGGCCTCCGGACGGATTTAA
>LGFT01000050.1 GCA_001509375.1 Methanothrix harundinacea | reverse complement strand
AGGTACTATCCCATATCGGGGCTCAGCTCGGAGGCGCTCTATAGCATAGTTGAGGGGGAGGAGAAGAACCTATTTGAGAGGAACGCGTGAACTGAGAGCGGAATGCCTAGAGGTCGTTGAGATATGATCGAGAACGAGTATGCAGATCTGGGATCTGTCACTCGCGAGGCCGGGAAATTTATAACAGAAGTAGAAGTTACATAGCCAGCATTGGCATCAAGCTGAACACGAGTCAGAGGATAGTTCGCTGGAAGCAACGACTCAATCTCTTCTACATGGTCTGATGCTTCGGATGGGTGCCCTTTTCGGTTCTATCGATTTGCCTTCATTGCTCACCCCGAACATACTATCGATAAAAATATATATATATAAAAACATAATTGGGGTAGACTGCCTGAAAACGAAACCGGACAAAAAATGCAAAAATAGGATAAGATCGGGATTCAAGCTGGAAGACCTGGAGGAAGGGCGGCATTCTTCACCGGTCTTCCTCCAGATGGTCCAGCCATCGGCCTGTATCTATCACCTCCGGTACCTTTGATGAAGAGGTTCATTCCTTCGCTATTGGTGGCCTCATCAGGAGGAAGGCTATGACGATCCCCGCTACTGCCAGGGCGATGATGTAGGGGAAGACGTTGATGAAGCTACCCGTAGCATCTTTGAGCCACCCAGCCATCAAGGGACCTACCAGGGCCCCCGCGCCGTAGGCCAGGAAGACCACACCGTAACAACGCGGGTAGTCGCCTGTCCCAAAGAAGGTGGCAGTGGAGGTGGGTGCGATGGCGAGCCAGCCGCCGAGACATCCCCAGAGGATGGCAAATGCGAGTATGTACACAGGTGCGGTCTGCATCTGCCACATGATCAGCGACGCAAAGATGATCAGCACGAAGGAGACGATGGCTGCGTTTCTCGGGGTCAGCTTGTCGGTGAGGGTGCCGAAGACCGGCCTCCCGCCGCCGTTGAATATGGCGAAGAATCCCACCGGGGAGAATCCCAAGAGCAAGGCCGCTACAGCATCTGTTCCCACCTCTGCCGCCACGTCTGCGGAGATGGAGATGGCCATGAGACCGGCAAGGCATCCTATGAAGTAGCAGAGCCACAGGCCGTAGAAGGGCTTCTCCTTGAGCATCTGCTGCCGCTTCAACTCACAAGAGGCCCCGGCGCCGGGCTTCGGTGCCGGCGGCGCCCAGCCCGCGGGCTTCCAGCCGGCGGGCGGGAAGACGAGGGGAGTCGCCAGAACCACCATGATTATGATGAAGGCTATCCCGAAGATCCGGAAGGTCTGCATCACACCGCTGGATGCGATGAGGATGTTCGCTATGTTCGCGGTGAAGAAGGCAGAAAAACCGAAGCCTAGGACGGTGAGCCCCACAGCAAGCCCGCGCCTGTCGGGGAACCACCTTCCGGACATGGCCACGGGGACTCCGTAGGCTATTCCGACGCCTATTCCGCCGACGATTCCATAGGTTACAGTCATCATCATTATGGAACTGGCCATGGATGCCATGAGCCACCCGAGGCCCGTTAAAACTCCGCCGACGATCACGACCTTTCGGGGCCCGTACTTCTCGATATAGCCTCCGGACAGGACCATGGCCACCGCGAAGAACGCGAGAAAGATCATAAACGGCAACTGTAGCTCTGAAGCGCTCACCTCTGGACCAGAGGTCTCAAGAAAGGCCTTAAGCGGCGCTTTGAAGACGCTCCAAGAATAAATACTACCGAGACAGAGGTTGATTATCATGCCGATGATTACAAATGCCCATCGGCCCTTTTCAGCCTCCATTCCTAGTATGTTTGTACTTTCATCCATCTATTTAACACCCCGCAAGCCAAAAGCTCAATTTCTACGAGACGGCATCTTTCATATACACAAACTGCCGAAATATTTTCCCCCAAGTGGCGTCTCCCTCCCAGAGGACGTCATATCAAAGATTTATGGGGCTATTTTATACGCGCGGCCTATCTATTTAAAAGTACCGCCAATTATCCTGATTATACATTATGCACATTGAATATAGATTTTCATTGGCTCTTTGTAAGCTGGATTATATAGAAATAAGAGCTCATTTCCTCCAGATGGTGACAGAGACATATCTAATAATTAAAAATTTATATTATTCAGTCTCCGGGGCCGCTTTTATACCAAATTGCATAATGATAACGGCCATGGTTTTTGATGATAATGCCTTTTATCTTAGAAGGTAAGTTAGAGATCGGTGAGTTTGGATGATCAGAGCCAATCCAAAAACTTCCTGGAACAATGTTGAATCGACGCCCAACATCGCCAGCACCGCTTACGTCGATGAGGCGGCCACGATCATTGGAGATGTGAGGATCGGAGAGAGAGTTTACGTAGCCCCCGGCGCCTCGGTGAGGGCCGACGAGGCGACGCCGATAATTATAGGAGACGAATGCAACGTCCAGGACGGCGCGGTCTTCCATGGCCTTGAAGGAACGAACATAGAGCTGGGGCGAAGGGTCTCCATCGCCCACGGTGCGGTGGTTCACGGCCCCCTGAAGATCGGCGATGAGAGCTTCGTCGGCTTCAACGCCGTCGTCCACGCCTCGACTCTGGGAAAAAAGTGCTTCGTGGGCCATCTGGCCCTGGTGGTGGGAGTAAAATTGAGAGATGGAAGCTTCGTCCCGCCGGGAGCCGTCGTTGACTCCCAGGAGAAGGCTGAAGCCCTCGGATCGACGCCTGATAACCTGAGAGGTTTCAACGACGAGGTGGTGGGCGTGAACACCGAGTTTGCTGATGCTTATCGCGTCAAGGCCAAGTTCTGCGCCCCTCTTTAAAAGGCAGGGTCTTTAAAAGGCTGAAGGGCGAAGGCGTCGGTCGCGACCCTCAAATCAAGGGAATATGGACGGTTGAGAAGCCGAGCCCAATTTTTTAAAGATGCCCTTAATTTTTCAGATCCTCAGTCAGAGCCCATTACCGGATTCATCATCTGATGAAGAGCTTCGGCCATATCAGCCCTCAATTTGACCAGGCCGTCCTCTCCCTCATCGTACTCCAAGAAGTTAGCACCGATCAGCTTTGGGGGGAACTTCGGGCACTGGCCTCTTCGATAGAGGATTATGGACTCTTTTCCGACGGTGTGAGCGATCCCAAGCTCGTACATCACCATGGGGTCGTTGCCCGTCAGATCCACCACCACCATCCTGGACCTGCATATATCCCTCCATATCGCCTTCAGCTTATCTTCGTCGTCCCCGAACTCCAGGGCCCTCCGGGGGATGAGGCCTGCACGCTCCAGAGCGGGCTTTATGGCCTCATCATAGAAGCTGTCGCCCTCGTCGGTGAGGGGCACCAGGACTGAGGCCGTCCTATCGTCCACGATGTAAGAGGCGTGACCGAAGAGGGGCCTGATCTGCATTAGGCTCATGAGGTTGATGGCCCTCTGGACCTCTGACTCGACATGGCTCAGGGCGATCACCCGAAGTATGTCCCACCTTTCCTTCTCGCTCTGGTCAAGGACCACTCTTGGGAAGACTATCATTAGTGGATCTTCATACCCAAACTCCCAACGGGCGCTGCTGAGGGCCTTCTGCTCTGAGATCTGCTTGTCGGGATGGTAAGTGTACATGGTGGAGAGGGCGCCAGCATGGTTCTGGGCCAGAATGTAGAGGGTGGTCTTGTCCAGAACCGCCACGATGCTGCTGGGGTTCTGGCTTCTCGCGATCCCCCTCTGAATCTTCCGCTCCTCCACCAGATTGTTTACAATACTCATGAACTGATCCAAAAGGCCGTCGACCTTTTCTATCAGGTCGGTCGGCATGTCCCCGCCTTTAATTCTATCTCCAGAATGCATCATGAACATACACCGGTATCATACAGGTCTTCAGTGTATAAAGTTCTTTGGTGGCGATCTTGAGACGGTTTTTTTTGACGAGAAGGCTCCAAAAAGACTGTGCCGTCCAAAAAGATCGTCCTAGGCGAATCGGAGATCACTGAGATCTTCCGATCATCCCGACATAGTTCCTGATCCAGCGCCGATGAAGAGCTACGTGCAAGATGATCAAGACCGCTAGCATAAGGCTTGTCCAGTTGTGGAGGGCCAGCCACTCCTGGCGAGAAAGGTCCAAGAACAGCAGCTCGGAAGCGACCGGCCGGCCGCCACGAAAGCCGTACCCTCCTGGCAGAACCTGCCAGAGGACCAAGCCCGAAGCCGTCGATGCCAAAAAAGAGATAAAGGAAATGACGTCGACCAGCAGGTTAAGAGCTGTTCGATTCATCTCAGACTCGTTCCAAACTCAGACCCCATCTGGCTATTTGACCGGGCCGATCGGCAGAACGGTCCTGCCGTAGACCTCGTTCAGCACCTGGGCACAAGCAGCGTATATGGCTGTGAAACCGCAGAAGATTCCCTCATATCCAGCGATCATGGCGATGGTGGCGCTGCCAGTGTAATCCCTTATGGCCAGAAGCCAGAAGAGGATCGTCAGTGTGAGGAAAACGACCTGCAGAGCCCTGTTCAGCTTCAGAGTGCCTAGGAACATGTAGAAGGTGAAGAGCCCCCACATGAAGAAGTAGGCAATCATCGCCTCATTCGATGCGGCTTCCCACCATCCATATTTGGGCATCAATAAGAGAAATACCAGCGTAAGCCAGAAAAGCCCATAAGAAGTGAAGGCCGTGGTGCCGAAGGTGTTGCCCTTCTTCCACTCCATTATCCCGGCGATGATCTGAGCGAGCCCGCCGTAGAATATTCCCATGGCCAGGATCATGGATCCGAGTCCAAACCAGCCAGCGTTGTGCATGTTCAAGAGGACCGTCGTCATGCCGAAGCCCATCAAACCGAGGGGCGCCGGGTTTGACGTGCTATCCTTTACGTCTACAGGGCCAAGGTGCATTATGTCCTTCACCCTTCCACCCGTTTCTGTGGCCATATCAATTCCCTCCTTTTACCTCACAGGCCGAAAAGATTCGACGGGATCTCTTGAAACCGTATCACATATATTCGTTTCCATTAAAAATAATGATATTTATGATTAACCGTGATATTTCTTAATTATATACATCACTTTTCTGACGATATATTCATTTTATCGAAATATTTCATCCTGCTGAGCTGATCTTCCAGTCTCATCTAATTTGAAGCTGGGATATCGGATCCCGCCCCGGCCGTGACAGAATGCAAGGATTCCTGCGATTTTTAGGGGGAACAGATAGATTTACTAAAGATGGCCCACCTTGGTTAGAGCATGTTCCCAGGCATCGGTGGCAAGGGGGTAAGCCCCAAGAAGATGAAGCAGATGATGAAGCAAATGGGCATCAACGTCGAGGAGATTGAGGGCGTCGAAGAGGTGATAATCAGGACAGGTGATCGGGAGATCTTCTTTTTGGACGCGTCGGTCACGGTGATGAACGCCCAGGGCAACAGGTCGTACCAGGTTGTGGGCACCGCCCAGGAGAGGTCTAGGGAGGTATTGATACCAGACTCCGATGTCAACCTCGTCGTAGCTCAAACAGGATGCAGCCACGAGGAGGCGAAGGCTGCACTGAAAGAGTCCAATGGCGACCTTGCAGAGGCGATAGTGAAACTGGGATCGGGCTGACAGCTGCATCCGAAAGGAGGTTAGCCATCCGTCTCATTGCACGATGAGACAGAAAACGAAGTGGGCCCGCAGAAGATGAAACGGGGAGACGTTGTCGATCCTTCGACCAAACCGCTTCAAATCAAACGGAAAGCAGGAGGACGAAAGTTGGATCAGGCCAGAATAGAGGCGGAACTGAACCTAATGCTGCTGAACATCGTTGAGATCAAGGAGGCTATAAGGGACGGAGTCGAGGGGCTGCGAGAGGAGGGGAAGCTCACGATGGAGTTTGAGAAGATGGTTCAGAACGTCATAAGAGATGTCGATGGCTGGACCGATCAGTGCACCGCCACCGCTGAGGCACCTCCGGTCCTGCTCCGAAGGATGCAGGTTCAGGTGGAACGACTTAACAGGATCGAGAGGATTATAGAAGAAATGAGGCGGCAGAAGAGTGGCTAGGGTGTCTGTCTCCTCCATGTTCCTCTGGGATCTGGACCCCGAAGGCATCGTCGATGTCGTCGCCAGAGCTGGCCTTGAGGAGATCGAGTTTTGGGTTGAGACCCCCTGGTACTGGGAGGGGGGACGGCGAGAAGATCAGGCTAGAGAGATCAAAAGAGTCATCGGCGAACTGAGAATGACCCTTCACGCCCCCGTCATGGACCTCAACCCCGCCTCCTACAACGACCTCGTATGTCAAGCGACGATCGCAGAATCTCTGAGGGCCATCGATCTGGCGGAATTTTTGGGCGCGGAGGTGGTGACCATCCACCCCGGCAGGAGGACGGCGAAGCGGCCAGCGAGGGATGCCGAGCGGCATAAGATCCACAAGTACCTGGTCGCCTGCTTGGACCGGGCGGAGGAGGCGGGGATCGTTCTCGCCTTGGAGAACCTGGAACCTGCGCCCTGGAACATCTGTGCGGAGCCCGAGGAGATGGCCCAATTTCTTGCCGAGCTGCCCCTTGGCATGACCCTGGACATATCTCACGCGACGCCCCCTCTCTCCAGGGCGATGGCCTTCATCGATGCTCTGAACGATCGCATCCTGAACGTACACGTCAGCACCACCAGAAAGGGGATCAGACACCTTCCCCCCAGCGACGGATCTGTGGACCTGGTTCTTGCAGCTCTCCGAGATGCGGGATACGGTGGGCCTTTGACCCTGGAGCTGGACGACAAGAAATTTCCCAAGACCTTGTCAAAGGATGACAAGGTCGGGGTTTTGAGAAGAGAGCGCCTATATCTGGAGTCTGTTTGGGCTGATCTTCGCTGATCCTCACTTCGATCGCGGACTGATCGGCCGCGATTACGTCATCATCTGATGCTTCTCATAACCTGAAGACGCAGCTCCGGCGGCTGATTCCTCTGAGCCGCTGTCCATCATCTGACCCTTCTTGTATGGGGATGTCGGTAGCTCAATCGGCTCGTCCAGGAGGAACGCCCTCATGCTGGCGGTGCCGGGGGCGGCCGTGTCGATCAGGCTCTCATTGACGGGCAGGTCGAGGAAATCGCTCTGGCTCGCCGTCGTTGTGAGGTTGGTGTCGATCAGGCTCTCGTTGACGGGCAGGTCGAGGAAGTCGCTTTGGCTTGCCGTCGTCGTGAGGTTAGTATCGGCAAGAGTAGTGTTTACTGTATCGTTTACTGTATCGTTTACTGTGTCGTTCACCGTATCTTCCACTGTGTCGTTCACACTGTCGTTCAGAAAGTCTTTGATGGCTTCAGGAGCCTCAAGCTCTGAGTCGAGGGTTAGAGAGTCCTGCATCTCCTGACCTATTACAGACCAAGCCTGTAAGAGTGCAAGAGTTGCGACCATTAATGCTAGAGTCTTTCTCATAATCTGGCCCTTATACACCCGATGTGCATAAATCTTTCCGTCTAAAGGGCCGATGACGCGGTGGAAGGCCGAAAGCCGTCAAATTATCAATAGCGGACATCATGGGCGTTTTTTTATCCGGCACTGGCCCCTTCCCGGTATATCCTCTTCAGCTCTTCGGTCGATGCTTCGGGATGCTCGCTCAGGTATCGGGCAACTTTTGGCCTGTGAACGAGGGTGCAGTCGACGCAGCTCCAGAGCCTCTTGCCTCGTTTCGTCTTGATAAACTTGCCGAGCTCCGGGTCTTTGCAGGGATAGAGGGGACAGAAGCAATGAGTGCAGTCCTGGCCCTCGAAATGGTGACATGGATAGTACTGACACTTGCCAGCTTCGACGTTGGTCACGGGCTCGTCGGCGGCGGCCCGGATGCCACAGGGATCGTCGGTTACTAGGCCATCGGCTCCAAGCCTCTTCAGCCAACGGGTCCGATCAGGATCGTTTATCGTCCAGGGGTAGACCTCTAACCCCTCCCTATGGGCCTTCTTGAAGAGGTTGGGGTTTGGGATCCTTGGGAATATGGAGTCGGCTCTGGCCCACAGGGCCAGATCCACCGGCTTTATGGGGAGCGACGAGATGATGATCCCCGTCTTTATATCAGCCAGCTCTTTGATCTCGCGGACTGATGCGTGATAAAAGGAGGTGACGATCGCCCTTGTACCTTTCAGCTCCCTGACCACCAGATCTTCCAAACCCTCCTCTTTCATCTCGACGACGATCCCAAGGTCCAGCTCCTTGACGAGGGCGACCGCCTCTGTGAGGGTTGGAACCCTCTCCCCAAAACCGGCATCAAGAAGCCTGATCTCCTCTGAGGTCATCTCCTCCACTCTGCCCGTGCCGTCGGTGGTCCGGTTGACGGATTCGTCGTGGATGACCACCAGATCGCCGTCTTTTGAGAGGCGGACGTCCACCTCCACGAAATCTGCGCGACACTTTTTTGCTGCGCGGATCGAACCCAGGGTGTTTTCGGGGGCTACAGATCTGGCGCCGCGGTGGCCGATGACCTTTAACATCAGGTTGGCTCTTGCGGGAAGATATATCACTTTTTCCACGGATGGAGGTCGCCTCAGTTTCATCCTATCCAGGGCAAGGATTATACCGTAGGCGGGCTCAAACTCGGTAGGAATGCTTGACAATCTCGATAAGTTCACACATCTTAAGAGGGGTACCGCGGGAGCCATTAACATCGATCCCCTCCAGCGGGGGGGCATCCTGACCCCGGAGGCGAGAGAGGCGATCATGGAGTGGGCCGACGGCTACTCTGTCTGCGACTTCTGCACTGGGTCCCTGGAGGGGATCCAAAACCCACCCATCAAAGACTTCGTCCACGAGGCCCTCCCTGAGTTTCTGGAGGTAGACCAGGTCAGGATAACACATGGCGCACGAGAGGGGATGTTTGCCGCCATGCACTCCCTCTGTAAGAGAGGAAGTACAGTGGTGGCCGACGGAAACGCCCATTACACCACCCTACTGGCCGCAGAGCTGGCGGGCCTGAAGGTGGAGCTGGTCTCTGCCAGTGAAAAGCCCGATTACAGGGTCGACCCAAACGGATACGAGGAGGCGATCTGTAGGGTTAGAGGTCGCGGCGAGGAGGTGGACATGGCGGTTCTCACCTACCCGGACGGGAACTACGGCAACCTGGTGGATGCAAGGGCCGTATCGGAGATATGCCATCGTGAAGAGATTCCCATGATGCTCAACGGGGCCTACTCGGTGGGGAGGATGGATATCTCCGCGGAGAGGCTCGGCGCTGATGTGATCGTCGGGAGTGGTCATAAGTCGATGGCGTCTTCAGGTCCGATAGGGGTCCTCGGCGCGTCTGAGGAGCATGGATCGAGGATATTTCGAAGATCGAAGCTCGTGCCCAATAAAGAGCTGGAGATGCTTGGCTGCACCCTCCGGGGCGCAGGGGTACTGACGATGATGGCGAGCTTTCCCGCCGTCGTGGAGAGGACGAAGCACTGGGACGAGGAGGTGGAAAAAGCCCGTTGGTTTGCAAAAGAGATGGAGGAGCTTGGCATGACCCTCGTGGGCGATCGGCCCCATGGCCACGACCTCATGTTTTTCAAGTCCGATGTCCTCTACGAGATATCTCAGACTGCAAAGAAGGGACGCTACTTCCTCTACAGAGAGCTGAAAAAGAGGAAGATCTTCGGGATAAAGCCTGGCCTCACAAGGCAGTTCAAGCTGAGCACTTACCTCCTCTCCCGCGAAGAGCTGGAGACGGTCCTCGAGGCCTTTGAGGAGATTGTGGCCCTCCACCCCAAAGCATAACCTTTATGAGATATGGTCCCTATGGAGGCCTGAGCGGCTGTGGTCCAGGGGTTAGGACATGAGCTTCCCAAGCTTGTAGCCCGGGTTCGATTCCCGGCAGCCGCACCTCTCTTTGAAGGCCTCAGACGATGTTGAGTTTCAAGATAAAAAGGGAGAGCAAAGGTATGGTAGGGGGACCCCTCCCTCGGGTCTGAGGAGTCCACCGGCATCGCTTGGACCCCAATCACGCCTTGACGACGTAAGTTCCAGCGATCTTGTCGTGCCAACCCTGCTTATTCTTGTCGATTAAAATCCAGAGGTAGCCCAGGAGAAATATCATGCCCGAGATCTCCATTCCGACCCACCGGAAAAAGCCCTTTTTGTAGCCGACCGGCTCGACTCCATCGACTCGAATAAGCTTGATCTCCACCAGCTTCATCCCAGGGGTCTGTCCATTGCCGAAGAAGTAGGTGTAGTATCCTATCGCGATCGCCGCCATAAGAATGTAAACTGCGCTGAAGGCCGTCGAGAAGTCGCCGCCGGCGATCGCCTCTTCTTCGATTTGCACTCCGAAAAGAAAGATCAGGGCGATATAGATGATGCTCAAGACTACAGCGTCCACCAGATAAGATGCCAGCCTCTGCCCGACACCGGCCAGGTCCTTTTCTCCCCCTTGGGATACCGCTTCGTCCATTTTCAACCACCAGCAAAAGATCTTTGTGGCCCGCTGATATAAATATTTATCATATATAGAATTTAACGAAAAGTGATGAGAGATCTTGCGAAAAATGCTGGTCGGGAGAAGGGGAGTAGCAAAAGAAAAAGATTACAAAGGGGGACCTTGGGAGATCAGACCTCCCAGGCCGCTATTACCTTCTCGATGTTTACGTAATCTCTCCTCCCCTCGTTCTCCAGCACCAGGACGCCGTCAGCAGAGCCTACGACCCGGCCGCGAAGCCGTTGGCTCCCGTTTCCACCGAAATAGACCTCTACCTCCTTGGCGTAGAGATGCTCGGATATGAATTTGTCCATCATGGATTCCTCACCTCAAAGATGCTCTTTGCCAATATTAACGCTTTAAACTAGATATAATTTGTGGTTAAGCTCTAAATTCTGCCTAGAATCCGAAAAAACAAACCAATATTTAAATCAACTTGATTAAACACTTTTAAGTCGGATCAATCGAAGTTGATGATCTGAAACTCTTTCATCAAGTCAAATCGACTTTAAAATTATAGTGCCGCACCAAATGAGTGGTACTACTCATCGACAGCCATGGCCCCATCCGTTGGCCAATTACGTTTTACGGAGATCCGATGGAGCGGATGGTTATAAGCCGGACCTTCACTCGTCTCCTCTCTGATCGTATGAGACCCGCGGCCTCCCAGATCCTGAGAAGGTCCCTGAGTCCGTTGGCTCCATCCTCTCTGCTCTCTGGATGGCGTCCTCCACCGCCTCCCTTATGATGTATCCCGCCTTGTGGAGAATGGTGTCTTTCAGTTCCTGGTCCTGGTCCATGCTGGCGGTGCAGGGGTAGGCATGGTGGGCCTCGGAGATCCTCTCTCGGAGGTCCTCCTGATCGGTCTCGAGGCCCGTCATCCTCTTCGCGACGTACCATGTCGAGCCGCATGGTGCGCTGCGGATGACGTTGGCGGCGAGGATCGTCTCCTTTCCTTCCCGGCTCTTCTGGGTCAGAATCTCGATTTTGGGCTTGCCGAAGCGGGCCTTCTCCATGAAGGCCGATATCGTCGGCATCGCGGGATCGGGTTTGAGGGCACAGAAGGGCTTGGCGAAGGCGGACTCAAGGTCGATCTTCGATGCCTCCTCCGCCAACTGAACCCGGAGGCCAAATGGAAGCTCCTGCGGCCTCTCTGACCCGCCGATGATCCCTCTATAGCCGTTCTCCTTGAGGACGGGGAGGAGGCCGAAGATTATGTCGGGGTGGACGTTGACGACGATGGCGATATCCGCCTCAGGTATTCCATTTGGTAGGTAGGGCTCGACGTCGTCGATGAAGTCGTCGAGGGTCTCAGGGTCGGGCATCTCTATGACGGAGACGAGGTCGTCGGCCATGCTGTACTTTCCAGACTTGCAGAGGGAGCAGGCGTCGCCGCAGGATATGCAGAAGCCTGAGAAGTTGATCAGGTTCCCGATGAGGGTTTTTCCGAACTCGCCGTTGTAGAAGACCACGACCTTCATACATCCCTCTTGTTGGGACCATCTTATCTATCCTTTGTCCTCAACCTCGGAACCCCGAATTTCAGCCATCAGCTCATCCAGTCCCGAGACCTTGTCGGCGAGCTCTGAAAGGGAGATCTCCGCGCCGTCGAGGCTCAGGGCTACGGCCCCCTGGGGTCCGAGGGCCACCACCGCCTTCGCTCTCTTTCTAGCGGCGAAGGCTGCCATCTCTCCTTTCACATTCGAGAATGAGGAGACCTCAGCTACAGGGATGAGAATGATATCCCCTATCTGGAGGGGGTCGTCTGCTATGAGCTCCCTTCGATTCACTCGATCACCATCTATCTATAGGTGCGTTTTTGTACAAAAATGGCGAGGGTGAGTGAATGGAGGACGATCTCAGCGGAATAGAGCCCCAGATCCTCTGGGGGCATTTCGACGGAATCAGGAAGATACCTCGGTGTTCCAAGCACGAGGGACGGGCGGCGGAGTACGTCGCCAGAGTTGCAAGGCGGCTATGGCTCGATTGGAACGTGGACGAGGCCGGAAACGTCCTGGTCAGGAAGGCCGCAACCCCTGGAAGGGAGAGCTCTCCGAAAGTCCTCCTCCAGTCCCACCTCGACATGGTCTGCGAGAAGAACAAGGACATAGATCACGACTTTTCAAGAGACCCCATCGAGATCAATGTTGAGGACGGCTGGATCTCAGCTAGAGGTACCACCCTGGGGGCCGACAACGGGATCGGGGTAGCGGCGGCCCTCGCCGTCCTGGAAGACCCCGAGGCGGTCCACGGCCCCCTGGAGCTTCTCTTCACCGTCGATGAGGAGGATGGGATGTCCGGGGCGAGGGGGCTTCGGGTGGGGGAGATAGGGTCGAGGATGATGATCAACCTGGACACAGACGATCCTCACTCCGTCTACGTGGGGTGTGCCGGCGGCGAGAACTCTCATCTCCGCCTCCCCATCCGATGGGTTCGACCCCAGTTCGAGATTGGGTCGGCCGGAGCAGTGGCGGCATTCGAGGTCATCCTCAGGGGGCTGAAGGGCGGACACTCCGGCGTCGACATCAGTCTCGAGAGAGGAAATGCCATCAAGCTTTTAGGCTTTCTCCTTTGGGAGGTGGGGGAAAAAGTCCCCTTCTGCCTCGCCTCCATCAGTGGAGGGGACAAGCACAACGCCATACCCCGGGAGGCGGAGGCTCACGTCATCCTGCCCGGGGAGAGGGCGGAGGAATTTAGGTCCCTGGTGGAGGCGGTCGGCCGCTCCCTCCAGGAGGAGTACTGGATGGTGGACCCGGATCTCTCAGTCAAGATCTCGCCCTTGGAAGTTCCGGAGAGGGCGGCGTCCCAGGAAGACTCAGAACAGGTCATCAGCATCATAAGGGCTCTCCCAAACGGGATCATCCGTTGGAGCCCCGATATTCCTGAGCTCGTAGAAACGTCCACGAACCTCTCGGTCGTCTCCACCGAGGAGGATCACATCTTTTTCCAAGCAGCCTCCCGATCCTCGTCGAAGGTCGGCCTCAAGGCGACGGCGGGACGGATCCGAGCGGTGGCGAGGCTTGCGGGAGCGAAAGTCGAGAGGGGAGACAGATATCCCGGGAGACGTCCCGAGCTCCACTCAAAGCTGCTCTCGGCCTGCCAGGAGGCCCATAAGGACCTATTCGGTCGTGAGCCGATGATTAAGTCGATTCACGCAGGCCTGGAGATGGGAATCGTAGGGGAGAAGTTTCCTGAGATGGAGATGGTCTCTTTTGGGACTACGATCGAGCACCCCCACTCCCCAGACGAGAGGGTGAAGATCTCGGCGGTGGAGGAGTTCTATCGGTTCGTCCTGGCGGCGCTGGAGAAGATCTCGGAGATGGAAGGGTAAAACCGTGACGGTTGACTCGTTCAAACCGGTTGGGAAGATCCTCACCATTCCATTTTAGGACAGAGGGCGTCCACCGACGGGCGGACCGCCGTTACTAACAACCTTCATGACTGAGATCGCCCAACTATCATGGATGGTTCTTTTTCGATCATCAGGTGGTTAGCAGAATAGCTGCAACATCAGATTTTTTTTTGGCGAGTCCAAGTTAAACGATTATTTTGAATGTTTCACACCGCATCGAATCCATAACAGGCTCGTTTCATCCGCCTACGAAGATATCAACGTAACTCAAATCAGACATTATAGGTATAACTTTATAAAGGGGCAAT
>LGFT01000049.1 GCA_001509375.1 Methanothrix harundinacea | reverse complement strand
CTCCGATATCCGCCCGTAATCTCGTATCTGTCGGCTGAAGATCCCCTCGAAGACCGAGTCTCTGCACCTCATCCCCTCCTCCTCGTAGATAGTCTTGAGGGCGGCGACCACCGCCATCGGCCTGATATTTCTCGGGCACCGGACGGTGCAGAGGAGGCACGAAGTGCAGAGCCAGATCGACCTGCTCGAGAGAGCCTTCTCCTTCTCTCCCTCCAAGACGAGCCTGATCAGCTTTCTTATGGGCACGTCCATCAGGTGAGCGGTGGGACAGCTCGCCGAGCAGGTCCCGCACTGAATGCATTTCTTTACCTCGTCTCCGGCGAGTTTGAGGACTCTATCTCTGAACCTCTCCCCCTCGGCGGTCATGATCGTGGTCGCTGCAGTCGTCGCCGTCGCCTCCGTCTTCGCCATATCCGTCACCTTCCATCACCCCCCCCGGCCTCAGCCGAAGCCTTCGCTTTAGCCTTCTTGATCCTTTCCGCGATCTTCTCGCTCGCCTCTCCGATCTCGTCTCTCTCCCAGACGAACCTCACCTTCGGCTTGTTGATCACCGCTTCGACCCCAGCAAGGGCCTGATTGATCTTCGAGAGGAGGTCTGGATCCCTCTCGGGAGCCTCGATCTCAGGGATGGGGACCTTCTCGATCTCCGGGGGCAGGACGATCCCAGAGAGGTCCGGCCGCCTCCTGGACTTGGTGACGATGGAGGAGATCGCCTCCTTCCACTCCTCCGCCCAGGGCGTATCCTTTATGGGAGTATGAGTGACGCCGGATCTGTCCACCTCTATGGCGAGGCAGTGGCAGGCGTTGGCGCAGGCTCCGCAGAAGATGCACTGATCTTTTTCGACCTTTATTTTGCCGTCCTCGCCGACATACCAGCAGTCGGCGGGACAGACGTTGAAGCAGGCGTGGCAGCCCATGGGGTCGCAGAGGGGGAGCTGCCTCTCGACGAGATTTATATCGCCCTCGAAGGGCTTGGTTATCTCCATGGCGTCGTAGGGGCAGACCAAAAGACACCTGCCACATCCGATGCACTTCTCCTGGTCGACCTCGATCTCCCCGAGAAAACGAAACTCCTCCTCCAGCTCCAGAGGCGTCCCTTCGACCTTGATCGCCTCCTCGGGACAGATCCCAACGCAGAGGCCGCAGTGGTCGCAGAGATCCTCATCGACCAGGAGCTGCTCGAAGGGGACGAGATCCGTCGGCGTGGGCTCCCTCTCCGTGAGGAGGAAGGCCTCGCAGAATTTGGCGCACTTCCCGCAGAGGTTACACTTCTCAGGATCGACCTCTATCTTCCCCTTCCCCTCCCCCCTCTCCTCTTCCCGGAGGGGGCCGAAGACGTCCCGGGTCGGGTAGAATACGACGGTGATCGCCTCCGTCGGGCAGACCGGCTCGCAGAGGGCGCAAGGCAAGCATTTCTCGTTCGGCTCGGCCTTCGAAACGAGGTGGGGGTACTCCTCCATCTCCCGATAGTCCCTGTCGTTGGCGGTCATCTTATAGGCGTCGACGGGACAGAAGGCGGCACACATCCCACAGAAGACACATTTGTCGAGGTCGATGAGAACCGGCGGCGCGTCCAGACCCGTGGCGATCTCGATGACGGGTCCGAGGCTCAAGGCCTTGACCGGGCAGAGGTCGACGCAAATACCGCATCCGTTGCACTTCTTGTAGTCGTAGTCCAGGACCTTCACCGAGTCCTGGGACCTCTGGATCGACTTGATGATGGACCCCTCGACCTCCATCTCCTTCTCGATTTCCATCGGCATCAGCTATCGCCCCCTGCAGGCTCTGGCGCCCGAAGGGCAGATAGCTCAGATCCCACCGGCCCCATATCCTTCAGCTCTCGGACGAAGGTTCTCACCTCTTTCGCCAGGATCTCGCCTTCGCTGGCGGCACACCAGATGATCTTGACCCTGCCGGGGTTGATCCCCACCTTCTCCAGCACCCCTTTCAGAACCTGGATCCGCTGGTAGGCCTGATAGTTCCCCTTGTTGTAGTGGCACTCGCCGAGGCGACACCCGGATATGAGAACCCCGTCCGCCCCGCCCTTCAGGGCCTCGATGACGAAGGCGGGGTCCACCCTCCCCACGCACATCACCCTGATGGCCCTCATATTCGTCGGGTACTGGATTCGAGAGGTTCCCGCGAGGTCCGCCCCCGCATAGCTGCACCAGTTGCAAAGGAAGCCCACGATGAAGGGGTACTGCCCCTTGACCGCCGTCGCCGCCCTCACCTGAGATAGGATCTGCTCGTCGGAGAAGAGGGTCATATCGATGGCGTCGACGGGACAGGCGGCAGCGCAGGTCCCGCACCCCTTGCAGGCCGCCTCGTCGACGAAGGCGATCTTGTCCACAGAGATCGCCTTGCTGGGGCAGGTCTCGACGCAGAGCTTGCAGCCGATGCACTTCTCCTGGTCCACCATGGCGACGACGGGGTCGAGGGTCAGCTCCCCCCTCAAGAGGAGCCTCATAGCCTTCGCCGCCGAGGCCTCCCCCTGGGCGATGGATACCTGGATCTCTTTGGGGCCCGAGGCGCACCCCGCTATGAAGACGCCGTCGATGTGGGCCTCCACGGGCCTCATCTTGGGGTGGGCGATCTCAAAGAACCGGTCGGGCCGCTTGGATAGACCGAGGAGGTTTCCTATGACGTCGGCGTCCTTGTTCGCCTCGAGCCCTGCCGATAGAACGACGAGGTCGTAGGGCTTCGAACGGAACCCGCCAAGGAGGGTGTCCTCGTAGTTGACGCGAAGGCTCCCATCCACCTTCTCCACCTCGGAGACCCGGCCCCGGATGAAGTTGATCCCTAGCCTCTGAGCCCGCATGTAGAACTCCTCGTACCCCTCGCCCCCCGCCCGAAGGTCGATGTAGTGGATCGAGACCTCGGTGTCGGGGTACTTCTCCTTGATCAGCTGGGCGTTCTTGAGGGCGTACATGCAGCATACCCGGGAGCAATAAGGGTTTCCGACCGTCTCATCTCTGGAGCCGACGCACTGGAGGAAGGCGACAGACCTTGCCACCTCGCCCGTCGAGGGGCGGACCACCTCGCCGCCCGTTGGTCCCGCGGCGTTGAGGAGCCGTTCCACCTGAAGGCCAGATATGACGTCTCTATACCTTCCGTACCCGTACTCCTCCTTTCGAGCCGGGTCGAAGGACTGCCATCCCGTGGCTACTATAATGGCGCCGACGTCGAACCTGAACTCCTCGCTGGTCTGGTCGTACTTGACGGCGTCGACGGGGCAGGCCTCGGCGCAGAGGCCGCAGCCGATGCAGGATGCGGGATCGACGCAGGCGACGAGGGGGACCGACTGGGGTATCGGCATGTAGATCGCCTTTCTCGTCCCCAAACCGAACTCGTACTCGTCGGGAACCTCCACTGGACAGGCCCCGGCGCACTCGTTGATGCAGCCCTTGCAGAGCTTCTCGTCGACGAACCTCGCCTTCTTGACCCCCGAGATGGTGAACCTTCCTACGCTCCCCTCGATGTTCAGGATCTCGGCGTAGGTTATGAGGGTGATCAGAGGGTGATTGTAGACCTCGGTCATCTTCGGCGCCAGAACGCAGATCGAGCAGTCGTTAGTCGGAAAGACGTCGGTTAGAAGGGCCATATACCCGCCGATAGTCGGCTTCCTCTCGACGAGGTAGACTTGAAGGCCGCTGTCGGCCATGTCCAGAGCAGCTGCGATCCCGGCGACCCCTCCGCCGATCACCAGAACTCCCCGGCTGACGGGCATCGTCTCCCCCTGGAGAGGGTTTAAGAGGGAGGCCTTGGCCACGGCCATCCTGATCAGGTCCTTTGCCTTCTCCTGGGCCTGGGGTGGCTCGTCCATATGGACCCAGGAGCACTGCTCCCTGATGTTCGCCATCTCCAGCATGAAGGGGTTCAGGCCCGCCTCGGAGATCACCCGCCGAAAGGTCGGCTCGTGGAGCCGAGGCGAGCAGGCGGCCACCACGATGCTCTCCAGCTTGTGCTCGGCGATGTCCTCCTTGATAGTCTCCTGGCCGGTATCAGAGCAGGTGAACTGGAGGTCCCGGGCGACCTCGACTCCCGGAAGGGTTTTGGCGAACTCGGTGAGGCTTGAGGGCTCCAGGACCCCTGCAATGTTCAGGCCACAATGGCATACGTAGACTCCAATTCGCATCGACAGGACTCCAGGTAATCATTAGAATTCTCGAACTTAAAGGTACCTGTTAAGGGAAGAAGGCGCGAATCTGCCAAATTGAATCAAAATATCTCTTCATACCCGGCGTAAAACAGGGCATTAGGTTTAGAAGGGCCGAGAAATGGTGGTTTTGATTAACCTGAAGTCAAATCGACGATTTTGTCGCTGAAATCATTCAAAAAGCTCTTTATAAGAGCGGTTGACCTGTAAAAGTTAGGTGCCGGGAACGGGATCCGAACCCGTGACTTCCAGATGCCTCAGGAGACGAGCGCCTCATCTTCGCGTTCCCTATGAGTCTGGCGCCCTAACCGACTAGGCCACCCCGGCACAGCAGATCTCCTAGGGTCATTTGTTACATAAACGTTGTGCTCATCGGCTGCTGAGGCCGAAGAGGAGAACTTATTTCTAAGAGGCCAGGGTAAGGGCCCACTAGACCAACATGTCTTCGATCATATCCTGCACGGTGAGCGAATCCCTATCGGGAAAGCTGATCGTAATCGCTGTTACGGGAAGCATCGCCGCGGTGAGGACCGTCGATCTGGTCCGAGACTTGATCCGGCGGGGGGGCGCCGTCCACTCTGTCATGAGCTCGGCAGCTCAGGAGATCATCCATCCTTACGCCCTGGAGTACGCGAGCGGAAATCCCGTGGTGACGAAGATCACTGGAAGAGTCGAGCATGTTGAGTTCTGCGGCGTCGGTGGCCGGGCAGACCTCCTCCTCATCGCCCCTGCCACCGCCAACTCCATCAGCAAGATCGCTTCCGGTATCGACGACACCCCCGTCACCACCTACGCCACTACGGCCCTCGGGAGCGGCGTCCCCGTGATGGTCGTCCCCGCAATGCACGAGGCAATGTACCGCCATCCTGCAGTATTGAAGAACCTGGACGCTCTCCGGTCGATGGGGGTCGTGGTCGTCGACCCCCGAATCGAGGAGGAGAAAGCCAAGATCGCCGAGAACAGGACGGTGGTGATGGAGGTCGAAAGGCTCTTGGGCCCCGCGGACCTGGCCGGCAGAAGGATCCTTGTGACCAGCGGCGCCACCGCCGAGAGGGTCGATCCCATCCGGATCCTGACCAACAGGGCCTCGGGGAAGACGGGGACGGAGATCGCCCTGGAGGCCTGGAGGCGAGGGGCCGAGGTGACCCTGGTCCACCGGGGTCATCTCGGGCTGCCCGTGAAGGAGATATACATCGAGAGCGCCGGGGATATGCTCTCCGCCGTTCTGGCTGAACTGGAAGAGGGCGGATACGACGCCATGATCGCTGCCGCCGCCGTCTCAGACTATACCCTGGACGCCTCGGCTGAGAAGATCAAGTCCGAGGGCGAGCTGGTCCTCAGGCTCAAGACCACAACCAAGATCATAAGGAACGTCCGGTCCCTCCACCCGGAGCTGAAGATGGTGGGGTTCAAGGCAGAGACGTTCCTCTCCGACGACGACCTCTTATCGAGGGCGAAGGAGTCGATGGAGAAGAACCGGCTTGACATAGTCGTCGCCAACGATGTCGGGAAGGGTGGTATTGGCACTGAAGAGAACAGGGTCCTGATCCTGAGGCGTTCCGGGGCGAGGTCCGAGGTCTGCGGCCGGAAGAGCCTGATCGCAAGAGCCGTCATTGACGCCCTCGCGGAGGAGTTCTCCTGAACGCCTCAGCCCCAGCCCACATCACGGGATTCTTCGCCGCCCGGCGCGATCCAGACCCGAGAAGGGCAGGGTCGGTCGGCTGCGGGATCAACCTGGATCTGGGAGCGAGGACAGCAGTCCAGCGATCTCAGGAGACGGCGATCTATTTGAACGGAACCAGATCTTCAGCGCCGGTCACAAGGTTAGTCGTCGAGCGGCTGGCGCCGTCGCCCGTAAGAGTTGAAACTCAGCTGTTGATGCCTCTGGGGTCGGGGTTTGGGGCGAGCGGGGCAGGAGCCCTCAGCTCTGCCTACGCCCTCAACGAGGCCTTCGGCCTGGGCCTTTTCGCGAGCGGCGTCGGTGAGGCGGCCCACGTGGCGGAGGTAGTCTCCGGCACCGGCCTCGGGGACGTCATAGCCCAGAACACAGGCGGTCTCGTCGTCCGACTCTCGCCTGGGGCGCCGGGCGTGGGGGTCATTGACAGGATACCGGTCCCGCCCCTCGAAATCGACTGTATTGTGAGGGGCCCCTTATCGACTGAAGAGGTCCTCTCCGATCCGGGAACGATGAGGGAAGTGAACCGGGAAGGGGAGAGGTCCCTCCAGGAGCTTATCAAAAGGCCAACCCTGGAGAGGTTCGTCTCTTTGTCCTGGGAGTTTGCTCGAAGGTCCGGGCTTGCCCAAAGCTGGATGCAAGATGCTGTGGAGGCGGTGGAAGCATGCGGAGGAATGGCG
Source organism: Methanothrix harundinacea (assembly GCA_001509375.1). Taxonomy (GTDB): domain Archaea; phylum Halobacteriota; class Methanosarcinia; order Methanotrichales; family Methanotrichaceae; genus Methanocrinis; species Methanocrinis harundinacea_D. Next base: position 7,643 of record LGFT01000049.1, on the reverse strand, counting down.
AGCATGGTGATGCTGGGGGATGCGGTCTTCTCCATCAAAGGGAGGGATGCGCTGGCGGAGTTTGGAGATGTTGTATCTGCGAAGGTCTGCCTCGGGGGTGCAGGGCTTGAGTGACGTCCCGCCCTCCCATCCGAGGTACGCCTCACTGCTGACCCGAGAGAAGGTGGTGGAGGGGGTCGAGCTGGGTATAACTGGCCTTAACGGCCTGATCGCCCAGGGGAGGGGCGAGGCCCTCGACTACCTCCTCGGCGAAAAGACGACGCCTCCTGCGATGGAGGCCGAACGGGCGGCTGCGGCGATGCTCCTTCTGGCAGAAAGGCCGATATTGAGCGTCAACGGAAACGCCGCCGCCCTCGTCCCCGCGGAGATGGTGGCCCTCGCAAGGAAGGTCGGCGCGCCCCTGGAGGTGAACATATTCTACCGGACTGAAGAGCGGGTGAAGAGGATAGCAGACCTCCTCCGGAGCCTGGGTGCCGAGAGGGTCTATGGCGAAGAGCCCGATGCCTTGATCCCAGGGCTCGACCACGCTCGGGCGAAGGCCGCCAGGGGCGGGATATTCGACGCCGACGTCGTCTTCGTACCTCTGGAGGACGGGGACCGATGCGAGGCGCTGGTGAGGATGAATAAGAGGGTGATCACCGTAGATCTGAACCCCCTCTCTCGGACCGCCAGGACCGCGACGGTGACGATCGTCGACAACGTAGTGAGGGCTCTTCCGAACCTGGTCTCTCTCGTGGAGGAGATGGCAGGCCAGGACGAGGCGGAGCTCCAGTCGATTCTTGAGAGATACGACAACATATCTGTCCTCCGCCGGTCGGTGGAGGAGATGATCTCCCACCTCTCGGACCAGTTTTCAGCTCTAGAGGGCTGATCCCCACCAAAATATTTTATATTTGGTTTGCACAACCTCCGGCCATGCCGAAGAGGATCATCTCTCACCAAGAGCTTTTAGAATCGGTTCACGTCGCCACGGGGGTCCCATTCGAGTCGATCTACCCAAACGATCGCTGTTATTTGGCCCTATCCCTGGCCGAGGTGTGGGAGGTGGTCCAGTCCTTCGGCCCGAATCTTGCGAACGGCGAAAAGGAGGACGCAGATCATCTCGCCCGCAGGCTCTGGTACGCCTTCAAGGAGACGAACAATCGGTGCGCCTGTGGGATGGTGAGGCTCGCCGAGCCCTTGGCGCGGGACGTGGTGGGAGTCGTGACCACCGACGACCTCTTCGCCGAATCAAGCACCGACTCTGCCAGCTTGGACGACTGCGTACTGAGCGACGATCTGGCAGAGTATATCGAGGAGCGATTCTCCACCCGTTTCGGCGTCGTTCCAAAAAACGGGGTCGAGGCAATCAGGGGCGATCACGGGGGCATCGAGATGACCTTGATTGAGCCCCAGACTAAAGAGGTCTTCAAGAGGAGCCAGGGGGGGACCTTCGGCCCGGGCCAGTGGCAGGTCTCGGAGATCAGGGCGATGGCGGTCTGGTTCTGACAAAGATATTTGGCGCAGATGATCTTTTGGGATCCCCTTCATGATGGCTTCATTTATCGTCAATGCGACGCGCCGGTTATGCCGAGCAAATCACAATTTAACCCATTAATAGGTCTCAAAAGAATTATCTGCATCCAAGGAATTTAACGGAGATCCCTAAATCCAAACGATTTTTTTGGATGCTCGTAGGTACTTGCGAACCCCGCGTTGCTCTCCAATATCCCGCCGGCAGCGAAACCCTTTTCAACCAGCAACGCTCATCACCGCCCATTATTGTATATTATCATACATGATTGGACGAGTGATCGATTTGAATCCTACTGAACATGCGCCAAAGAAACAAAACGTTCACTGCACCCCGATGCGGAGGCGGACCTGATGTTCCTCGCGCCGACGCCGTACCTGGCCCTTCTGGTCACGATGATATTCATGCTCGCAATAACATTTTTCGTAATTTTGAGGAGATCAGATGATTAACCAAGTCCTCCTCCTCGCCTACGTCGTGGTCATCGTCATCCTCTCGATAAGGCTCCGGCAGGGGACCTTCTCGGGGTTCGTCATCTCCGATCGGAACGTGGTGTACCCCGCTGTCATCGGGATCGCCTTCACCGCAGCCTACTTCAGTGCGGCGTCTTTCCTCGGCGGCGGCGGGTACGGCCTCATCGCAGGGTTTCCCTGGGTGATCTGGGCGACCCTGATGCACGTCGCCTTCGCCTGCCTCGCCTGGCTGATGGCGCCTCGGATCTGGGCGATGGCCAAATCCTACGACGCCAAGACCGTTCCGCAACTGCTGGAGCGGCGGTACGACTCTCCGGGCGGGCGGGTGCTCCTGGCAGGGATAATGTTGGTCATGTACACCGTCTACCTGATTGCGATCTTCAAGGGATGCGCCCACCTCTTCGAGGGGCTCCTCGGGATCAGCTACATTCAGGGGCTCCTCGTGGCCGTCGTCATCGTCGCCATCTACTACGCCGTGGGGGGTCTTCCCGCCATCCTCTGGATCAGCTTCATTCAGGGGATCATAATGCTCGGCGGAGCCGTCATCCTCTACGCCGCCCTCCTCTACGCCGGCGGAGGGACGGAGATCTGGGCGAACATACCCGCAAACATCACCAGCATGAGCGGAGACCTCCTCCCCTGGCAGACGACGGTGGGGACGGCCTTTTCCATAAGTCTCGGGCTCCTCGCCCTCCCTGACCTTCTCATAATGATATTCTCGGCGAAGGACGGCAGGGTGGTCAAGTTCGCCGGGATCTACAGCCCCATCGCGATCTCGATATACGCCCTCGCCATATTCTCGATAGGAATTCTGGTCTACGGCGTCTTCACCGCCGAGGAGCTCGCTCCCTATATCGCAAGCCCCGACAGCCTCATTCCCTTCGTTGCCACGTCGCTCCTCCCACCGGGCTTTGACGCTGTCATCCTTCTTGCGGCGATATCGGCGGCCATGTCCACGATCAGCGCCATCGTCCTCGTGACAACGACGTCCCTAACCGCCGACACCCTCCGTTTCCTCCGCCCAGAGATCCCTGACGCCAGGGTCCTTGTCCTGACGAGGGTGGTGGGGCTTCTGATAATCGCTGTATCGGCCCTCATGGCCCGAAACGTCCCCGAGCTGATCGTCCCCCTCGTCTCTCTGAGCATGGGAGTGATCGCCTGCTGCGTCTTCATCCCCCTTATATTCGGTATATACTGGGACCGGGGGACCTCGACGGGCTTCGTCTGTGGCCTCGTCGCCACCTTCGGCTCCATCGTCGCCTGGAACTTCTATGGAAACCCCCTGATCCACCCGGTGATGGTCGGCGTCGTCGTGGGAACTGTGGTCTACCTTGCGGCCAGCCTTGCAACGAAACCCACAGATTCATCTCAGATAATTTCCGTAGGAGGGGGAGAAGATTAGCTACCCATCGAACCCGCGCCAGACGCCGGTCACTCTTCTGCCCCAGCTCGGCCAGACCTCCGGCAGGAAGATATAGCCCAAAGAGGCCTAATTATTCATGGTCAGAGGACGTTCGGAGAGAAAGATCGGATGCATGAGGCGGTGAAATATGCCCACGATGAAGATCCGCGGGGGGGACCTGGACCTGGTGGAGTACGAGTTCAGCCCCTTCTCCCCCGGCGAGAAGATAAACTCCCTGGGTATCAAAAGGCCACCGAAGCTTTCGCCCATCGAAGGGAAGATCCGGGTCACGACCCCGGCGAGGATCCACCTGACTGTCATGGACATGAACCGGTTCGCGCCGAATAGGCCCGGCGGCGGCGGGGTCGGCTTCGCCCTTCAGATTTACTGCTTCGCGGAGGTGGAAGCCACCGCTGGGGAGACGATCATCGACTATTCGAGGGAGCCGATCGTCCGCCATTTTGCCGAGGTCTTCAAGGAGACGGTCGGCTACGATGGCGGCTTTTTGATAAAGGCCCGGGACCACGAGAACAAGCACGTCGGCCTCGGCTCCACCGGCTCGGTCCTGGTGGCCCTGGCCACCGCCATGAACGAGGCCGTAGGCTCGCACCTGACAAAAGACGAGATCCGCCTATTGATCGGAAACAACTACGTCGAGGAGACCGAGGACGGCCGGGTCACCCTCGGCTTTGAGACCGGGGTCGGACCCGCCGCCATCACCTACGGCGGAATGGCGGTGACCGGCGACGAGCTCTCCCTCGCCTACCATCATCCCTTCGCCGAGGGGAAGAACGTCTTCGTGATCATCCCCGAGACGACGGTCTCGTCCTCGGGGAGGGAGGAGTTCGACCTTCTGATGAACAGGGCCCGGAACCTCGACTATCAGGACCGGGAGCTTAAGGCCTACTTCATCCTCATGGACCTGATCCCGGCCCTGGAGCGGGGCGACCTCAAAAAGATCGGAGACGTCATCTGGGAGATCGAGTTCCGGGGGTCGAAGCGGGCCGAGGTCGAGCACCATGGCTTTGAGATCTACGAGCATATGAGCAGGCTGCGGGAGGAGGGCCTGGAGTTTGTGGGGATGAGCTCTGTGGGCCCCTCCATCGCCGTCGTCACCGATAGATCGGAGACGGAGATGGCGAAGATCCTCGCGCCGATGGGACTCAGGGTTGCGATATCGACGAAGGTGGACAACGAAGGGCTGAAGGTCGAAAGGATCGAATAAATGATCGCCACTTGTCATAATCATAGAAGAGGTTCTGGCTGTTTCTCCTCAGGGCCGAAAGGGAGAGTTGCCCTGTGCACCACCAGCCTCTCGTCGAAATGCAGAGCCCAATTCAAAACCAACCGCTTTCCCCGATCGGTGAGGGCATACGCGGGTATCGAGATCCCGATCTGGAGCTTCGCTCGCCTGCCGACTACCTCCCGGACATGCCTTGAGGCGCAGGCCCAGACGACGTCGCAATGATCCGCCACTCTTCTTATCGGCTCGGTCTTGACGATGCCGGCCCTTCGGAGCGACGGGCCGACTACTATGCCTGGTCCCGTCTCCTCGCCACCACGGCCCAGTGGTCCTGGTAGTAGGGGCGAAGGTCGGAAACGGATATTACCTCGACCCCCTCCAGCCGCTCAATCTCCGCCTTCTGGACATCTTTGGGATCCGCCGTCACGTCCACGCTTCTCGCCTTGATCATCAAAACGAGGGCTCCGCCAGACTTCAGGTAAAGGGCGGCGTTCCGGCATGCGATCTGTGCCTGGTTTCTCTGGGCCACATCCTGATAGACCAAGTCCACCGGCTCCAGGAACGGCGCGTATCTCTCGGGCAGAGAGGCGTCTTCGAGGAGAGGTATGATGTTATCCCGCGACTGGCAGAGGCTAAAAAGGTCGCGCATCGACCTCGGTGAGAACTCAACGGCATAGACGAGGCCGCTTGAAAGAAGGTCGCTCACGTGGCTCACCGTCGTCCCTGTGGCGGCGCCGAGGTAGAGGACCTTCGAATCTGGTCGGAGGTTTAGCATCTTCACGAGATCACCAAGGCCCCCTGCAAGCCAGCTCTTTATTAGAAGCGCAGCTAGCTTGCTTCGGCGAGGGTCCCAGATCCGAAGCCCCTCGGCTATCCTCTCTCCATAAACGGGGACAGGAACCTTGGGCCTCGTCGCCATCCTGGTCTCGCCGAAGAAGTCGAGGACGTAAACTCCGGAGAGATTTTCTGATATATGCAAGATCGAGAACGCCCCTCTGTGATTTATTCTCTTGACATCCTGATGAAGAAGGCTTCAGAGCTCCTGGCCCAGAGATGTGGTGGTCAATTTTACGTGCTTTACCCCTTTGAGGGCCATCATCTTCTCCGCGGCCTTCCTGACTACCTGCCCCTCACCCCTGAGGGTGACGATCTCGAGGCAGTTTTCGTGGTCCAGGTGGATGTGAAGGGAAGACTGGATTATATCCACGAACTCGTGCTGGATGTTGGTGAGAGAGTCAACGAGCCCCCTCTGATGATGGGAGTAGACCATGGTGATGACCCCGACCCGTTCGCCTTTGACGTCGCCCATCCACTCGTAGTGGACTATGTAGTTTCTGATCGCGTCCCTGATCCCCTCGGACCGGGAGGAGTAGCCCCTCTGCTCGATGATGCCGTCGAACCTGGTCAACAGCGATTCCGGAAGAGACACTCCAATTCTCATAAGTTCCTGTTCCATAAAGCGAACCTCAAAGGGATATTTGAGTCATATATAGTAATAAATCTATTGGAAAGGATTCTGAACAAATGAGAGAAAGCCCCGGCCCAGGAGAAGATCCAAAAGCTGGGCATAAAGGCTTTAGATCAAGTCTCGGAAAGACCTACCTTGCATGCCAGATATTGCGATCATCGGCGAGAAGACCTTCCTCTTCGAAAAGCTCCTGGACGAGTCCGGTCGGGAGCACACGTTCGTCAAGCCCGAAGTCCTGGGAAGCCCCTTTCTTCCCCAGTTCAGAATGGCTATGATACCCACAGGCTTCGCCAACCCCCAGTACTCCAAGACCCTTGCAGCCCTCAAGGCCTCCAAGTCCAAGATCGCGGAGTTTCTGGAAAGGGGTGGGATTCTAACCATATTCGGCCCCTTGGTCCCAGAGCACGATTACGAATGGCTCCCCCTCCCCCTCAAGTACATCGGCGAGTACGAAAGTACAGATCTCGTTGCGATCTCAGAACACCGCTGCACAGCTCTCGTCGACGCGAAGGAGGCAGAATGCGACGGCTACCTTTCCCCTGGAGAGGGGTTTGAGACCATTCTCACAGACTCCAAAGGAAGGCCGGTCCTCGTAGTCGGAAAGTACGGCCGGGGCAAGATCGTCGCCACCACCATTCACGAGTTTCCGTCAGCGGAGTACCTCTGCTGGGCCGCAGAAGAGGGCGAGCCCGCCAAGATCTGAAGAGACGCGGAGAAGACGATATGGAGCCCGAAGAAGTAGGCGAAGGCGACGAAGAGTTCGATGAGGTCTCAGTCGACAAGCTCTTTCGAGAACTGGAGGCCCTCGGCGCGCGAAAGAGAAGCAGGCGGCGCGAGGAGATCGAGGCCGCCCTGAAGGCCTCCCTGAGCGGGGCCGATGCGAAAGAGGGCGCCCTCATCCTCCTCAACCTCGATGGCGGCGAGTGCCTCTCCTTCGACGGCTACCCCGAGGCTCTGGAGCACATGAGAAAGCATAAGGGCAGGTGGTATCTCGCGCCAAGGGGGATCGACCGGAAAGTCTTTAGGGTCAAAAAATCAGGCGGTCCTTAGCCATCTCCACGCCCCCGTCCACGCACTTCATTCTGGAGTTGTTCCATCCAATCGGGAACCCTCACCCCTTCCTGAGGATAAGAGTCCTTGACATAAGGTTTGATATCGACGACGGGACTTCCGTCGACCGCGTCCAGACCTGCCACCTCCAGCACGTTCCCCCTTCGTCGAGAGAGCCAGACGACGGTCGTGAGCACCGGGTTTGGCCGGGCGGGGCTGCAGGTAGAAAAGATGCCCACCTCGGGGATGTCTTTTCTCCCCATGGGATGAACCCTAGTCAGGGAGCGGCTTTCTTCTGGCACTTTGTGCGCCCAATAAAGGAGGAGGAGGTGAGAGTACTCTTCGATGCCGTCGAGAAGGCCAGCCAGCCTTTCGTCGATGACGATCTCTGAGATCGCCTGGCGCACTTCACGGACGTGATCCATGGTGGCATCGAATTCACCCCGCATCTCCAAGCCCGCATCTCCGGCCACCAGGAAAGGCTCCTCGACCCT
>LGFT01000101.1 GCA_001509375.1 Methanothrix harundinacea | reverse complement strand
ATTCAGTAAGTTTGATCGATCAACGACATCGGGAGGTGTAACGATATGGCAGACCTGCTCTATTTGGCCGTAGTGTTCCTTGTAATAGCTGTGGTACTCGGAGTGTTGGGCGTACGCGGCGCCGGCATATCGATGAAGATCGCCAAATGGCTGATAATAATCTTCCTCATTCTGGCGGTGCTGTCCCTCGTATTGGGAGGACTCTGAAATCCGAGATTCCGCGGATTCTGAATAAGCTTCTCTCTGAAAGATGGCGCCTTCTCAGAATCGGGGTGAGATGCAATCTCCAGGGACCCAGGGACATCTAGGGACGTCTAGGCACGATCCTAGCTCTAATATTTTTATATCTCGTCGATGAAGAAGATGGTCGAAGAGGCGCTGAATGCGACCCTGGCACGCCTTTCAATCCCGCTCGCTTTCCTCGATTTCCACGTTTCCTCCTGCCTCCCCCACATCTCCGAAGTGAGCTCTCATCTCGTAGACCCCGTCCTCCTCCCAGACCTTCTCAAGCGTGAAGCCCATCTTCTGAAACATCCGGAAGATGCGGGCGTTGGTGGAGAGGACCTCCGCCACAAACCCTAAAAGCCCCTGCTTTTTGGCGAGGTAGGTGAGATAGCTGAGAATCTCTCTTCCCACCCCTCGCCTGTGGTAGTCGTCTCTCACCACATAGGCGACCTCGGCCATGTGGGTCTCGCCTGTGATGCCGTACTGGCCGATCCCGACGATCGTCTCCCTCCCGCCCTTTCCGTCCTCCACGGCCAGGATCACCATCTTCTTTGAATAGTCGATGACGGAGAAGTCCTGGAGCCACCGGTGGCTGAGCTCCTTTCTCGCCGTCATGAACCTGCTATAGAGGCTCTCATCGGAGAGGAGGTGAAAGAACTCTTTGAGGAGGGGCTCATCGGTGATCTTGACGGGCCGCAGGAGGATCGATAGGCCCGATTTCGTCGTCCTTCTGATCTCGAGGTTCTCAGGGTAGATCCCGGCCTCGCCGGGTACGAAGGCCTGGTCCGGATAGATCAGGTTCAGCCTCTTCGCCTCCTCAATAAGCCAGGGGCGGTGGTCAGGGTGGGCGATTGATATCAGGTCCATCGCCCTCTCCCGGACGTTTTTGGCGTGGAGATAGGCGATCCCGTACTCTGTGACGACGTAGTGGACGTCGCCCCGGCTCAATGTCACGCCGGAGCCCGGCCTTAGTGCGGGTACGATCCGGGACGCTCTGCCCCCATCGGCGGTCGAGGGGAGGGCGAGGATCGACTTTCCCCCTCGAGCCAGGACGGATCCCCGCATGAAGTCGGCCTGGCCTCCGATCCCGCTGTAATGGGCGCCCGCGAGGGATTCGGCCGTCGCCTGTCCCGAGAGGTCGATCTCGATGCAGCTATTTATCGCTGTCATCCCCCGGTTCTTGGCTATGATGAGAGGGCTGTTGGTGTAGTCGATGGACCTGAACTCGACGAGGGGGTTATCGTCCAGGAACTGGTAGGTATCCTCCATTCCCATGCAGAAGGAGGCGACGGCCTTCCCCCGGTCGACGGTCTTTCTTGAGTTGTCGACGACCCCCGACTTCATCAAATCCGCCAGACCGTCGGTGAAAAGCTCGGAATGGACCCCCAGGTGCTTCTTGCCCGCGAGGTTCGATAGGACTGCGTTGGGGACGGAGCCGTACCCCACCTGGATGGTGGAGCCGTCCTCGACAAGCCTCGCGACGTACCTCCCGATCCTCTGGGCGATCTCCCCCGACATCGGGTCCTGATACTCCAGAAGCGGCTCGTCGCAAAAGACCATGTAGTCGACGTCGTCGACGCTGATGAAACCGTCGCCGTGTATCCGGGGCATTTGGGGGTTGATCTGGGCGATGACAATTCTCGCAGCCTCCACCGCCGCCTTGACGATGTCGACGCTGATCCCCAGGCTCATCAGGCCGTGGCCGTCGGGAGGCGAGGTCTGGATCAGGGCGACGTCGATGGGGATCGTCCCTTTGCGGAATAGGGCGGGAACCTCCGAGAGGAATATGGGCGTGTAGTCGGCGTCGCCCCGGTTGATGGCGGCCCTGCTCCTCGACCCGACGAAAAAGGAGTTGAGCCTGAAGTTCTCCCGGAACTTCTCCTCGGCACAGGGAGCGATCCCCAGGGTCCAGACGTGGATCATCTCGGCGCCGAGAAGGGAGTTGGGCCTCATCTCGACGAACCTCTTCAGGGCTCCTACGAGGTGCTGGGGTTCGCCGCAGCCGGTGCCCACGAAGATTCTATCGCCGGGGTGGATCCCTTCGAAGATGGCGTTTTCTGGCCAGAACTTCTTCTTCCACCTCTTCTTCATCTCATCGAGCTCTGAGCCTGTATCGTCCGGATAGAGCGCCAATCGCGAGCCACCTCCATTAGATCTGACCTATAAGGCCCGGCAAAGCCGAGCGCTTGGGAGCTTTCAGCAAGGATAAATAGCGGTGGAGGTGATATTTACCGATATTGGTATAAAAATACCTTAATTAATCGTGAAGGATGGGTCTTTGGGAGTTGAATTTGGCACTAAAATGCGAACGAACTGGAAAATATGGGATTTATAGGAATGGGGAGGGGTGAGGGGCGTAAAACCCCGGTCTTTAGGCCGGGGATGTAGAGCCCCGCCCCTATTTATTACAAAATATCATCAAGCCACATAAACTACTATGCGCAAGTCGTTCAAGTACCGGCTCTATCCTACTAAATCTCAGATAACCAAGATGGAGCGAACGCTCGACTTGTGCCGATGGATCTACAATCAGACACTTGCATACCGGAAGGATGCCTGGGAGACTGAAGGTAGATCGATCTCGAAATACGAGACCCATAACCTCCTCCCAGGATGGAAGGTGGAGAAGCCCGAACTGGCCGAAGTCCACTCCCAAGTTCTCCAGAACGTCCAGGAACGGGCAGATCTGGCGTTTAAAGCGTTCTTCCGAAGGGTCAAG
>LGFT01000100.1 GCA_001509375.1 Methanothrix harundinacea | reverse complement strand
CGCCATGCAGCAGATGTGGGACGACATCAGAAGGACCATCGTGGTCGGTCTGGACATGGCCCACGAAGTGCTGGAGAAGAGGCTGGGCAAAGAGGTCACTCCCGAGACGATCAACAACTACCTGGAGATTCTGAACCACGCCATGCCCGGCGCAGCCGTGGTCCAGGAGCACATGGTTGAGACTCACCCCGGCCTCGTTGACGACTGTAACGTCAGGATGTTCACCGGCGACGACGACCTCGCGGACGAGATCGACGATCAGTATATCATCGACATCAACAAGCTCTTCCCCGCCGAGCAGGCTGAGGAGATCAAGGCAGCCATGGGCAAGACCTCCTGGCAGGCAATCCACATCCCGACGATCGTATCGAGGACCTGCGACGGTGGTACCACCTCCAGGTGGAGCGCCATGCAGCTGTCCATGACCTTCATCGACGCCTACAACATGTGCGCCGGTGAGGCCGCTGTGGCCGACCTCGCCTTCGCCGCAAAGCACGCTGCCGTCATCCAGATGGCCGACATGCTCCCCGCGAGAAGGGCCAGGGGCCCCAACGAGCCCGGTGGACTATCCTTCGGCTTCCTCGCCGACATGGTCCAGACCTCTAGGGTCAAGGCCTTCGACCCGCCCCAGGTATCCCTGAACGTCGTCGCCGCTGGAGCGATGCTTTACGACCAGATCTGGCTTGGAAGCTACATGTCCGGTGGTGTCGGGTTCACCCAGTACGCCACGGCAGCCTACACCAACGACGTCCTGGACGACTTCTCCTACTACGCCTGCGACTACGGCGTGGACAAGTTCGGCGGCTGGGGAGAGGCTCCCGCCACCCTGGAGACCTCCAAGGACATCGCCACCGAGACCACCCTCTACGCCATGGAGCAGTACGAGGCCTTCCCGACCCTGCTTGAGGACCACTTCGGCGGTTCCCAGAGGTCTGCGGTCATGGCCGCTGCCAGCGCCATCGGCTCTGCATGCCTGACCGGCAACAGCCAGTCCGGTCTTGCCGGATGGTACCTCAGCCACCTGATCCACAAGGACGGCTGGGGCAGGATGGGCTTCTTCGGATACGACCTGCAGGACCAGTGCGGTCCCACCAACGTCTTCAGCTACCAGGGCGACGAGGGCAGCCCCCTCGAGCTGAGAGGCGCGAACTATCCGAACTACGCCATGAACGTCGGTCACCAGGGCGAGTACGCAGGCATCTCCAGCGCCGCTCACGCGGGCCGCTTCGACGCCTACGCTTGCAACCCGCTGATCAAGGTCTGCTTCGCGAACCCCGCTCTGATCTTCACCTGGGACGACATCCGCAAGGGATACGGAATGGGTGGAGCACGAGAGTTCCGCGCGGCTGGCGACAGATCCCTGGTCATGCCAGCAGTGTAGGCGCGAGCCTGCACACCTTTTCCTTTTATTTTTCGAAAATCAGGTTATTGATGGCCGTTCTGCACCGTTTTCTATTCACGAAATATGAAGTAATGCCGGATGGCCGGGCTTCTGATTAAAAACGCATCAACTTTTCGGCGTTCTCTCGAATAACTCGGCGAATCTCGTCACGGCTGCAGGGCAGGGGCTTTATCCGATGCTCCCTCAGGACCTTAGGAACCCTCAAGGACGGCTCGTCGCTCAGCTTCACTGCTATCATGTTTTTCTTCATCTTCAACCCTTCTCGAATCTCCCAATTGACCCACTCGCAGTCTTGGGTGGTCTTCCCCACAAAGACCACCACCATCGAGGAGGCTTCCATCCGTTTTCTGATGCAGTGGCGGACGTAAGCAGCGTTCTCATTTTTGAAATGGACCTTCAATGCGAAGTCGATGAAGTCGAGATGGGGTTCGATCTCTTTTGCCATGGCGCAAAAATCGCGGACCTGATCGAAATCCCCGACCCTGAAGATGAGAAAAACCCTCCTCCGGGGCACCAGGGTCTGGTCCTTTCTTATCTCCTCCCTCGCCATATCCTCCAGCCTCTCCATCTCCGAGGCCTTCGGCTCCGAAGATGGGATCTCTGTATCGGCGGTCTCGATCATGACCCTCACCCTTTCAATCTCCGTCGATGGGATCGACGACGGCCTTTCGTGCGTTGCAGCTCTTGCAGATCCCGTTTTCCCCCGGATGGCAGCAGAAGGTATCCTCGATGGGGAGGGCATACCATCTGGCTATGTTGATGATGTCGACTTTTGTGAAGTTTATCAGGGGCGTCAGAATGGTGATATAGTCACCGAAGGCGGAGTTGATGGCGAAATTGGCGTTGACGAGAAACTCCTCGGTCTGGTCCGGGAACTGCTGGCTCTTCTCCGAGAGGAGGCTGATGGCGATGATCTTTATCCCCCTCTGGTGGGCGTAGGAGGCCGCCGCCATCAGAGACATCAGGTTTCTTCCCGGAAGGAAGGCATTGATATAGCTCGCCTTGCAGTCTCCGTGGACGCCGGACTCTATCGACCTGCAGTAGCCGCTAAGGTCGATCCGTTCTGGGAGGGGAAGGTCGCACCTCTTGAAGACGTTCCTGCAGGCCTCCCACTCTTCCTCGCTCGATATCTGGCCGAAATCGATGAAGATGGGATGCTGCTCCTGCCTCTCGTTATTCAGGATCTTGCACAAGACCAGGGAGTCAATGTCTCCCGAGACGATAGGTACCACGGCCATTTGTAAAGCTCCTTATTGAAGGGTCGTTGCGGTTCACTTCGGCGAGGTCAAACGGCATACCCTGGAGCCTTAAGTTATTTATCTCCACCGCGCGGATCCCCGCCCCCCCCATCGTCTTCGAACGAAAATCGAGAAACGGGATGGGGAGCAGGATTGAATCCCCGTTATGGTCTAGATGTTTCAAAATGGTTCGCAAATTTCTTATATCCATGGCGTCTCACTTGATGATATGTCCAGGAAGGTGAAGGTCATCTTCCTCTCGGCTCATAACTCCGCCCGGTCCCAGATGGCCGAGGGGCTCCTCCGACATCTCTACGGTGATCGCTACATCGCCCGCAGCGC
>LGFT01000099.1 GCA_001509375.1 Methanothrix harundinacea | reverse complement strand
TTTCGCCAGCATCAATGAGGCGATTGAAACTGCAAGCCCAGGTGACTTGATCGAGGTTTGCAGCGGCACTTATCAGGAGACGATCAACGTCACCAAGCCCGTGATCCTCAGGGGCGTGGACACGGGCGGCGGGATGCCGATCATCGACGCGAGACAAAAAGGCAGCCCCATAAAGCTCTCCGCCGACGGCGTGGTCGTAGAAGGGTTTCACGTCACAAACTCCTCCGGCAAGGGAGTATTCAGCGGGAGCTATGTTGACGCCGGCATAATGGTGAACTCGGAGGGCAACACCATCAGGGGCAACGTCGCCACTAACAACAGCTATGGCATAATAGTGGCGTCCAGCAACAATTCCCTTGAATCGAACAACGCCAGCGGCAACCGTGGCGGCATCCTTCTTTCCAGCATCGGCCCTTCTGATATCACAGGCGGGAACGTCTTAGACGGGAACGTCGCCGACGACAACATAGTTGGCATAATCATCAGTTTTTCAGGATGTAACATCCTCCGAAACAACTCCATGTCCGGCAACTATCATAACTTCGGTTACGACGGCTGGAGAGACGATGCTGCAGCCACCAACGATATCGACGCCAGCAACCTTGTAAATGGTAGAAGGATCTACCACCTGGTGAACGTCTATGATGCGGTTATAGATTCGTCATCCAACGCGGGAACTGTCTACTGCATCGGCTGCCGTAACATAACCGTCAAAGATTCGGTGCTGGAGAAGAACATGGATGGGGTATTCTTAACCAACACCAGCAACTCCAGGATAGAGGGCAACGTGATCGCCAATAACACCCGGGGGATCCACCTAAACTACCACTGCCACGACAATTCGATCAGGAGCAACATCGCCATAAACAACGCTGAGTCTGGGGTCCATCTTCACGGCTCTGATGATAACGTAATCGAGAGAAACGAGCTGACGGAGAGCTGGTCCGGCATCTACCTGAGCAACTCTGCTGGGAACACCATAAGAACAAACGAGATCAGAGACAACAGGAATGCAGGCATGAGCATCATCGGATCCGACGATAACGCCGTCTACTTCAACAACTTCATAAACAACTTCAACAACATACTATCGAGCAGCTCTTCAAACAAGTGGAACTCAACAGAGGTTCTGACGTACACGCATAAGGGCTCGAGCTTCGACAGTTACATCGGAAACTTTTGGACCTACTACAAAGGGAAGGATGCCGATGGAGATGGCATAGGGGAGATGCCTTACTTGGTCGGGGCTGACAAGGACAACTATCCACTGATGAAGCCGATCGAAAATTATGCCATAGTTTCAAAGGAGTTCGGTGGAGTGGGGGTTGAGAGATGAAATCGTTTAGAGTTTTGTTGTCATCTTCGAATGACAAAACGAGGAGTGGGTTGAGATGAGTGTACTTTTTAGTATGCTGATGGTGCTGTCTGCCCTCACGGGGCTTGCGGCAGGCTCGCAAGCGACAGAGTTTACGGTCTCCTCCATGACCTTCCCTCTGGCCAGCGACTACATCAGCATCAAAAGCAACGCGGACCTTGTGGATTACAGAGGCAGCGGCACCGCCGACGACCCTTACGTCATTGAGGGCATAAGCCTCGAAGATCACGTCGGAAATGGGATCGTGATAAAGAACACCGATGCTCATCTGCTGATACGAAACTGCACCATGGAGAACTTGAACGGAGAATATGATGCTCTCCTTCCCGTGGGCATAGATATCGACGGAGCAAAGAACGTCCGGATCGAAGATTCCAGGGTTTTAAATAGCGATATCCGGTTCTCCAGGGCCGAGAACGTTCGAATCAAAGGGGTCGAAGGGAGCGGCCTGACCTTTGATGGGGTTCTGAACGGGAAGATCGAAGGAAGTACCATCGACCACATCATAGTTCAAGCCGGGGGGACACCCATGGTCTTCTCTGACTTTTCTGATATCGCTCCCTTGGACCTGACCAGGACACCATCTCAAAATATTCTGATAAATGGGTGCAGAGCTGGATACGAGATTGTGTTCTTCGATTCAGAGGATTGCGCTGTCAAGGACTGCTTTATAGGTGATATCTCAGAAGACGGTCCAGGTGCCTTGGGAATCTTCAACTCCGGCAACGTAACTTTCCGAAACGTTACTTTAGAAGATGGCACTTTGATACTTACCCGATTATCCCAGGAGCCGGTGAGCGTGGCCTTCGACGGTCTGAAGCTGGTCAGATCAGATATAGACATCTCAGGATTGTACCTCGCAGGGCTGAGCTCTGAGGATTCCATCGACTTTTCCAACAGCACCGTCGACGGGAAGGAGATCTCATCCTTCAAGGATGAAGAAGGGCTTAAGCTCGAAGGTCTCGAGTTGGGATACCTATGGCTGATGAACTGTCCAGAGGCCAGGTTGAATGGCGTCAAAGCCTACGGCATCTCCGCGATAAACTCCAGCCGCCTCATATTGGAGGACTCTGTAATACACCAGGGAGGCATCTACCTGGCGTTCTCCAGCGACTCGACGATCTCCAACAACACCCTGATCGACTCGAGCGCCAGGACCGGAGGAATAGCCCTCGGTTATGGCTGCCACAACAACACCCTGAGAGAGAACTTCGTAAAGAGGGCCAAGAAGGTCGGCCCCGATTTCCTGGCGTCTTTGGGCGTTGACACCACGCTATCGGATGGAGGCCATGCCATCTTCGGCCATCTTATCATGGACGCCGGGGTCGGTCTCGACGTTGGAAGAAACAACACCATCATCGGAAATACGATAGCCAATAACGCCATAGGCCTCAGAGCGTCCGACGACCACAACGATATAGCTCAGAACAACTTCGTTTACAACGGGATCGACGCCCAGCAGAGGAGCACCATCGCCTGGAAGATGGTGAGCTTCGCCAACAACACCTGGGATGGAAACTTCTGGACATCGTACCGGGGCATGGATGAAGACGGCGACGGCGTGGGCGACGCGCCCCATATCGCGGTTTCGGTCCCCTATCCCCGGGAACCGGTGGC
>LGFT01000098.1 GCA_001509375.1 Methanothrix harundinacea | reverse complement strand
CGCCATGCAGCAGATGTGGGACGACATCAGAAGGACCATCGTGGTCGGTCTGGACATGGCCCACGAAGTGCTGGAGAAGAGGCTGGGCAAAGAGGTCACCCCCGAGACGATCAACAACTACCTCGAGATTCTGAACCACGCCATGCCCGGCGCAGCCGTGGTCCAGGAGCACATGGTGGAGACCCACCCCGCCCTCGTCGACGACTGTAACGTCAGGATGTTCACCGGCGACGACGACCTCGCGGACGAGATCGATGACCAGTACCTCATCGACATCAACAAGCTCTTCCCCGCCGAGCAGGCTGAGGAGCTTAAGGCAGCCATGGGCAAGACCTCCTGGCAGGCCATCCACATCCCGACGATCGTATCGAGGACTTGTGACGGCGGTACCACCTCCAGGTGGAGCGCTATGCAGCTGTCCATGACCTTCATCGACGCCTACAACATGTGCGCCGGTGAGGCCGCTGTGGCCGACCTCGCCTTCGCCGCAAAGCACGCGGCGGTCATCCAGATGGGCGACATGCTCCCCGCGAGGAGGGCCCGAGGCCCCAACGAGCCCGGAGGTGTCAGCTTTGGATTCATGGCTGACATGGTTCAGACCTCCAGGACCAAGCCCTGGGATCCACCCCAGGTCTCCCTGAACGTCGTCGCCGCTGGAACGATGCTCTACGACCAGATCTGGCTGGGCAGCTACATGTCCGGCGGTGTAGGGTTCACCCAGTACGCTACTGCGGCCTACACCAACGACGTCCTGGACGACTTCTCCTACTACGGCTGCGACTACGCCGTGGACAAGTATGGAGGCTGGGCCGAGGCTCCGATCGACATCGAGACCGCCAAGGACTGCGCCACCGAGACGACCCTGTACGCCATGGAGCAGTACGAGGCCTTCCCGACCCTGCTGGAGGACCACTTCGGTGGGTCCCAGAGGTCCGGTATCATGGCCGCCGCCAGCGGTGTCACCACAGGCTGCATCACCGGAAACAGCCAGATGGCCCTCGCCGCCTGGTATCTAAGCCACCTGATCCACAAAGAAGGCTGGGGCAGGATGGGCTTCTTCGGATACGACCTGCAGGACCAGTGCGGTCCCACCAACGTCTTCAGCTACCAGCCCGACGAGGGCAGCCCCCTGGAGATCAGAGGACCCAACTATCCGAACTACGCCATGAACGTCGGTCACCAGGGCGAGTATGCAGGCATCTCCAGCGCAGCTCACGCTGGCCGCGGAGACGCCTACGCGTGCAACCCGTTGATCAAGGTCTGCTTCGCGAACCCCGCCCTCCTCTTCACCTGGGACGACATCCGCAAGGGATACGGAATGGGTGGAGCGAGAGAGTTCCGCGCGGCTGGCGAGAGATCCCTGGTCATGCCCGCAGTGTAGGCGCGAGCCTGCACACCCTTTTTCCTTTATTTTTCAGAGCGCCAGGTTATCGACGGCCGTCTTTGCACCTTTTTCTATGCGCTGAATAGGAAGTACGGCCGAAGGGCTGGGCTTCGGATTAAAAATGAGCATCAACTTCCGGCGTTCTCTAGAATAATGCGGCGAATCTCGTCCTCGCTCCAGGGCAGAGGCTTGATCCGATGCTCCTTCAGGACCTTAGGAACCCTTAGGGAAGGCTCGTCGCTGAGCTTCACTGCTATCAGGGCTTTCTTCATCCTGAGGCTCTCTCGAACCTCCCAGTCGACCCATTCGCAGTCGTGGGTGGTCTTTCCGATGAAGATTATCACCGCAGAGCAGGCTTCGATACGTCTGCTGATGCAGTGGCGGACGTACTCAGCATTCTCGGTCTTGAAATGGACCTTCAGGGCGAAGTCGATAAAGTCGAGACGGGGGTCGGCATCTTTTGCCAGGGAGCAGAAGCTCTGGACCTGATCGGCATCTCCCACCCTGAAGATGAGGAAGGCCCTTCTTCGCGGCTCTGGGATTTGAGCATCTCTTATCACCACCCTCGCCTTCTCCTCCTGCCGTTCGATCTCCCCTCTTACTACCTCCGAGGAGCGGGCTTTTGGTTCTGAGATCACGATCATGCTGATCCTCTAATCCGTCTTCAGGGGGTCGACGGCCACCTTTCGAGCGGTGCAGTTCTTGCAGACGCCGTTTCTTCCCGGATGGCAGCAGAGGGTCTCCTCTATCGGGAGGCCGTACCAGTTGACAATGTTCATGATGTCAGACTTTGAAAAGTTGATCAATGGCGTCAATATGGTGATCCGATCTCCAAAAGCGGAGTTGATGGCGAAGTTGGCGTTCACAAGAAACTCCTCAGTCTGGTCGGGAAAGAGGTGGCTTTCGTCTGATAGGAGGGCGATGGCTATGATTTTTATTCCCCTTTGGTAGGCGTAAGAGGCTGCCGCCATCAGGGACATGAGGTTTCTTCCAGGAAGAAAGGCGTTGATGTAGCTCGCCCTGCAGTCACCGTTGATATCGGACTCTATTGACCTGCAGTATCCTCTCAGGTCTATCTTCCCGGGAATAGGCAGGTTGCAGCTCTTGAATACGTTCCTGCAGGCCTCCCACTCCTCCTCGTTGGAGATCTGGCCGAAGTCGATAAAGATGGGATGCTGCTCCTGCCTCTCATTATTCAAGATCTTGCACATTACCAGGGAGTCGATATCCCCCGAGACGATGGGCACCACGACCATTTTGAGAACTCCTTTCTTTCAGGAACTGGACCATAGTTCATCCTAAATTGAGCGTCATTCTTTGAGCACCTTTAAGCTATTTATCTCCAACGCGTCCGCTCACCCTCTTCTCATCGGCATTAGGGCGTTGAATGGTTCTTAAAACTTGCGACAATGTAATATAATAAAATATAAACGTCCCATCATCATCAGAGACCCAAACGCTGGTTTTTAGCCTAAATATCGTTTTAAATTCCTCTTCACGATTACGAGTAGCTTCTGATATCGGCAACTTTTTTATAATTGGCGCCTCAAATTTGGTGACATGTCGAATAAGGAGAAGGTCATCTTCCTCTCGGCTCATAACTCCGCCCGGTCCCAGATGGCCGAGGGGCTCCTCCGACATCTCTACGGTGATCGCTACATCGCCCGCAGCGC
>LGFT01000048.1 GCA_001509375.1 Methanothrix harundinacea | reverse complement strand
TGCGCAATAACAAAGGGACATCAATTCATGAACGTATTATGACAGTCCTGGCGACATCGAAGCAACAGGGACTCGATACCCGAAAGATACTGATATCAAATCTGGCCAGCTAAACACGTACCGCTTCGGGAGATTTTTTCGCCTTCTATTGATGACTTAAGAGAAGCATCGGCATCAACTTCAAGACTTTGGATTCTACTTTTATGTCCGGAACAAGTTTCATATAGTCTTCATTCCTAAAAATAAGGGCAGAGAATAACTGTCGAAGGCAGGAACCCGCTGGGACCTACATTGTAAAAAAATTCTGTAGATTGCTATCTGTAAATCGGAGTTGGAGTTTATGCTGTTTGAAAGAGTTGAATCAGAGGGGCTCGCCCACTATTCCTACATAGTGGGCGACGGAAACGAGGCGGTGGTGATCGATCCTCGGCGGGATTGTGAGATTTACCCTAAGATGGCCTCGAAGGAGGGGATGAGAATCACCTCTGTCTTCGAGACCCATCGAAACGAGGACTACGTCGTGGGATCGGTGGAGCTGTCCTCCCGGACGGGGGCCGAGATCTGGCACGCTGACGGCCAGCTCGACTACAGGTACGGCGAGGCCATCGAAGATGGCATGACCATGAGGATCGGAAGGTTCAAACTTGAGGCGATCTCCACCCCCGGCCACACCCCCGGCTCCATGAGCTACCTCCTCCGGGACGCCGGGGGCGATCCCTGGGTCGTATTCACCGGAGACGCCCTCTTCGCCGGGGATTTGGGCAGGGTCGACCTTCTGGGGATGGACAGGGTCGAGGAGATGGCCCGACAGCTCTACGACTCGGTCTTCGAGAAGCTCCTTCCCCTGGGAGACGAGGTGATCGCATGCCCCGCCCACGGTGCAGGATCGGTATGTGCCGCCTCCATAGCAGACCGAAAGTGGACGACCCTGGGGATCGAGCGAAAAAGAAACCCCAAGCTCCAGGTGAAGGGGGTCGAGGAGTTCGTCAGCCTGATGGCGGTGGAGCTGGAGCGCCCCCCCTACTTCAGGGAGATGGAGCGGCTGAACCTCGCAGGCGCGCCCCTCCTCTGCACAGTCCTCGACCCCGCGCCCCTCTCGCCGAAGGAGTTCGCGGCAAGGGCTGAGGAGGATGTGGTCTTGGACACCAGGATGGAACTGGCGTTCGGAGCGGCTCACATTCAGGATACCTCGCCGGAGGGATGGTGGGATGGCACATGGCAGGAAGAGAGAGCAGATCCATAGCCACTGCCGACGTCCACGACCTCTGCGCCCGTCTCGACCGGGAGGAGAAGAGAAAGGCGTGGATATTGGACGTCCGGGGCGCCGACGAGCTGGAGTCTTCGGGGAGGATTAGAGGGGCCCATCACATCCACATAACCCAGCTTCCCCAGCGTTTGGCCGAAGTTCCGAGGGACCAGCCCGTCTACATCTTCTGCGGAAGCGGACTCCGCTCCATGGTGGCGGCTTCGATCCTCCAGAGGGAGGGTTGGGAGAATATGACGGTGATCCTAGGAGGCATCGCAGGCTGGTCTTCGGTCACTTGTCCCGTCGTGAGGTAGGAGCAGAAAGGGACGGTGACATTCCTTGAGCAAGGCTGAAGGTGACAGAAAACTGGGCCGCAAGACCGAGAAGGCCACCTTTGCGGCGGGCTGTTTCTGGGGGGTCGAAGCCGCTTTTCGAGAGGTTGAGGGCGTAGTATCGACGTCTGTTGGATACACCGGAGGCACCACTGAAGACCCGACCTACGAGGAGGTCTGCTCTGACAGGACCGGCCACGCCGAGGCGGTAGAGGTGATCTACGACCCCGAAGTCGTCTCCTACGAGGAGCTTATCGACGTATTCTGGTCGATCCACGACCCCACCACCAAAAACGGGCAGGGTCCCGACGTCGGGAGCCAGTACCGTTCGGCGATATTCTACCATAATCCCGAGCAAAGGGCCGCGGCTCTGGCCAGAGTTGGGAAGCTTCAGAGGTCCGGCCTTTATGATGGAGAGATAGTGACCGAGATCGTTCCCGCCTCCGAGTTCTATCGGGCTGAGGAGTATCATCAGAGGTACTTCGAGAAGCACGGAAGGAGGGGGTGCAGAATCTGGTGATTACTGCGAAGGATTTCAAAAAAAAGTTATTGGGGTCACGGCTCGTGTACTCGGAGGGGCTGAAGGTGGGATGGAGCTGGTAGTGGACTGAGCGGACGTTGTACTTGTCGGGCCCCGTGACCAGAACCTTGATCCTGAATACCTGTCGTCCGTAGGAGTTGTAAGAATAGTAGACTCTGTTTGTGGCCGGGTCCACGGCTTGGGTCACAATTGATATGTCGGGTTTGAGACCGGAGGACCCTTGCGGCCAGACGTAGATCCAGAGCAGATTGCTCCATCCGGATCTATCGCCATAGACCGCCAGCTGGTGCCATCCTGGATCTATGGCCTCGTACCAGCCGTTGATGTAACCCTCCGCCACATACCCGAGGGAGATCCACTCCTCGCGCCCATTTGGAAACCTCTCGTAAGACCAGAGCCGTTGCTCCCGGTCGTTTTTCACGAGAAGGTTCGTACGCTGGCCAAGCCAGAATCCCGAGGCGTCCATGCTCCAGGCCCCGTTGTAAAGGATGAAGGCCTGAAGCCCCGGCATGACGGCAAGAGCGCGACCTTCTCCGCTGATGGTGCTGGCCTCGCTGTATGAAAGAGTCGCCCCCTCAGATAGCGAGGCGAGAGCCTCTCCAGAGGAGGCCGACGGCGCGAGTCCTGGCTGAGAACTCGTATAAGGCCTCGAGGAAGTCGGCACTCCTGAGGATGACGGACCACCGGTCGATCCGTCTGAACTGTCGAATCCTGTCTCCAATTCAGGCCCAAAGGTCAACGCGGAAGGAGCTTCAGCAGCACAAACCGATGCTGAGAATATCAAGGCGAACGCCAACGCGACATAGATTGATGCGCTTGATTTCAATTTCAACTATCCCCACCCCATTTATCCCTAAAATCAAACCTTAGATGCTCAAACAGATTAGCGTTTCATCTTCGCAGGCGGAAGTCGCGAAGATCGAGCTTTTCGAGGATTATGAGCCTCCTCCAAGAAGATAGCTCTATATTATCCTTGTATTTTTCACGATTTTAAATGCTTTCGGTCTGAGACCTGGTAGGGGAATGGTGATCTAAAGGTCGCGAGACGGAGCTTCAAGTCCCAAAGGTAAAATATCGACTGATTCCTCAGGGGGTCGTGTTGGATGATGGTGGTGGTGAAGATGAAAGATGACGTGATCTCTGCTCTCCGACGCGACCTGGAGGAGAACTCAGAGGAGAAGGTTAGGGAGAGCGGCCAGCGGTTTTTCAAAGAGGAGGTGTTGCTCCGAGGGGTAAAGGCCTCTGCAGTGAGGAAGATCGCGAAGAAGCACTTTTCCGAGATAAAGTCCCTGGAGAAAGAGAAGATCTTCTCGATGTGTGAGGAGCTACTGAAGTCGGACTACGGCGAGGATGCGGCCATAGCCTTCGAGTGGGCATACTCGCTGAGGAATAGATACGAGCCCTCCGACTTCGCCCTCTTCGAGAGGTGGGTTGCCGAGTACGTCAACAACTGGGCCAAGTGCGACACCCTCGCTAACCACGCCCTCGGCTCCTTCGTTGAGATGTACCCGGAGCGCGTCGCAAACCTCAAGGGCTGGACGGGATCGGATAACAGGTGGCTTCGACGGGCTGCGGCGGTGACCCTCATCCTCCCGGTCCGAAAGGGCGATTTTCTCGAGGACGTCTTCGAGATAGCCGACCTCCTTCTCTTGGACGACGACGACCTGGTCCAGAAGGGGTACGGCTGGATGCTGAAGGAGGCAAGCAAAAAGCACCAGCAGGAGGTCTTCGATTACGTCATGAGGAATAAGGTTGTGATGCCCCGGACAGCTCTCCGTTACGCCATCGAGAAGATGCCCAAGGATCTCAGGCAGAGGGCGATGGAGAGGTGAGGTCTCGGCTGAGGGCGAGTCTTTTCGCCGGCGGTAAGGGTGTCGCCGGCGAAGGGCGGCGGATGGCGCCGGGGACCTCGTAAAATCGTCGGTTTCGCTGAAGGAGGCGCATCCTTTTATGCCCTGCCCTTTCAGCTTGGAGCATGAAACCAGAGATCATCGACGTCATCGAGCGGCGGGTGAAGATCACCGTCTTTCGGGTCGGCAGGATCTGGACCTTCAAGCACTTCTTCGGAGACAAGGAGATCTTCAAGGAGCTGGCCGACCATTACAGCCGCGATAACTTTCGCTTCGAGTTTCTCACCGAGCACGAGAGGGACGAGGCCTTCAGAAAGCTCGCAGGCCGGGGTTTCGACTGCCACCTGGTCGAGGATCTGGCCGGGTACGTCGTCAGCCTCGACAAGTCCAGCAAGTACGCCCCGGTTCTGAAAAACTCCATCGAATACGCAGAAACCCAGAATGAGCGGGTATTTCTGATGAAGGACAAAGTCTCGGTGGAAGAGGCCCTGGAGTTCGGGGCCGAGATCTACGATGGTATCATTCCCTTCTGACCTATCTGAACTGAAGCCAAAGCCAGGACAACTTATATACAATATTTCAACCAATTAGGTTATCATGAGAGAGATATTTCTGGCGGCCGTCCTCGTCGCCTCGGCGCTGATCGGTGGGGCCTTTGCCATGCCGCCCGCCGACCGAGGCGCCCTTCTGGACGAGAACAGCGCTACCTTCTTCGACGTAGTCTCGATCAGGGAGGCCGTCGCCGCGATGCCGGAGGCGGACCTCAACGAAAGCGAGACCGAGGGGATCCTCTTCATGATAGAGGAGGAGAAGTTGGCGAGGGACGCCTACTGGACCTTTGATGACCAGTACAGCCTGCCCGTCTTCGAGAAAATCGCCGAGGCCGAAGAGACCCACATGGACTCGGTGAAGGTCCTGATGGAAAAGTACGGGCTCGATGACCCGATCCTCGAAGCCGGGAGGTTCGCAAACCCCGACCTTCAGGCCCTCTATGACGACTTGGTGGAGCGGGGCAGCACGTCGATGGAGGAGGCCCTGAGGGTTGGCGCAGTCATCGAGGAGACGGACATCCAGGACCTGAAAGACCGGTTGGTCGAGACCGACAACGAGGACATAAAGATGGTCTACGAGTCTCTATTGAGGGGCTCGAGAAACCACCTGCGTGCCTTCGCAAACAACCTGGAGCGGCGAGGGATCGACTACACCCCCACGATCCTGAGCCAGGAGGAGTTCGACCAGATCGTCGGCACGCAGATTGAGAGGGGACCCCACCAATCTCAGTGAACTTCATCTTTTTTTTAATCCCTACCATCTCCGGTAGGAGTCCCTGAACCTCTTTTTGAACTCCCAGAACTCCCGCTCCGAAGCGTTCATCCTCCAACCCAGGTCGTAGAACTCCTTCTCCCGCTCCGTCCCCGTCAGGATCGGCCGCAGAGTGCACTCGCACTGCCTCCCGTCGAGGCCTCGCTCGTTGCACCTCCAGCCATCCCCGTCCTTGAGGTGGTTTGATAGAAAGTGGCCGCAGACGCAGCATATCCCACTTCGATAGTCGGGGCGGAGCGCCTCGTGCCGCCCTTTGGTAAAGGATGTTTCCGTCATCGTCAACTCCTCCTTCGTCAACTCATCGATCTCTTTGCCGAAGTCATCCTCATTCTTTCCTCCCCCGGAGGAAGGCGCCCTTGGTGATCCCTCCCAGGGATATCTCTCTCGCCTCTCTCTTGAGACCGCTGAGGTCCCCCCCCATCAGGGACCTGCGGTAGATCTCCGCCATCTTCCGGGCGTACCCCGCCTTCCTGCCCCGGGCGTCGATGGCGATAGATCCGACCCCCATATCGACGATCTTCGGCACCTCGTCGATGAGGGAGAGCTCCACGGCGTTATAAACGTGCGTCCTGCCCTCGCCGTCCTCTCTTACGGGAAAGACGCGGCCGGTCTCATCCTCGATTCCCCAGAAATCCTCCCCGGCCCCTGCGACGACCTCGCACCCGAGGGCCGATGATAGGAGGCAGTTTTCGGCCACCATCGCCTCGACGTTCCCCTGGACCAGAACCTCCAGATCGGGACTATATGAGAGGGATCGAGACCTGACCAAAAGCTCCGCCATCTCCCGCCAGGAGAGCTCCGGGGAGAGGGTGAGCCTCTGGAAGGATGGCCCTAGCGCCTCGACGGCCGAGCTGTTCCAGACGTTCAGTCCAATTGACCCCGAGACCCTCATCCCAGGGACCTGAGCACTGACGGCTTCGGCGAGCCCCACCCCTTCTACCATCACCTCCACCACCCTCGCCCTCTCAAGGAGGGGGGCCGCAAAGTCGAAAAACCGGCGTCTTACGATCCTCGGCCACTTCCAGACGAGGTCGACGTCCCATCTATCGCTGATCTCTCTTGCGAGGTGGAGCGTCTCAAGAACCTCCTCGGGGCCGGTCTTCTCTGGCCGACACCTTCTGCCATCTGCGATCCCGACGACCGGCTCGAAGTAGACTCGGCGGCATCCCCCCTCCGCCGCCCCCGACACCTCCTCCAGGGTGCTAACGTAGATTGAGATCGAAGGCCTCGACCTTTCCGGAGGCGATCTACGGGGCGCTTTCCTCCGCCTCGCTGAGAGATCCTCGAGCCCCCCAGTCTTCCGGAGCTGGGCCTCGATCTGATCTTCTGATAGGGGCCGCTTGATGGCGGGCACCATAGAAAAGTCCGCCTTCAAGGCGGCTCTCACCACTTTCCCGCCCGAGAGAGAGATCCCGCCCTCCAAGATGGGCCTTCCCCCTTCCCATCGAACCTTCATATCGACGGGGATCATCTCTCCGGCCCGAGGTCCTTGCCTATAGACGAGCCCGGCCCTCCGGGTGAGAAAGACCTCTGACCCCTTTTCCACGGGCTCCGGGAGGTAGAACCATATCACCCCGTCTTCGCCCCGGTGGTCGGGCCGGTCGGTGCTCACCAGATCTCGCCGGTCAGCGCCGCCGATGCAGCCTTTGGTGAACTCCCGGTTGAAGACGAGGGCGAGTTCTCTTTCATCCTCTCGGGACGGGGTCCAATCGCCCCTGGATATGGCGTCGAGAGCCTTTCTGTAGATTGAGACGACGACCCTCACGTACTCGGGCGACCTCATCCTCCCCTCGATCTTCAGAGCCTCGATGGGGACGCGCACCAGCTTCTTCAGATGAGGGTAGACGGCGAGGTCCTTGGTGGACAACGGATACCGCCCCCTGCAGGAGACCTCTTCCAGCTTTATGGGCCTGCCGCGATCGTCCTGCTCCCCGGCCCGGAGAAGCCGGTAAGGCTTTCTGCAGGGCTGGGCGCACATCCCCCGATTTCCGCTCCTGCCGCCGATCAACGAGGAGAGGAGGCACTGGCCCGAGTAAGAGTAACATAGAGCCCCGTGGACGAACACTTCGACACCGATGGGGGCATCGTTCGCGATCTCCTCCACCTCGGGGAGGGTGAGCTCCCGGGCGAGGACCGCCCGTTTCAGCCCCATATCGGCGGCCCATCTGGCCCCTTCAAGGCTGCATATCGTCATCTGGGTAGAGGCGTGAAGCTCCAGGTCACCCACCAGCTCTCTCGCGAGCCGGATGACGCCGGGGTCCTGGACCAGGACGGCATCCGCTCCGGCCTCATAGAGCCAGACTAGCTGGCGGGCGACCTCTTCGATCTCCATCTCTGGGATGAGAGTATTGACAGCGACGTAGACTTTGACATCGTAAAGGTGGGCGAGCTCGATCGCCCTCAACAGCTCAGAGTCGTCGAAGTTTTTCGCGCCCTTCCTTGCTCCAAACTTTTTTCCTGCGAGGTAGACGGCGTCGGCCCCTGATTCGATCGCCGCAATAAGCGCCTCCCAAGACCCGGCCGGGGCGAGGAGCTCCGGAAGCTCACCAGATCGTCTCACAGTAAAACACCTGAGAGGGCGGGATATATCTTTATCTCATTGCTTCGCCGGTCGTCTTGTGGAACTCGTATACGCCCTCGTTCTCATGATCACGGGGGTTGGCGCAGGATTCGCCTCCGGGATGCTGGGGGTCGGAGGCTGCTTCATCATGGTCCCGGTCCAGTTCTGGGCCCTCACATCCATGGGGGTCGAGCCCACGCTGGCCACCCGGATCTCCTTCGGGACGGCTCTCGCCGTGGCCCTTCCCACCGCCATCAACGGCGCCTGTGGCCACCATCGGCGGGGGGCGGTCGATTCGAGGGCAGCTCTCCTCCTGGGCACGTCCGGCCTGGTCGGCGCCTTCTTCGGAGGAGTGGCGGCGGCTCACGCCCCTGGAAACTTTCTTCGCACCCTCTTCGGCCTCGTAATAATCGCCGCCGCCGTGAGGATGGGGATGGGAGGCGGCCGGGCTGGAGGACTGAGTGGGGCTAAAGCTGGAAAGAGAGATGGAGAAGCAAACGTTGTAGAATGCAGAAGCAGGGCAGGGCTTGTGGCGAGGAGCGACTCCCGCTACCTAATCTTGGGCCTCCCCCTCGGGTTTCTATGCGGCCTCATCGGGATAGGGGGAGGGGTGGTGATGGTCCCGGTCCTTTCGGCGGCCGTGGGCTTTGGGATGCACAGAGCCATCGGGACCTCCACCGCGGCCATCATCCTCACGTCATCGGGGGGGGTCGTATCCTACATCTACAACGGCCTAAACATTTCCGGCCTTCCTCCCTTCAGCTTGGGGTACGTAAACCTCCTTCAGTGGGCGCTCCTCGCCGGGACGAGCATCCCCATGGCCTGGGTCGGCGTCAGGGCTGCCCACAGAATTTCAGCTGAAAGGCTGAGGGCGGTCTTCATCCTCCTTCTGATCTACATGGGCCTGAGGATGATGGGGGTCTTCGATCTCTTACACCTTCTGATATAAACTCAGGAATCTGCAGAATATTCTGTCCATCCGCCTGAATGGATGAGATGTCAAGTTGCTGCGGTGCGCCCCGCAGCAAGCTTCGGGGCGCACCACCGCTAGGTTTACATTATACATTTTTCTGGCCTCAAAAGCTTTTATTATCCAAAGCCCCCTCGCGAGGTTCATGAATAGAAGCTCGAGATCAGTTCCCGGGGGAGAAGATGATGGTGAGAGTATGGGCCGCCATCTTAGCCGCCCCCATCCTCTGCCGATCCCCGTTTTGATCGCGTTAACGCTCTTTATGATGGGGTCAGCCATGGGGGCAACTCTGACCGTCGGACCTAGAGAGAGCATACAGACCGCCATCGACGGGGCTGGAGAAGGTGACGTGATAGTTGTGGAGGCGGGAGTTTATATGGAGAAGCTGGTCCTTGACGAAGGGATAGTTCTCCGGGGGATCGGACGGCCCAAGATCGACGCTGGCGGCTCCGGAAGCGGAATAACTCTCCAGTCAGAGGGTGCGGTCGTGTTGGGCTTCGAGGTCTCGGGCTCCGGACCTGGCGAGAGGGAAGCGGGGATCAGGGTCCTGGCCGAAAACTGCACCGTGACGGACAATCTAGTCGTCGGAAACGGCATAGGTATACTCCTTCAGGACGTGAAGGGTGTCATTATCAGAAGAAACGAGGTCTTGAGGAACGAGGTCGGGATATTTCTTGAAACCTCCCGCGGAAACGAGATCTCCTCCAACCGAATCGCCGAGAACGGTGAGGGGATCCACGTGGCGAGAAATAACATCTTCGAGAGCATTACGGCGTCTGATTCCGGAGGCGTATCGATAAAGTACAGGCCGAAGACTGAGGCCTCGACCCTGATGGTCAGCGAAATCGGCTATTCCGGAGCTTATCAGGGTAACATCGTCAGCAGAAACGAGCTTCTGAATAACGGCCAGAACGCATACGACGATGGTGACAACCTCTGGTACGATGGGGAAGTCGGAAACCACTACGACGACTTCGACGCAATCGATGAGGGGTGCAGAGATCGGAACAGGGACGGAGTCTGCGACTCGACCCGCGAGATCCCCGGCGGGTCGAGCGTCGATAAATATCCTGTCGCCTCGGAGGATGCCGTCCGGCGGTATAGAAACGTCTCAGGCGATTTCGAGCTGATCCTCTATCGATCGACCTTCT
This sequence comes from Methanothrix harundinacea, assembly GCA_001509375.1. Taxonomy (GTDB): domain Archaea; phylum Halobacteriota; class Methanosarcinia; order Methanotrichales; family Methanotrichaceae; genus Methanocrinis; species Methanocrinis harundinacea_D. Next base: position 11,666 of record LGFT01000048.1, on the reverse strand, counting down.
CCCCCGGCGAAGAGATCCCTCTCGACTTCAAAGCCGCCGAGAACTTCAATGGGAGGGTAGATCTCCTCGCCTCGGGATTTGCCTTGGACTCAGGATCGGATTCAGGCTCGGAGATGAGCGAGGCCGGATCCGTCATATCCAGCCAGCCCATGGTGGGCTCGATGGGCACCGTCACCTTCGCCGCACCTTTCGAGGATGGATCTTACCTCTTTCGGATTCGCGACGCCTCTAAATGTGAAGACGATGAGATCTTATCCCTCTTCTTCGATGTGATGGTCCCTCACCTCACCGCCGACGCGGCCTCCGCCAGCACCTGCGATAGCGTCAACGTGAGCTACACAGGAGCACCCGGATCTGAAGGGGACTGGATCGGACTTTACAGGGTGGGATCAGAGGACGATAGCCCCATCTCCCGGAGGTACCTGGACGGGACAAACAATGGGACCCTCGCCTTCGTGATGCCCTCGTCGGCCGGGATGTATGAGTTTCGAATCTTTGGGGACGACAGCGCAGATAATCTGGCGGCAAGCGGCCCCGTCGAGGTGGGGGCATCCTCCGGCGTGAGAATAAAGGCGTACCCGGCAAACGTTCGGTCCGGGGAGGCGATAACCGTCTCCTTCTGGGGGGCAAAGCCGAACTCCGCCATAGGGATGTACGAGATGACGAGGCCCGATAAGTACATGCTCGCCATGCAGTGGACCCGCGGGCGGTCCTGCGGCACCATGACCTTCAGGGCCCCCTCGACGCCGGGAAGGTACGATTTCAGGTTCTTTGAGGACAACGTCTACAGGAAGCTGATGGGGGCGAGCAACGTCGTGATTGTAAACTGAAGATCGAGAGGAGAGGCCCGATCTGGTCCTCCCTTTGCCCATCCTCCCCCCTTGAGATTCCGGTGCTTCGGGATGAAAGCTGAGCAGAACTTCTGAAAACTCCAGCCTCAGCGGCGAATGAATGCAGAAACTGTACCGGAGATTCATAACAGGGGAGTAGGCTACCGACTCACTGTTTTGGGGCGGATTTATCAGGGAGAGATATCTTCACCTATATAGCACACTAACAACCGAAAACTTAATACGCTTTAATACACATCTTATCCCGCACGATACGAGGAGGAGGATCGTCACCCAACCAGCACGTGACCTCTCTGATAGTGGCGTGGCACCTCGTCACCTCCTCCACGATCGTGCCTTCCATCGGACACGTCCAGCGTTTTTCCGCGAGGGCGAGCCGGGAATGTTCAGCCCGGCAACCCCTCCCATCTTATCCCTTGAAGCCCGAAGAAGATTTTGAGCTGAGCGAGAATAAGGCGATTCATATCTTCGGAAAGGGCCACTCACGCCTCTAGCGGCTATCGAAAATCGAACTAATTAACAGTAAAATGGTAGCGGGGAGTAGATTTGAACTACTGATCTACGGGTTATGAGCCCGTCGGGATTTCCTGACTACCCCACCCCGCTGCGTCGGTATGAGGGCGACAGACTCCAAACCCGCTCCGATCATATAAATCTTGTGCATAGCTTCAGTTCGTCCAGGGGGTGAAAATGGCTGGCGCATTATCGACGGTCCGTCCTGATATCCCCCTTAACGGTCAGAAATGCTCGCGGGACGGGGGCCCACCGGAGGCGCCAATCACGAGAGTTGGCGCCTCCGGCCGCCCCTTGGGAAAAGAGGAGAGAAAACAAATTGAGGCGAAGCCCGTTCTGGGATCGAGACTTGTAGGTTTCACCTCAAGATCTCCATCGCCTCTTCGACGCTTTGATCGTGGTGGACGATGGCGGCAATGGCCCTCGTCATCTTCGTCGGGTTCTCATGCTGGAAGACGTTTCTTCCTATGGCGACCCCCCGACCCCCAGCATCGATCGCCCCCTGAATCATCTCGAGAAACTCCTCGTCCGTCTCGGTCTTGGGGCCTCCTGCTATCACCACGGGGACGGGACAGCCCGCCACCACATCTTTGAAGGTGTCGGGGTCGCCGGTGTAGTTCGTCTTGACGATGTCGGCCCCCAGCTCCGCGCCAGCCCGGGCCGCCAGGGCCACCACGTCGACGCCGTTGGGGTCGGCGATCTTGTCGCCCCGGGGGTACATCATGGCGATGAGGGGCATCCCCCAGAAGTCGCACCTCTCGGCGACGGATCCGAGCTTTTTGAGCTGATCGGCCTCCGTCTCAGACCCGATGTTTATGTGGACGGAGACGGCGTCCGCCCCCAACTTCAGGGCCTCCTCCACCATGCATACCTGGACCTTGTTGTTCGGGTCGGGGCCGAGGGCGGTGCTGGCGCTCATGTGGACTATCAGGCCTATATCGCTTCCGTATCCCCGATGGCCGTGCTTCACCATGCCCTTCTGCTGGAGTACGGCGTTGGCGCCCCCATCGGCCACCCTGTCCACCATATCCGAGAGATTCACTAGCCCTTTGACGGGACCGACGGATATCCCGTGGTCCATGGGGATGATGACGGTATTTCCACTGTTCCGATCGATTATCCTCTCCATCCGCACCCTTTTGCCAATCTCGCTCAATTGCAAATCTCCTACATGTTAACATGGCACATGATAGCACATGCCATATTTAAGGTTGACGCCGTGATATTTATAACTTGATGCCCGATACCCACAGGAGCTGATCTTATGGAGCAGGAGTTCGGCAGAATAAAAAAGAGCGAGACGACGGAGCTGGTCGTCAGAAGGACGGAATTTCGAGGCTCTGCCGGGATCGACATCAGGGAGTACGTTACCAGCGATAGGTACACCGGCTGGTCGAAGAACGGTATCCGGATACCCGTCGATCAGTGGCTGTCCTTCAAGAAGATCCTGGACGAGATAGAAGTCTTCCAGGGAGGAGAAGGCGATTAGACGGGACAGCTTCGAGCGGGAGTACAGGGCCTGGCTCATCTCGGTGGCAAAGGACGTGGCAGGCCATCTGACCGAATCCGGCCCGAAGGAGTGCGAAAGGATCCTCCAGACCTATCGGGAGATGGAGGACCCAAAAAGGGTATTTCGCCCCCTATCAGACCCGGATCGTATTACGAAAATGGGGGGCGAAGAGGCGAAAGGGTACATCCTGATGGAGACGGACGCCGTCACCTTCTTCCCCTCCATCGATTCGTCGAACCCCGGGGCCCTCGATTTCGCCGTGGCGATGAACCGGCGCTACTACTATCGAGGCCGGTGGTTCTCTATCATATCCTTCAACTCCGAGTATCTGAGGCAGGTCTCCGACAGAATCCTCGCCTACGCCCTGGAGCACGAGTTTGAGATGGGAAGGCTCTACCAGCAGGCCTTCAGAGAGATGAGGAAGCTCTCTCCCGGCGAGAAGCTGGAGATCAGCAGGCTCGCCCACCAGACCTCGGTGAAGAAGTCCAGGATCTCCCTGGAGGATCTCCTAGATGAGGAGAAGCTGATGGCGTCCCTTTCCGAGTCCCAGCCTGTCATCCCCAAGCCCTATGCCGAGACCGCCCTCCTCGCCCATCTGGAGGATAACATCCCGCGCCTCGAGAAGTTCGGCAGAGAGAGCGAGGACGATGAGGAGGACGCCTTTGGGGCCGAGCTCTACGACGAGTTTGAGGGGTGGTCTCTCTTCTCCATCAAGTCCTACCGCCTCTTCGTTCGGGAAGCTGTCATGGGAGTAAGAGAGGCCTATCGGGGATACGTCTGATTCGTTTTCGAAAAACTCGACCTGGCTAAATCTCGATCGTTTTTATGCATCTCACCGCCAAAGCTGCCCTTCTGGGCGGATGCATTAGAAATCGATGCCGAAAAAGGACTTCGCGCTTATTCCTGAGCATTTATATAGTAGTCTTTCCCAGTTAGTGCCCATCAAGATCATCAGAGGAGACCCGATTTGTCCAGCGAATCCAACTTACACGAAAAACCAGCCGTGAACATAGGCATGGTGGGCCATGTTGATCACGGCAAAACGACCCTGGTAAGAGCCCTCTCTGGGGTCTGGACCGACCAGCACAGCGAGGAGATGAAGAGAGGGATCTCCATTAGACTTGGCTACGCCGACGCCACGTTCAGAAAATGTCCCAACTGCCCCGAGCCGGAGGCCTATACCGTCGAGGAAAGTTGTCCGGGATGCGCATCGCCTAGCGAGGTACTAAGGACTGTATCCTTCGTCGACTCTCCCGGCCACGAGACCCTGATGGCGACGATGCTCTCGGGGGCCGCCATCATGGACGGAGCTGTCCTGATCATCGCCGCCAGCGAGCCCTGCCCTCAGCCCCAAACCAAGGAGCACCTCATGGCCCTGGACATAACTGGCATCGATAAGATCGTAATCGTCCAGAACAAGATTGACCTCGTCTCTCGAGAGAGGCTGATCGAGCACTACAACGAGATCAAGAGGTTCGTCAAGGGAACCGTCGCCGAGAACGCACCCATCGTACCAATATCGGCCCAGCAGAACGTGAACATCGACATGGTTATCCAGGCGATCGAGGAGACGATCCCAACACCAGTAAGGGACCTGGAAAAGCCAGCTCTTCTCAAGATCGCCAGGTCCTTCGACGTAAACCGTCCCGGTACCTTGCCCGATAAGATCGTTGGCGGGGTCATCGGAGGCACCCTCACTCAAGGGGTGCTCAAGCCCGGCGATCCTCTAGAGATCAAGCCGGGCAGGTCGGTGGAGGCGGAGGGAAGAAAGCATTGGGTTCCTATCAACACCAAGGTGACGGCCCTGATGGCTGGCGGCGGCTCCCAGGAGGATGTCACACCGGGCGGGCTGGTCGGCGTGGGAACCCAGCTTGATCCAGCCCTCACCAAGAGCGATATCCTGGTGGGCCAGGTGGCGGGAGATCCGGAGACCCTCCCTCCCGTCTGGAACTCCTTCACCATGAAGATGAGGCTTCTCGAAAGGGTAGTAGGCGCCACAGACGAGGAGGATGTAGAACCGATCCACACCAGCGAACCTTTGATGCTGAACGTAGGCACCGCCACCACCATTGGAGTCGTCTCCAGTGCCAGGGACGGCGGCATGGTGGAGGTCCAGTTGAGAAGGCCGGTCTGTGCTGCCGTGGGCGATCGGGTCGCGGTAAGCAGGAGGATCGGCGCCAGGTGGCGACTTATCGGTGTCGGGACCATCAACAAATAGATGGCCCGGCCTTATTATGGAGTTGTTTCTTAAGAGGGAGGGTGTTAAAGCCGCGTGAAGGTGCTCCTCGACACAAATGCCATCATGGTCCCTGGACAGTTCGGTCTGGACATCTTGGACGAACTGGAGCGTCTAGGGTACCACAGATTTTTGGTGCCTCGTCCCGTCCTCCGGGAGCTGGAGGCCCTCGCGAGAGTCGCCGACTCAGGAGGGAACAGAATCGCCGCGAGGATCGGATTGGAGCTGGCAAAGGGGTGTGAGATCGTGGAGGCCTTCGGCGAGGCGGATGCGGCTCTCGTCGACCTAGCCCTGAAAACGGGTGCTGCTGTCTTCACCAATGATAAGGAACTGAAGAAAAAGTTATCTACTAGAGGTGTAACCGTTATACACCTACGCCAGAGGCGACGCCTGGAGATCGCAAGCGGAAAGGAGTTCTGATGTATAAGAAGATGAAGTTGGAGGGGATAGTCAGGATACCTCCTGGCCAGATGGGGGATCCCCTTGAAAACGCAGTGGAGATGGCGCTGCGCAACAAGTACGAGGCACGGGTGGACAAGGCCCTGGGCACCGTCGTCGCGGTGCTGGGGGCGGACGATATCGGCGAGGGGAGGATCCTGGCGGGAGACGGGGCGGTCTATTACGATGCCACCTTCGATGCGATCGTCTTCAAGCCCGAGATGCAGGAGATCGTTGAAGGCGAGGTGGTGGAGATTGTGAAGTTCGGAGCTTTCATCAGCATCGGCCCCTTCGACGGGCTGCTTCACGTGAGCCAGATAACCAACGAGTATATATCGTACGATGAGAAGAATGCGCGGCTCGCGAGCAAAGATTCGAACAAATCTCTTGGCGAGGGTGATAGGGTGCGTGCGCGGATCATAGCTATCAGCCTCAACGAGAAAGAGCCTCGAGAGAGCAAGATCGGCCTCACCATGAGGCAGACAGGACTGGGGAAGATCGAATGGCTAGAGGCTGCTCGGCGAAGAGAAGGGGCAGAGGTTGAATCGAAATGACCGAACAGGCTTGCAGGGAGTGTCACAGGATCATCGAGGGTCTGGTCTGCCCCACCTGCGGCTCGTCTTCCCTGAGCAAGGACTGGAGCGGTTATGTCGTGATAATCGACCCGAAAGAGTCTGAGGTTGCCAAGAAGCTGGGGATAACCCTTCCAGGCAGGTATGCCCTGAAGGTGCGATAGATTTGAAGATACTACGTCTTCCTGAGGAGCTCCGTTCCGAGCTTAAACCCCCCTTGGGCAGGCTCTTCAAAGGACGGGGCCAAGAGTGCATAGCTCCCATGCAGGGCCTCCTCGCCCCCGCGCCAAGGGTGATCGCAGTGGGCGACGTCACCACCTTCTGCCTCCTCAGCTATTCTGGCAGAAAGCCCGACATCTGCATCGTCGATCACAAGACGAAAAGGAAGCCCGTGCCAGATCACGTTCAGCAAGGGATAGGCGAACTCGACGAGTACGAGAGGATCGAGGTAGCGAACCCCCCAGCAACCCTAACCCAGGAGCTCGTCGATGTGATAAGGAACCTTCTGGCTGGCGATCGGAGGGTCAAGATCGTCGTAGACGGCGAGGAGGATCTCGCCACGCTCCCGGCCATCCTCTATGCTCCCCTGGGATCGACGGTCGTCTACGGCCAGCCGAACGAGGGGAGCGTTGCTGTGGTGGTGACCCCCGAGAGAAAGGCATACGCCAAAAGCATAATGGACAAGATGATTGTGGAGGATTGAGATGGAGATCAAGGTCATCGAAGAGAAAGATAACCCGATTTTGAATCGTAGAGAGATAAAGTTCGTCGTAGAGCACGATGGACCGACTCCCTCGAGGAAGAACGTAGTCGAGAAGATCGCAGCCACCATGAACTCGAAGGTCGGCCTGGTGATGGTGGACAGCCTAAAGTCCGAGTTCGGAAAGCGGGAGACTTTGGGATACGCCAAGATCTACGAGACCGAGGAGAGGGCGAAAGAGGTGGAGAGGGCTTACGTCATAGCGAGGAACGTGCCCACACTACCTGCCGAGGCAGAGGAGTCGGGATAGAATGGCGGTCAACGAGTTTTACGAGGTAAGCGGGGATGCCATAAAGAGGAAGAAGCAGATCTGTCCCCGATGCGGAAACGGCGTCTTCCTCGGAGAGCACAAGGACCGGCTCGCCTGTGGAAAGTGCGGATATACTGAGTTCAAGAAGTGATCTTTTCTATCGTGCCCCTTCCTGGCAGGGAAGGGGACATGCCACACCTTTTGGACCGGTCCCCGGGACCGATTTCTCCCGTCGGTTATTTAAACGCGCGGTGATCAATTACTGAAGGGTGTTTATTTGGTTGACGTATTATCTGTCGGTTTTGTACCTCTGCTCATCGTCTTGCTGATACTTTATCAGGGGATCAGGATACCCCGAGAGTATGAGCGGCTCGTCGTCTTCAGGCTCGGCCGCTACAGCGGGATCAAAGGGCCAGGGATCACGATCATCATACCGGTGATCGACAGGGCCATCACCATGGACCTCCGGGTAGTGACCATCGACGTCCAGAAGCAGGCCGTCATCACCAAGGATAACGTGACGGTGGACGTGGACGCCGTCCTCTATTATCGGGTCGTGGACCCTGACAGGGCCGTCATCCAGGTCGAGAACTACAGGGTCGCGACAAGCCTTCTAGCCCAGACGACCTTGAGGGACGTCCTCGGAGAGATCGAGCTGGATGATCTCCTCTCGAAGCGCGAGGAGCTGAACGTCAAACTCCAGGAGATCCTGGACCGGCAGACAGATCCCTGGGGGATCAAGGTCACGGCCGTCACCCTGAGGGACGTGAGCCTTCCCGAGTCGATGCTCAGGGCCATAGCCAAGCAGGCCGAGGCCGAGAGGGAGAAGAGATCGCGGATCATCCTGGCGGAGGGCGAGTTTCAGGCATCGGCGAGGATGGTGGAGGCCGCGATGCTCTATCAGGGTGCGCCGGTGGCCATTAAGCTGAGGGAGCTTCAGACCCTCGCCGAGATAGCGAGGGAGAAGAACCTCATAGTCGTCACCTCAGGCGGTGAGGTGGGCGAGGCGACGGGAACGGTGGCGGGATTGACCAAGGCCTTCGGTGAGAGATGAGAAGACAAGCCCCAAAGGATTCGGCCCTCTTCGGGCTGGCCCCTTCTTTTATCCTTCTGGCCACCATCGCCACCCTTTGCCTGGCGGGCTCGGCCTTGGGCGAGGCCAGCGTGGTGGTCGTCGCCCTGGAGGGCGACATCACCCCGGCGAGCGACGATATCATCGCCGAAGCGATCCTTCAGGCGGAGCTGGTGGGATCGGAGGCGATCGTGATCACCCTGGACACTCCCGGCGGGGGCCTAGCCGAGACGAAGGAGATCGCGGGGCTGATGGAGAGGACGAGCCTTCCGGTGATCGGCTACGTCTACCCTTCCGGTGCCACAGCCTGGAGTGCCGGAACGATCATCCTCCTCTCATCAGACATCGCCGCCATGGTTCCCGGAACCATCATCGGATCGGCCCAGCCTGTATCGATCGGACCGACGGGGACTGAGCCCGTCAATGACACCAAGGTGATCAACGCCGTCGTCGCCCTCGCCGAGGAGAAGGCCAGGACGAACAACAGGAATACGACGGCTGCTCGGGAGTTCGTCCTATCCAACCTCAACCTCAACGCCGAGGAGGCACTGAAGTTCGGCGTCATCGAGATAGTCAGCCCCAGCCTCGAGTCCCTGATGGATGACCTGGACGGGATGGAGGCGAAGAACAAAACCCTCGCCACCAGCGGCGCCGAGATCGTACGCTTCGAGCCGAGCTTTCGGCTTCGGGTCCTGGCCGTCCTCTCCGACCCCCTCCTGGCGGGTCTCCTCCTAATCGTCGGCCTCTACGCTCTCATCTTCGGCCTATCGAACCCCGGCCTGGGGGCGGAGCTGGTCGGCGTCATAACCCTGGCGTTAGGTCTCATCGGCCTCGGCTTTTCAGTGAACCTGGGAGCCCTATTCTTGATCATTCTGGGGCTCGTCCTCCTCCTGGTGGAGCTGAACAGCCCCGGATTCGGCCTTCTCGGAGCTGCGGGGCTCGCCTGCATGGTCATCGGATCGATCCTCCTCGTCCCCATAGGTTCGACTGACTGGTACACCCCCGCCGAGTACAAGATGGACGCCTTCGTCGCCCTCATCGTTCCGAGTTTGGTCATAGGCGGCTTCTTCGTCTTCGCCCTCTACAAAGTGGCGGAGGCGAGGAGGAGGCCCACCTACTCCGAGGTGATGAACCGGGAGGTAGCCGAGGCCCTCGACAGGATCGACCCGAAGGGGCACGTCATATACAATGGCGAGTACTGGGCCGCCGTCTCCGAGGAGCCCATCGAGCCCGGCGAGATCGTCGAGGTGGTGGGGAAGGAGAGGATGGTTCTGAAGGTGAGGCGGAGGTAGACGCGGGCGATTTGTATACTACACGCGCCCGAGGAAGATGATATTTCGGTAGAGAGACTCCTCGAGGAGGACGTGCTCTCTCCATCTCATTAAAGAGGCAGCTTTTCACTAATTTTCTTTCTTCCAGAGGATCAATGCGACGTATTTCGAATCAAAAACGCCTTTCAACAGGCCCGCGTGGAGGGGGTGGTCCCCGCAGATCACCACCATCGTCTTCTCTGGAATTGCGGCCGCGATATCTTTCAGATATCCGTCGATGGCGGATGCGGCCGATCTGATATCGACGATTCCTCCGCCTCGATGCGCCATCCGATCGATCCCGAGAAAGTGGGCTACGAGGAGCCTTGGATCGGTATCGAGAGCTGCAAGAGACCGTGCTAGGATCTGCCGATCGAAATCCTCGACCCTCAGATCTTTGGGAACGCCCATCACCATGTCCACGAAACCCTCAAAGGTCCGGGCGCCCTCTTCTTCCATCACCACAGCTGATGGAACCTCTTCTGAACTCGCCCATTCCAGAAGGCTTCTTATCTCCGATTCGGAGGCATGACTGGTGTTGCTGATACCGTGATTTTTGGGCATGAGTCCTGTGAGGATCGAAGCGATGGCCGGGGTGGTGGTAGGGGCGACACACTCCGCCTTAAGAAGAAGGCCCTCTAAAGCCATCGATCTCATCTCAGGAAGATCAGGCTCCAGCGCTTTAAAAAGGCCGTATCCCAAACTGTCTACGATCGCCAGGACGACTCTGTTGCATCCCCATTCCTTCACCTCGTCGATGGGCTTCCCGTCGGTGGGTGGAGTTCTCACCCCCAGAACCCGAGCCATGGTGGGGGCAACGTCTACCAGCTTGATCGATCTCGACATATTTGCAATTCAAAATGTTGATGATGCTGTTATAGGCAATCCAAAACGCTTCGTATACTCAGTTTAACGCAAAATTGGGTCTTAATCGCTGAAATAGGTTTGGTCCCGAATCAGAAGATCGAGGGCCATCGCTATAAACTCGTATTGAGTAAACGTCAGTGAATGGACTTAAAGACCAAGGCGCACTTGATCTCCGTGGGCAAAATCGAGCTGCCGGAAACCTCTCGCTCCACCGGGCCTGTTTCCACGGCCGGTCCAGGGGCAGGGGAAAATAACGTTTTTTTCAGATCCGGTGGGAGGAGGGTGAGGCTATCAGTTGTGGAAAGCTCTCCCCTTATGCTGGCGGAGCTGGACGAAGATGAGGTGGTGATAATTGAGAGAGGCGTCGAAGTGGCCCGGGGATCTCTTGAAAAGCCCCTCTTCCATTGTCCCCGGCAGGCCTACATCACCGTCAGCGAAAGATGCATCTACGACTGCAAGTTCTGCGCCGTGCCGAAGCTTTCGGGGGGCGTGAAGTCGAAAGAGAAGGTAGAAAGGATGGTGGCCAAGGCCTGGGATACCGGGGAGCTTGAGGCGATATCTCTGACCAGCGGCGTCGAGCGATCTGCGGAAGAGGAGGTGGCCAGGGTCGCCGAGATCATAGGGGCCCTCCGCCGGTTCGACGTGCCGATAGGGGTATCAGTAACTCCAGCCCTCAGGTCCAGCGAGATCCTCAAGGCAGCGGGAGCAGACGAGATCAAGTACAACGTGGAGTGCCTAGACCCGGAGCTCTTCAGGAGGGTCTGCCCGGGGGTATCTCTGGAGAAGATCAAGATGGCGCTTTTGGACGCCGTCAGCCATTTCGGCAAGAACAGAGTATTCTCCAACGTTATCATAGGCCTCGGGGAGTCGGACCGCGCTCTTCGAGAGGGCATCGAGGAGCTTGCCGAGATGGGCGTCCTCCCGGTCATCAGGGCCGTCTATCCCCATCCCCTGAGGAGAGGCGAGATCGAGATGATCCGCCCGTCCCCGGAGCGGCTCATCGATCTAGCCCATTATACCAAAAAGGTCCTCGAAGACCACGGACTCCGGGGCGACCTTGCAGAGACGGGGTGCTATCGGTGCACCGGTTGCGACCTGGTCCCCCACATGGATCTGTAACGGATGAAAGGGTGACGGCGCTCAGGACTCAAAATCCTCTTCATCGATCAGGCAGGTCGGCTCATCACGGCGCCGTTTACGAATACAATTAAATAGGTGTACAGAGACTTGAACGTTGCCTCTCAGCGCGGGGGTCGCCAAGCCAGGTCAACGGCGCTAGGTTCAGGG
>LGFT01000047.1 GCA_001509375.1 Methanothrix harundinacea | reverse complement strand
ACGACGGCGTCGTCCGTGACTTCGGCCACGGTGAGCTGGAGCCTCTGCTTGTCTTTGGAGAACTCGACCCTCTGGCCGACGACCGGGTCCAGGTCCGGCGGAAGCTCCGTTCTGTTGATCTTGATCAGAAGCTCTTCTTTTCGGGGGCCGTACCCCTTCTCCGGGGGGATGGTGACCGTCTTCGTCTCCCCAAGCTTCATCCCCAAAACCTCCTCCTCGAAGCCGGGGATGACCATGCCCTTCCCGATGGTGAACTTCAGCGCCCCGTGGGTCTCGGAGGAGTCGAAGACCGTCCCGTCCTCGAAAGTGCCCTTGTAGTGGAGGCTCACCGTGTCGCCCTCTTTTGCCTTTTTCATGCGCGTCGCTCCGTATCTGTATATCTGTATCTTATCGGTATCTCTTGACCTAAAAAGGCCACCATCGCGAAAAGTCTCCCGAGCTTCGAGCGGATAGCTTCGAGTGGTGAGGTTTGGTGCGAGGTGCGAGGTGTTAAAGGGAGGCGACGGCCCCGGATCTCGCACTACGCCGACGCCGATCCGGGCTCGACGATCTCCAAGAGCTCGATCTCGAAGACCAGATCCATCCCCGCCAAGGGGTGGTTTGCGTCCAGGACGACGGACTCCTCCGTCACCTCGGTCACCACCACCTGGAGCATCTGGTCCTGAGACGAGCCGACCTGGAGGATCTGGCCCACCTCCGGCTCGATCTCCGGCGGCATGCTGGATCGAGCCACCTCCATCACCATCTCCTCTCGGCGGGGGCCGTAGGCCTCCTCGGCGGGTATGTTGACCGTCTTCTTCTCCCCGGGGCTCATCCCCAGAGCCGCCTCCTCAAATCCGGGGATCACCATCCTCTTTCCCAGGGTGAACTCCAGGGGGTCTCTACCCTCTGAGCTGTCGAAGACCGTCCCGTCCTCAAACTTGCCGGTGTAGTGAACTTTCACAGTATCGTCGGTTTTTGCCGTTTCCATTTTCAAATCTCCTGACCTTTGGGGCTTTGAAATCCGCAAGATATGTAATTGACGGTTTATCCCGAAAATTGGGGCAAAATCTCTTTTCAGAAGGGGGGAAAACCGTCTTTGATCCGCGGCTGAGAGAAAGTCCCAGAGCCGGATGGGGCCGGGACGACTGGCTGGCGAGAGGGGATCGAGAACGCCGATCGAAAATTGAGGATGGTGAGTATCTCTTCTGCTTTCTCGCCCTCTGTCGGCCCCGCCCCAGCCTCGTCCGTCCGGCTTCAGGCGACGTCGTCGGCGTAATAGTAGTACTCGCCCGTCTCTCTTTGGGACCGGTCGAGCCTGGAGCCCGGCTTGTTCACCCTCGGCCGGCGGGTGTCCTCGTCCCTCCTGAAGGTGATCCCGATGCTGGCGAGGAACCGGTTCATCCCCTCCCTCATCTTGACCGGCGGATGGGCGAAGCCCCTCTTCCCCGCCTCTCCCTCGAAGACCATCAGCTTTTCGCTGAGGAGGTCGATGAGGTATATGTCGTGGTCCACCACCAGGACCGACCGCTCGGTGCTCTCGGCAAACCTCCTCATCACCTTCGCGGCCATCATCCTCTGCTCGACGTCCAGGTGGGCCGAGGGCTCGTCCAGGAGGTACAGATCGGCGTCCCGGCTTAAACAGCCAACTATCGCCACCCTCTGAAGCTCGCCCCCCGAGAGCTCCTCCATCGTCTGGTCCATGAGGTTTTCCAGGCCCATCGGCTTTACGAACTCCGACTGGTAGTAGCTGGAGTCGAACTCCGGCGTGATCTTCCGGAGGAAAACCTGGACGGGGAGGTCAAAATCGGCCTTCAGGTACTGGGGCTTGTAGGAGACCTTCAGCTTCAGCTTCAGGTCTCCGGTCGTAGGCTCCTCCACCCCTGCCAGGATCTTGATGTAGGTGCTCTTTCCGATCCCGTTCGGTCCCAGGATCCCCACCACCTCGCCCCTCCGAATCTCGCCCCGCTCCGCCTCCAGGACGAAGGAGGTGTACCTCTTGGAGAAGGTCTCGTACTTTGCCAAAAGAGGGACGTCCTTTTCGGCCCGGGGGGCGTGGACCTCGAAGACGATCGGCTCCGATCGGACCCTGATGTTCTCCTCGGGGAAGTAGCCCTTTATGTACTGGTTGATCCCGACCCTGACGCCCTTCGGCCGGGTTATGACGCCGTAGGCCCCCGGAGTCCCGTAGACGAGGTGAACGTTCTCGGCCAGGAGGTCCAGAAGGGCGAGGTCGTGCTCCACCACCATCACCGACCTCGTCTCGGAGAGCTCTCTGATCGCCGAGGCGGCGTTGATCCTCTGGTAGATGTCCAGGTACGGGCTGATCTCGTCGAAGAAGTAGACATCGGCGTCCCGTGCGGCGCAGGCCGCTATCGCCACCCTCTGAAGCTCTCCGCCGGAAAGGCTCGATATCTCCCGCCCCATCAGAGGCGAGAGGTTCATCTTCTCGGCGAGACCCGAGAGGGCCCCCCGCTCGTCGGTCTTCTCGAGAAGCCCCTCCACGCTGCCAGAGTAGCTCTTTGGTATCCGGTCGACGTACTGGGGCTTGTAGGCGGTCTTCACCCCCTTCTCGACGACCCTTCGGAGGTAGTCGCCCAGGGCCGATCCGGAATAGCTCTCGATCACCTCTTTCCAGGAGGCTCCCCTCCCCAGGTTCGGGGCCATAAGCCCCGAGAGGATGGCGACGGCGGTGCTCTTCCCGATGCCGTTCGGCCCCAAAAGGCCCGTCACCCTTCCCTCGGTGGGAACGGGCAGTCCGTATAAGGCGAAGCCGTTATCGCCGTAGCGGTGGGTGGGGTTCTCCAGCTCGTCGGGGAGGTTTATTATGGTGATAGCCCCGAAGGGGCACTTCCGGACGCAGATCCCGCAGCCCACGCAGAGGTTCTCGGTGATCACCGGCTTTCCATCGACGAAGGTGATCGTCTCATCTCCGGTCCTCACCGGCGGACAGAAGTACTCGCACTCGCGGGCGCACTTTCGAGGTTGACACCGATCCCGGTTGATTACAGCGATCCTCATCGGCCCACCGTCTAGTTGAGGAGGAGGGTCCAGGATACGAGCCACAGGTCGACGGCTATGAACTCGACGTAGAACCAGTCCTTGGTCTTGAACTCATCGACGTTAATCTTGAGATAGGGATACGTGAACTTCTGAATGTAGAAGGTGATGGCGATGACCAGGGTCATGACGAAGTACCAGGGGTAGGTCATCACTTCTCCCTCCTCGGCCACCCCCGTCCCGAAGAGGGAGAGGCTCACAAAGCCGAAGATGACGCCCAGGACCGCTGGGTAAAGGGTCATGACGATGCCGTCGATTCTCGCCTTCTTCTGCTCTTTTGCATCCTTCTTCGGAACGGTGATCGTCTTCTCATCTTTCGCCTTCGGCTCTTCGGTGGCCGAAGCTGCGGCTTTTTGAGCGCTCTTCGACTTCTTCCTCTTCTTGGCCATGGGATCCTCCCTGCTCTGGGTGAGATCATATCATAATAGCGTTTTGGTCTAGCGGCCCATCCCTTTTCGCTCACCACGCCCGGTTCCAAGGCAAAGTCCAAGTAGTAGTGAGGCCAAAGGTTCCGGGATGGTTGCGCTCATCGTCGCAGACTCGTCGGTATTCATATACGGCAAGGTTCTGGAGGGGGAGGTGGTCACCGTCCCTGGCGTCGAGGCCGAGCTGAAGGACATCCGCTCTCGCATGAGGCTTCAGATATCTGGGGCGAGGATCGAGGCGCCCTCCAAAGACTCGCTGGAGAGGGCGAGGGCAACAGCCCGGGAGACGGGCGACTTCGCCGTCCTCTCCGAGGTCGACCTGGAACTTCTGGCCAAGGCCCTGGAGCTCTCCGCGGAGCTTGCCACCGACGATTACGCCCTTCAGAACGCAGCCCTTCATCTGGGAATCAAGGTCGAGCCGGTGGCCCAGCCCCGGATCAGGAAGATCGTTAAGCGGACTCAGAGGTGCATCGGCTGTGGTCGGCCCTTCGAAGGGGAAGAGTGTCCCGTCTGCGGCACGCCCGCCAAAAGGAGAAAGGGGGTTCACAAATGAAAAATATAGATAGCTTGATAGAGAAGGCCGCCGAGCTGAAGGCGGAGGGACTGGTGGAGGGACAGATCGCCGAGGAGCTGAACATCTCTCGGGAGACGGTCACGTGGCTATTGACCCACGGAGAGAAGAAGGCGGGGGTCCAGGGACCCAAAGACGTATCCGTCGACTGGAGCAGCATCGGAAAGAGCTCGATCCGGCTCCGGCAGGTCTCCATGGCCCTCACCGACATGATCGAAGAATGCCTCGCCTGCACCGACGCCGACGTGGAGGTCGTCGTCGGCATAGCCTTAAGCGGCGTCCCCCTCGCCAGCATGGTGGCCGAGGAGCTGGGGGCGGAGCTGGCGGTCTACACCCCCACCAAGCAGAGGTGGTCCACGGAGAAGGGGGAGACGGAATTTCGGGGGATATTCAGCACCAACTTCTCGGACGTCTGCGACGCCGAGTGCGTCATCATCGACGACATCATCACCTCCGGAAGGACCCTGGAGGAGGCCGTCGAGGAGCTGAACGATCACGGCGCCTCGACGAACGCCATCGGAGTCCTTTTGGACAAGAAAGGGATCGACGAGATCGTAGGGGTTCCCGTCTGCTCGCTTCTTCAGATCTTGAGGGTGAACTGAGCTTCAGGCCCGAGCTCGGGCCTGAGATGATCTCTTTTTCTTCGATCTTCCACCCCAATAAATTATATGTGCACCAAACAAATTCGAACCAGGAGGCTCATAATGACTCAGAGAATCGGTCATCTCGCCCATTTTGCAGCCCTGACGCTGCTCTTCGCCCTTGTGCCGCCGGCCTTTGCAGAAGACGGCCAAGCTTCAAGCTTTGGAGAGATGAAGTACAAGGCCTTAGACCCGATCCAGCTCGGCAAGGAGGCTAAACCTCTATACCAGGTTGACGCCTACTTCAGGCTGAAGGATCTTAGAGAGATATCCGCCAGAGACCCGGGCGCCTACATCATCCCCTCGATGGCTGACCAAGATCCCACAGGGCTCGGCAAAGAGGCTAACCCCCTCTATCCGGTTGACGCCCACTTCAAGATTAAGGACCTTAGGGAGATCGCCGCCCGGGATAGGGGGACTTACATCGTGCCTTCGGAGATGAATCAGGAGGCCACAGAGCTTGGGAAAGAGCCAAAGCCCGTCTACGACGTCGACTTCTACTTCCGACTGAAGGATCTCAGAGAGATAGGTTCCGAGGAGAAGAAGGGCTACGTCGTGCCCTCGAAGATCGGGACCTGAGGGCTCTTGAAACTGTATCTCTGAGGTGGCGATCTGCCAGCCTCAGAGGTACTTCTGAATTTTGTTCGCGAGAGTGGTCTTGGGGTAGGCACCCACCATCTGGTCGATGAGCTCGCCGTCCTTGAAGACGAGCAGGGTGGGGATCGCCATGATGCCGTACTTGGTGGAGGTCTGCATGTTCTCATCGACGTTCAGCTTTCCGAAGACGACCTTCCCTTTCAGCTCCTGCGCCAGCTCTTCGAGGACCGGGGCGACCATCCTGCAGGGGCCACACCACTCCGCCCAGCAGTCCAAGATCACCAGCGGATACCTGGCCACCACGTCGCCGACGGTGCCGTCCGTCACCTTTACGGGGCTGTCGGGATAGCCCACATCTGGTTCGTTTGCCATCTTTTTCATCTCCTCGAGCTTCTTTCTCCTTATCCTTTCAAGCTCCTCGTCCAAGATCACACCTCTAAGCTCTCTTTGGCCTGCACAATAAGGAGTCTAAAGTGATCTAGGTCCACCGGCATCTTCTCGTAGCGGCAGAGGGTGAAATCGAGAAATTCGATCAGCCCCTCCTCATACTCCTCGGCGTTGCCGAGGGTGTCCAGGAAGATGGAGCCCCTGAAGGGCGCGAGCTGGAAGCGGGCCTCTTCCCGGCTCCAGTTCATCCTCTCGAACATATCCCTCCAGCTCTTGACCCACCCTGGCGAGAGGTAAAAGTATAGGCCCCGGTTCGCGATCTCCTCCACCTTCTTTCTGGTGATGAAGGCGTCGATACAGTTCTGGCATCCGAGGAGGACGGCCTTGTAGGGGGCGAGGATCTCGGCCATTTTGGGGTGGCACTCGCCGTAGGCGACGATGATGCCATCGTGGCCGCTGCATCTTTCCAGCTCTGCTTTGAGAGCTGTCGCCAAATCGTCGAAGTCGACGTGAAGCCCCGCCTCAAGATAGCGGGCCTCGAAGGGAAAGTCGAGATCGCCGGATATCTTCTCGATTTCATCCCTGAATATGCCGCAGGCGATGATTGCGTACATGGACAACTTACAGTCATCGGGATGTTATATATCGCTTATCCGAGAGGCGAGGCTCACAGAAACGGGAGCTTCGTTCCGATCCCCATCTCCAGGGCCTTATGGTGGACCTTCCTCGCCGTAGCCACGTCCTGGATGGCGAGGCCCGTCGAGTCGAAGACGGTGATCTCTTCTTCGCTCTCACGTCCTGGGACCTTTCCGGCAATCACCTCACCGATGGATGCCCAGATCTCCTCGATGGAGAAGAGCCCCCTCGTCAGGGGGACGTTCACCTCGCCAGAATGGGAGGCCTGGGCCAAATCGTCGACGACGACCTTCGACCTTTTGAGGATGGCGGGATCCAGCTCCTCTTTTCCTTTCGCATCGGCTCCGATGGCGTTGATGTGGGTCCCCTCAACGATCCACTCGTCCTTCACCAGGGGCTTTCGCGATGGGGTGGTAGTGACCAAGATATCGCAGTTGCAGACCTCTTTAACGTCTGTGGATAGATGGTACTCGACGTCGAGAAAGCTTCTGCAGTCTCGTTCAAGGGCCATGCACCGGTCGAGGGAGACGTCGGCGACCTTGACGGTCTCGATCTCGAAGGTCTTGACCAGGCCCATAAGCTGGGTCCTCGCCTGGGCTCCGGCCCCCACGAGCCCCACCCTCCTCGAGTCCTTCCTCGCGAGGAACTTGGCGGCGACGGCTCCCGCCGCCCCGGTCCTCATGTTGGTGAGGTGAGTTCCCCCCATAATGGCGAGAGGGGCTCCTGTCTTCGGCGAGTTGAGGATCACCACCGCCATCACCGTGGGCAGGCCCAAGCCGGAATTTGCCGGATGGACGTTGACGACCTTGACCCCGGTGGCGTCCATCTCCTCCAGGTAGGCGGGCATCGTCCGGAGGTCGCCGTCGTACTTTTTGTAGTAGAGGTAGGATTTAGGCGGCATCTGGGCAGTTCCAAGGCCGTGCTCTCTAAAGGCCTCTTCCACCGCCTCTATCGTCTCCTCTATCGTCAGCGACGCCTTCACCTCCTCCTCCGATAACCACAATATATCCAGATCGTTTCCTCCTGACTCTTCAGACCCTTTTACTAGATCTCTCGTCTGCAGATGGGAAAAGGCTATCCCCTAATCGATCGAGATTCCATGAAATGGAGCGGTACGACGTCGCCGTCATCGGGGCGGGACCCGCAGGATCGATGGCGGCAAAGAAGGCGGCCGAGGGCGGAGCCGACGTAGTCATCTTCGAGGAGCACCCGAGGGCCGGGTGGCCCGTCCAGTGCGCGGGGCTTTTTGGGGTGAGGGCGTTGGAGGAGTCGGAGCTGCCGCCGGCCAAATTCGTCATTCGGCCCGTCCGGGGGGCGATGTTCATCTCGCCCGGTGGCGTCCAGATCGCTTTCAAGTCACAGGAGGTCAAGGCCTGGGTCGTCGATAGGAGGATCTTCGACCGGGCTCTTCTGGCGGAGGCGGCGAGATCTGGGGCGGAGGTGATGATCCGCTCTCCTGTGACTGGCCTTGTGAGGGAAGGCGATCGATCCGTCCTCAAAGTGGGCCACAGCGTCGATCGGCAGAATATCGAGGCTCGGGTCGTCATCTCCGCCGAGGGGGCCGGGGCGAGGATCGCGAGATCGGCGGGGATCGATCCGGTGAGGGAGATCCTCTCCTCCGCCCAGGTGGAGCTCCCATTCGAGATCGAGGACCCGGAGATGGTGGAGGTCTTCCTCGGACGGGACGTCGCACCGGGCTTCTTCGCCTGGGCGATCCCCGCCTCGGAGGGGGTGGCGAGAGTGGGGCTCTCCTGCCGAAATAACGCCTGCCCATATCTGAAACGCCTCCTGAAAAGTCCCCTCATCCGTTCCAGAATCAGAGGAGGACCCCTCCACCTGGTCGTGGGGGGGCTACCCCTGGGGCCCCACGCCTCCACGGTGGCCGAGGGGATCATCGCCGTGGGCGATGCCGCAGGCCAGGTGAAGCCCACCTCAGGCGGCGGGATATATCCGGGGCTCGTCTGTGCCAAGATCGCTGGGAAGGTGGCAGCCTCTGCGGCCCGAGAGGGGGACGCCTCCGCCACTAGGCTTTCCGAGTACGAGAGAAGGTGGCGGTCTGAACTCGGAAGGGAGCTTCGGCTCGGGATGATCGTCCACAGGATGAGGGCCTGCATGAACGACCGCGAGCTGGACGATCTCGTCCGCCTTTTGGCAGATCGAGATGATCTGATCAGGATGATCGAGGAGGAGGGCGACATCGACCGGCCGAGCCGGGCGATAAAAAAGGCAGCGCCACGGATGGGGCTATTCGGTCTCAGCATGGTGAAGATCCTTCTTCGAAATTATCGGACATTGAAATGATTATGTATTTGAGCTGGAATATCCGCACTCATCTCAGCTCCACCTCGATCCTGCTCGACCCATCATCCTCCTCGACGACCAGAATCGAGTTGTCGAACTGGCCCTGGACTTCGCCGATGTGGCTGATGGCGAAGATCTGGGGGAAGCGGTCGTCGAGGCTCCGGAGCATGTTGATCATGCTCTCCCGGTGCTCCACGTCCTGGCTTCCGAAGACCTCGTCCAGGATCAGGAAGGAGTAGCTGGGGCCGTCTTTAGAGAATCTCATCAGGTACTCGCTGATGGCTACCCGGACGGAGACGGCGATCATGTCGATCTCGCCGCCGGAGTAGCGGGATATGGGGAAGAACTCCCCCTCGTCCTCGACTAGGATGTTGAAGTCGTCGTCGATGCTGATCCTTCCGTACTTTCCCGTCACCTCTCTGAGGATCCTTCCGGCCTCAACGGCGATCTCGTTTCTTATCCTCACCAGGATCTGGTCCATGAACCGGTTGGTGAGGCTCCTTGTCGTCTCGATTACCTGGGCCCGCCTCCTTCTTTCGGCTACCTTTCTATCGAGCTCCTCTTTCCGCGAGGCTTCGCCCCTGAGCCTTTCGAGGTCAGCCTCAGCGACTCCGAGCCGAACTGTCAGGTCTGACGCCCTCTTCCTCGCCTCTTCCAGTCGATGGGCGGCCTCCTCCCTGGAGGTCAGTGCCTTTGAGTACCGCTCTTCTGAGAAGTTGAGGGAAGAAAGCCTCCCTTCAGCATCGGAAATCTCCGCCTCGAGGCGGGATCTGGCCTCCATGCTCTCTTCAAGATGGCGCCTCACCTCCCCCTCGGAGCCCATGGCGATTTTGATCTCAGTCGCCACCTCCTCGGCCTTCCCCAAAGCTCTCACCTCGTCTGCAAGCCTCTGGTACTCGGTGGGATTGAAGCCGAGTTTCTCGATCTCGCAGTCGATCATCTTTTCATCGATCTTGAGCCTCTCAACTTCGGCCTCGACCCTGATGGTGGCCTCCTCCAGATCCGGGATCTCTCTCACCCTCTGCACCAGGGCCGAGAACGTCTGGTGGTCCGGCCTCAAAGCCGAGATCCTCTCTCGGACCTGAAGCCTCAGATCCTCGCTGTAGTCAAGATCTTCCATCTTGTCGGCCAGATCTTTCAGATTTCCGATGGCATTCTCCAGAGCCCTGGCCAGCTCCTCTAGACGGGCCCTCTTTTTGGGCAGCTCCTCAATCCGGACCTGAAGTTGGTCGTGCTCCTGGACCAGGGGCAGAAGTGATTTTGCCTCCGCCACCAGCCTCTCGAATCTATCGGGATCGAAGTCGACGGGGCCGATGGCCCCCATCTCAGCACCGATGGCCTCGATCTCAGCTTTCAGCTCCAGGGTCCGGGCGACGAGCCCCCTCTTCTCAGCGAGGATCTCCCCCCGTCTCGACCTCAACTCGGAGAGGATGGCGAACTCATTTTTAATCGCCTCTCTCGACTTCGCCGCCTCATGGAGGCGGGATAGTGCCTCTTCCCTCAGATCTTCGAAAGACGAGATCCTCTCCTCGGCCGCCTTGGCCTCTCTCATGTACTTCTCCAGGAGCAGGTGGCGCTGCCCCGCGAGGGGCCTCTCGCAGGTGGGACAGAGGCTCTCCTCGCCGAGGGCCTCGATCTTCGCCCTCTGCTCTCCGGCCTCAGAGAGCTCCCTTCTTGAGACCTCGAGCCTCAGGTTCAGCCCGGCGAGCTTCTCTTCGAGATCCCCGACCAATGAATCGATCCCCACCTCCCTCTCCCTGAGGTCCGCCTCTCTTTCTTCCAGGTCGCCGAGGTTTGAGATCTCGTCATCCAGACTGGCGGCTTTCGCTCCGAGGCTGTCTTTTTTTGACCTGGTGGCCGCCGCCCTCTCCTCCAGTTCGGATTTGCGCCTCTGCTTAGTCCTCTCCTCTTCCAGCCGCGAGATTCTCTCCTCCAGGGAGCGCCGCCTCTCAACGGCCGGGGCGATCTCGGCGATCCTGAGCTTCGCCCTCTCGAGATCCTTCAGGGCCTCCTCGGCCCTGGCGACGTTCTCCTCGGCGGCCTCCTTTCTCGCCCTCTCCCTCTCGGCGAGGGAGAGGAGCTCATGGTATCGGTCCCTCTTCCCCTCGATCGTCTCGAGGTTGGCGAGGAGGACCTCGTACTCCTCCTCGGTGGGCCGGATCGCCTCCATCTCCGACCTCTCCCTCAAAAGCCTCTCAAGCCTTTTCTCGACTTCGGATAATGCGTGGACCCTGTTCTCTCGATCGGCTCTGATTTTTACCCTCTTTTCGAGAAGCTCCTGGTGGAGGGACCTTTTCGGCTCCAGCTCCTCCAGCTTTCCCCTAGTCTCGGTGAGCCTCGCGAGCTTCGGCTCCAGCTCGAAGAGCCGCCACCTCCCCTCCTCGATCTCTTCAAGCCTTTTTTCGTCGATGGAAATGGCCCGTCGTCTCTCCTCGATATCCGAACGGAGCCGCCCCACAACCTCGTTGAGCCGTTCGAAAGAACGCCGCAGCTCCGCCTCTCTCTCCAGCTCCTCGAGCCGCTTTCCAAGCTCAGAGGCGAGGTCAGACTCAAGGCCCCTCGCCCTCGCCAGCTCCTCCGCGAGAGAGGCGACCTCCCCCTCCCGAAGGCCGATCGCCTCATCCACATCCCCGATCTCGGTCATGGCCCCCTCGATCCTTCCGATCTCTCCCTCCACCTCCTTTAGATCGGACCTGATCTCGACGAGGGCCCTCTCCCGCACCTCGTCGAGGCCCAGGAGGGCGAGGAGGTACTCCCTCTTCTCCGACCCCCGATCTTTAATCAAATTGTCCAGGTCCTTCTGCCGGGCGTAGAAGGTCTTCATGAAGTCCGAGAAGTTTATCTTCAAGATCTCCTCGAGGCGGGCGTCCACCTCCCGGGTGCCGGTGGCGACGAGGTCGCCGTCGATCGCCAGCCTCGCCTCGGGGGAGAGGCTCTTTCCCCGCATCGCCCGGAGAATCGTCATCTCCTGGCCGTCGACGTTGAGGGATAGCCTCACCTCCAGGTCGTCGCTCTCCGAGGCCCGGGAGCACTTGATGAAGTCGCGCCTCACTGTCGAGGCCCTGCTGCCGTAGAGGGCCCAGGCGATCGCCTCGACGATGGTGCTCTTTCCAGAGCCGTTTCCCCCCAGAATCCCGGTGAGGCCGTCCTGGAACTCCACCTTCACAAAGCCCCTATACTTTTTGAAGTTCTTCATCGATAGGCTATTGAGACGCATCAAAGCACTCCGTCGTCCTCTTCTCTGAGATCTTGGTCATGAGATCCGTGCCGTAGCTTACGACGTCCTCTTTTATCGTTGGCGGTATGCCGCCCTCGGCGGCCTCGCCCTCGATGAACTTTTTAAACTCCAGGGGCAGCTCTTTTGAGTCCATCGGCTCCGTCTCAATGATGGGGAGATCCTCTTTGAACTCCGGCAGGATCTCCAGGTGGAGGGCCTGGTTCTTCAGCTCCCCGATAAATCGCTGTCTCAGGCTCCTGTAGGCCTCCCTCGAGGCATCCTTCAGCCGAAGCCTCACGATCTTATCTTTTAATCCCACGTCATCGCAGACGGCTGCGACGGCCTCCTCAATCTCCCGGGAGGAGAGGCCTGCGCAGTCGACCGGATCTAAATCGATCATGTACCTTTCCCTGACGGGGATCTGCTCTACTCTCCCGGAGTCGAGGTCGACAAGGAGGAGGCCCTTATCGTCTTTCGCCTCGCCGAATCTGAAGTACTCGACTGAGCCGCTGTACCAGGCGTTCTGAGCGACCTGGGCCTGGCCGTGGTAATGGCCGAGGGCGATGTAGGAGAAGTCGCCCTTCAGAAAGCTCTCCTTCAGCTCGTGCTCTCCGACGGTCCGGAGCCGCCGATCCCAGAGGGCCTCCACGAGGCCATGCATCACCAGGACGTCCCTCCCCGGTGAACTCTCCATCCTGAACTCCTGCACCTTTCGGAACTCCTCCAGATAGTCTTCCGGTCCCAGACAGAAGGGGATGCAGTGGAACTGGCACCCATCTATCTCGAACCGCTCGTAGCGGTAATGGTGGGCGATGTGGACGCCTTCCATCCCCTCGAAGAGGGTGAAGGGGCTCTGGGCTGCGTAACTCTTGGGGGCGTCGTGGTTTCCGCTGATGATGATGACGGGGATCCCAGCCTCGGTCAATCGTTCTAGGCTCTGTTTAAATACGTAGAGGGGCCTGATCCTTGGCCGGACGTGGTGGAAGACGTCCCCCGCGTGGACTACGGCATCGGGGGCGAGATCGATGATCTTCTCGATGATCTCGCCGAAGCCCTGGTAGATCATCTCCTCCCTCTGGTTTCTCCCCCATCTGTCGACCCTGCCGTAGGCTGAGAAGCCCAGGTGGGAGTCTGCCATGTGGACGATCTTCATGAACGGTTCTCTCCGAATCTAGTCTGGCGGGGGGTTGAAGCCTCTGCTCTTCGATCTCTTCTCCTCGCCGCCTTCCCGGTTCAGGTCCGCGATGTACCTCTCGTAGAGGTGGATCCTTGCCGGGACCGGGAAGGGTATGTTGAGGGTGCTGATGATCGCCTCTCCCCTCTCCAGGGTCTGGATCTCGACGTCCAAAGTCGAGAGATCCTGCTTCGCCGACTCCTCCAGGCGGTTCCGATCGTTTCTGTCGGCGAGGCCCAGGATGACGAGGGTGTTGAACTGGGAGAGGAGCTGTTTATCGATCAGCTTGGGCTGCTGGGTCACGGCGCAGAGGCCCACGCCGAACTTCCGACCCTCCCGGGCGATCGACTCGAACCGGGCGAGGCTCCCCTCGCCTCCGCCGAGGACCCTCTGCGCCTCCTCCACCGTTATCAGGCAGCTCCTTCCCCTCGCGCCCTCGGCGCTCTCTCTCTTGTACCGGTCGAGGATGGTCCGGGAGAGGAGGGAGAGGAGAAATAGCTCGCTCCTCTCGCCGAGGGTGGGGATGTCCACCAGGACGACCTTCCCCTCCATGAGGTTATTGATTATGCCTGGGACGCTGGAGGTGAGATCCGATATGTATCGGTTCTTGTCCAGGATTGTCCTTATCGTCCGGCTGATCCTGCCTATGGTCTTCTCGTGGAAGCCCTCGGCGACCATCTTTGCCGCCCCCTCGGGGGTGATTATATCATCGAGCCAGGCCTCCTCGTAGAAGACCCTTGATACCGCCTCTAAAGCCTCCCTCTGGGCGGGGGTCCAATCGTAAAGGACCTCGATGTCCTGGGGGAGGATCTCGCTTCTTTTCACCGTAAGATTTGATACGAGGGGGTCTTTCAGGTGGCCGGGATCGGTGGAGTAGCAGACGATCCCATTCCTGTACCGGTCCAGATGGAGGAGCCCCTTCGTTCCCTTCTTGCCGAAGATGTACTCTCCGTGGGGGTCGACGATCAAGAGGCCGAACTTCGACCTCTTCGAGGAGGCCTTCTTCATGCAGGAGGCGGCAAAGACCTTCATGAAGTTCGATTTTCCCATGCCGGTCGTCGCGAAGACCCCCATGTGGTGGTCCATGGCGTCGCTATGAAGGGCGACGGGGATCTCCTTCACGTCACGGCTCCCGTTCCTAAGCCTTCCCACCTCGATATCCCCCATCACATCCGCGAGGAACTGAAACTCGTCCCTCTCCGCCTTCGCTACAGGGGAGAACTTTGCAGGGATCGTCCTCGACTTTCGAAAACGCTCCCTCCCTCCATCATCTTTCATTACGCAGCCGAGGGGCTCTGCCACCACCCGGTGGAATATGTGATCCTTGTCGTAGAAGCCGTCGCCCCGGATCACCGTGTCCCAGTTTCCGTCATAGTTGGAGTCGTGCCGGATGTCGGTTATTCTCGCGAGAAAAGTCACATCCCTCTCCGCTCTTCGGTCGTGGATCGAGACGATCTCCCCCAGCTCCACCCACTCCTCGCTGGGGACGATGAAGTGGTACTCTTTTACGTCTTTTGAGATTATCTTGTGGTAGGGGCTTGAATTGCCATCGTTCTTCGTCGTCTGATACTTTTTTTCGACTTTGCCTTCGCCCTCCGATGATATTGTTGTCATTCCAGGTTCCCCTTCCCATCTTTCGTCCGATAGATCTGCCATCTCTACCTCCTCGATAGTCCGTCCAGAATCTCGTGATAGTCCAGAGCCCCGCGGATCTCATGCTCCTTCAGCCCCTCGGCTCGGAGACCTTCGAAAAGAGATAAGCGGGTGAAGTTTTTCTCCTGGACCGGGATCTTCAGGTCCTGGTGAGCTCTGAAGAGGGCGTGAGGGTATCCCAAACTCTCGGAGGATCGGGCGTAGATCGCCACGTGGCTCACCCCCGCCCCTCGGCCTGCTCGAAAATTTGGTTCAATACCTCTCGATAGTAGGGGTCTCTCCAGAGAGAGAAGCCGCCGTCGTAGAGGACGAGGTCTCCGGTCGTAGCCTCCGAGACGGCCTCGGATAAGGCGACGTGCTCCTGGAGATCTCTATAGAAGGTCGATATCCTGTCCAGTTCTTCCTCAGTCTTCAGCTCGAAGGGCTCGGCGAGGCCGAAGATCCCCCGTCGAAATCGGCCGAAGTGCTGGCGGTAATTCTCCCGATCTGCGGTGAAGAGGTCGTCGTAGGTGACGACGGTCTTCTGCCACTCTCTGCCCCGGTAGACGACGTAGCCGGCCCTGATCCTGTTCAGGCTGACGTTTCCGAGGTCGAAGACGACGACGTTGCTCCCGTCGATGGCGAATATTCGGCCGTCAAACTCTCGAGGGACGATCTCGCGGAAGTCGCCAGCTCCGATCCCCGTCTCCGACTCGAACTCCCCCGGATCGACGGGCGAGAAGTAATCCTTTATGGTGCGAGCGGCCTCTGCAACCTTTTCCCTCTCGATCATCTAGGAATGGGATTGAAGGTCGATGTATATACCGATTTTGAGAGAGGCTGGTTGTACCGAACTATATTATCGATTCGATATACAATTTGAAATGGGCCGGACAAGATCAATTTGGCCTGGTCAATAGGCACTAGAACGTCAACCATCTCTCGCCTGTTTTATCTCGCTCAAAGCCGTTGCTAGGCGTTCTGCTTCGTCCAGATTTTTGAAGAAACCTTCGTATCCTGTCCAATCTGGTGATGTATCCCCAAAGTATCCCCACTCTCTTTTGTCTTGCGGCAGAACTTCAACCAATCTCTCTTTATCAACATCCAAATACTTAGCTAGTCTATTTATATAAACCTGGAACTTGAGCCCATCTTCTGGATTACTGTCCTTTGGTATCAAACTAAATATGGTATTTCGACTTCCGCTCATAAGGCCCACGAAAGCGACCGAGCTTCTAGTTGTATTTTTCCCACTGAATATAGGACTGAGACGCTCTAAGAGTAAGTCGTAGATATCTCCAACCCCATTATCTTTAGACATCTTTTGCAAGTCGTCATACGACAAGGGCGGTGGTCTTTTTGAAATTGTTTTTATTCGAGTGCTGTACTCTACCTGAGTTGGATCGATCAAAAACACCCTTGAGAGCAGCTCCTTTCCACCACCATTCTGGAAGTACTGAAAAGTTGCCGCGTTTATCCCCACGCCGTATTTGTCAGACAAATACCGAATGATTCTCTCAGAGCGATCGTCTATCTCCGAGGCGACGATGACCATGCTGTGATGCTCGTTTAATATTTCGGGCAGCTCTGCCCCAAACTTAGTTCTGAAGCAATCCTCCAGTGGGCCCTTTTCTCCGAGGTAACCGTTTGCGATCTCCGTTATCTTATCGTTTGAGAGGTCTGCCACCCAAGAAGCATAATCCAAAGCCTGGGCTGTCACTTCCCTCGGCGTCTTGTCGCGCTTAAGCTCGACGATGACCACATTTCCGTTATAGTCGAGACAAAGAAGGTCAATAAACCCGCCAAAATCGGTATCTACTTGCCTTCCAATTACCAAAAGGTCGCTTGAAAGGATGGATATGTCTTGCTCCAGCCATTTTTCCAGCCGGACTTCGAGGTCCAACCTAGTTTTATTCATCTCCTCTAGCCGATCCCCTTCGAGAATTTCCCAAACCCTAACATCCTCCGTCATAGTCTCCAACCCAGGATCATTCTGATATCATAAAAGAAGATCCGCTTAATGAGCTTATCCCAGAATTCTCTGAATTCAACAAGAACTCCACAAGCCTCAAAAACTCGCAGGGAAAATAGATGGTGGAGGTAGATTCGGATGGCAGAGAAGAACTTGATCGCCTGGAACGTCGACGCTGGAGACTATCCATCGTCGGGAGAGATGGACGAGAAGCTTAAGTTCCTCCTTCGGTACGCGGTTTTGGCCCCCTCGGGACCGAACAACCAGCCCTGGAAGCTCGCCGTGGACGGAAACGAGGTGGTGGTGATGGTCGACTTCGATCGGACCCTTCCCGACGTCGAGCCGACGAACAGGACCACCTACATGAGCCTGGGATGCCTTCTCACAAACCTGCTTGTGGCTGCAGAGCACTTCGATCTGGGCTACGATGTTGAGAAGTTCCCTGACGGGGTCGATGCGGAGACGATCGCGATCGTGAAGTTCGGAGAGGGCAGCGGCAAGAAGGAGTTCCCGCCCGACCTCTTCGACGAAATCACACAGCGGCACACCAACCGGGGGGCCTATGACGACCGGCCCATCGAGGCCGAGAAGATCGAGGAGATGAAGGCTGCAGTTGGAGACGGGGGGTTCAGGCTTGACGTCCTCACCGACCCGAAAGGAAGGGCGAAGATGGCCGAGGTCCTGGGCGAGTCCCACAAGATCCAGCTCGGAAACAAGGCCTTCCGGAAGGACCTCGCCCGGTGGATCAGGGCGAACGATGAGGACGCCTGGGACGGCCTGCCCGGCTACGCCTTCGGCTACTCGGACTTCGAGTCCTACTTCGGCAAGTTCATCTTCGGAGCCTTCGACACCTCTGCCTCCAGGGCTCGAAAGGAGATGGCCCTGATGGAGGCGTCGCCGGCCGTCGGGGTCCTCTCCACTGATGCTGAGGACAAGCGGATGTGGGTCGAGGCGGGGATGAGGTTTGAGAGGCTCTTTTTGACCGCCACGAAGCTCGGCGTCAGGTTCGATCTCTTCAGCCAGCCGGTGGCGATCGATCCGCTTCGCCAGAAGATGGCCAAGATCCTCGACGTCGACTATCCCCAGATCCTGATCAGGATGGGTTACGCCCCTCCTGCAAAGCACACCCCGAGAAGGACGGCGGAGATGGTCTTGGCCGAGGGCGGCAGCTGAGTCGTCGTGGTCAAAAGATAGATCGATATATCTATAGTGGACGAGGGCACCGAGGGGCAGAAGGGAAAGCACAGGTCTAAGGGCGGTTGAGGATCTCGCCCAAAAAGCCCTCGATCCATCCGTCCCTCCTCTCGCAGAAGCGTCTGTTGAAGCCGAGGCGAAGACGCTCCATCTCCGACATATCGGTACACGAAATCTCCCGTCCGCCAGACCTCTGGAATATCCTCGAAAGCTCCAGTTCTGTGTAGCAGATCGTCCCTTCGGTTCCCGCCTCCTTTCGGATCAGAGAGAATATGCCCTTTGGGATCGTTCTTCTCGCAGACTTCACCTCCGAACAGGGTACCAGATACTCGATGATGAATTGATTCCTTCCGCCGGACCCGAACTTCGAGATTATCCCCTTAAGATCCTTTTTCTGGAGGTAGTAGCTGATCCCCTCCATCAGAACGATGGTCGGCGTCTCCGGATCGAAGCCCTCCACCACCAGCTGATCGAGGAGTTCATCGGAGGTGACGTCTGCGGTCAGGCATCTCAGCTTGAGAGCGATATTCGGAGCGATATTCGGAGCAAGCCCCGAGTAGAGCTGCTTCTTCTCCTCGATGCCCGCCAGGTCCACCTCGAAGATCTGGGCAATTCGTGAGGAGCTTTCGACGAGAAGCTCCAGAGCGAGGGGGGACTTTCCCGCGGCCAGAATGACTATCTGCGCCCCTTTCCCCTCCCCGAATTCGTCCAGGAGACTTTCGACGAGGCTCTTGATGAAGTGCTTTCTGTTCAAGATCACTTCATCGTACCAGCTGCATATTGCGTTGCACCTTCGAAATAGGTCTTCACCGGAGGATAGATCGAGCATCTCCACGAACTTGCGGACAGAGGGCGGACCTCTGGCGTATAGGGGAAGCGACCAGAGGATCACCAGGGCCCCGGTGGGTTGAAGCCTCAGCTTCTTTGCGGTCTTCGGGTTCTTCAGCCCCTCTGAGGTCTCGATCGGGTCGTTTTCTGTCATGGGATGAAGCTCCGGCTCCAACAAAATCCAGATATTTGGATAAGGTTATTATCAAATGCGGTCCATAAACTCTGGAGGAGAGATATATGTACCTGAGCATAAGGCGTTACAAGACCGATGAAGCTTACGTCGGCGAGGTGATGAAGCTCGTTGAGGACAGGTTTTTGCCCCTGATCGGGGAGATCCCCGGGTTCATCAAATATTATGGAGTGGACTGCGGCGACGGGCTTGTGGCCTTCATAAATTTCTTCGAGGACGAGGGCGGGGCCGAGGCGTCAAATGACATCGCCTCGGTCTGGGTGAAGGAGAACCTGGCCAACTACTTCCCGCTCCCCGCAGACATCACCGCAGGGAAGGTGATGGTGAAGGGCGAAAGGGTGAGCTGAGACTCTGCAAGATGTTGGTTTAAGGCCAAAAGAAGGGAAACGGCCCGAAGGAGGCTGAACCAGGGGTTTGTGGGATAGGGAGGCGATGAGTACCCTCGGCCTCGACCACCTCGACCTCTGGCAGATTCACGACTTCAGGGCGTTGCGGACGTATTCATAACGCTCCTTCTTAGTTCTACCTTACTAAAACACCTCCTCGCCGGTCCTAACCCTGATCGACCTCGCCACCGGGATCACAAAGATCCTGCCGTCGCCGGGCTTTCCGGTCCTGGCAGCGGCGGAGATCGTCTCGATCAGCTCGTCTACGACCTCGTCCTTCACGATCAGCTCGATCCTGACCTTGGGGAGGAGGTCGACGTCCATCGTCCTGCCCCTGAACTGGAGCTTGATCCCCTTCTGCTCACCCCGGCCCGTCACTTCGGAGACGGTCATGCCCACAAAGCCCTTCTCCTCCAGGGCCTTCTTGACCTGATCCAGCCTCTCTGGCCGGATCACGCCCTCAACCTTCATCATCGCTGATCTCCTCACTTGCCTTTCGCGCTTTCGCTCGCTTCCCGCATGTTCGCTCATCATTCTCTGGCTCCTCCTCCCGCCCTTTCCCCCTAAGCATAGGCCTTCTCGCCGTGCTGGGATATGTCCAGGCCCACGTACTCCTCGTCCTCAGTTACCCGCAGGCCCATCGTCGCATCGACGACCCTCGCGAGAGCGTAGGTCACGACGAAGGCGTAGACGACCGCGGCCACTGCGCCGATCACTTGGGCGATGAACTGGTCGACGTTCCCCTGGAGGAGGCCGGAGTATCCGCCGATCGCCTCGACAGCGAAGATTCCCGTGGCGACGGCGCCCCAGAGGCCTCCGACGCCGTGGACTGCCCAGGCGTCCAGGCTCTCGTCCAGGCCCTTACCCACCCTGAATAGAAGGGCCTTGTAGCAGAGGACGCCGGCGACCGCGCCGATGGCCAGAGCCGAGGCGGGGTCGACGAACCCCGCCGCAGGAGTAATGGCTACGAGGCCAGCTATCCCTCCGCTCACCATCCCAAGAGCGCTGGGTTTGCCCCTGATCCAGGAGGCGAAGAGCCACGCGAGAGCGCCAGCAGCCGCGGAGGTGTTCGTCACCACGAAGGCGTTTGCGGCAAGGCCGTCGGCCGCGAGAGCGGAGCCGGCATTGAACCCGAACCACCCGAACCAGAGGAGGGCTGCGCCGAGCATCGTCATGGGGATGTTGTGGGGCTCCATGTCCTGGTCGCCAAATCCGATTCTCTTGCCGATTACGAGGGCGAGAGCGAGGGCGCCGAATCCGGAGCTTATGTGGACGACGGTCCCCCCGGCGAAGTCCAGGGCCCCAAGATCTCCAGCCCAGCCTCCGCCCCAGGCCCAGTGGGCGAGGGGGTCGTATACCAGGGTCGTCCAGAGGAGGCCGAAGACGATGAACGAGCCGATCCTCACCCTCTCAGCCACTGCAGAGGTTATTATCGCGAGGGTGATCCCCGCAAATACGAGCTGGAAGGCCATGAAGAGGAGGCCCGGTATCGTCCCATCCCCTGTGTCCATCCCCACGCCCCGGAGCCCCAGGAAGTCGAGGCCTCCTATGAAACCCGCTATGTCCGTCCCGAAAGAGAGGCTGTAGCCCACAAGCACCCACTGGACGCTGACCAGGGCCAGGGCCAGGAAGGAGAGGCCGATCATGGAGACGACGTCCTTCTTTCGGACGAGGCCTCCGTAGAAGAGCCCGACTCCCGGCGTCATCAGCATCACCATCGCCGTTGAGACCAGGACCCAGGCCGTATCGCCGCTGTCTAAAACCATTATTCACCACCAATCGATTTTGCAGGTTCGCCGTCTCTGAATTGACCATTAAATCCGTACGGCTTAACCGACGGCCAGAATAGGTATCGAGGATTTAAAAAGAGATTTGATAAAGTTTCATAGTGTTTATGAAAAGAGCTTAATGGGTATGTTCTCGTCTTAGCTAAGAAAATCGAGATCTTCTGCCATCTACATTGTGGCAGCTCAAATATTTCCGGGAGCGTTCCGACCCACCACTGCTCAAATCTGCTGGCATACTATCGATTTTTATATTATATGTTTGGGCAGGTTAAACGGTTGATATCGCTAAAAGAAAGATGGCGTTTCAAGTACTGCCAGAGATGATTTCGCTTTTTCGCTCATTTCGAAAACAAGATCTCGATCCTCATCTTCGACAGATCCTCTCTGATCTTCGCCCGACTTCCCATCCTGGAGAGGATGTCTTCCAGCTCAGTTCTGATGAACTTCTTCGGCATGTCGTATCCCAGGATAAGGGTAAAGTCTTTCTCGGAAACCTTGCTCAATTTGAAGAGGTTGCAGGCTTCAAGCCTCCTTAAAACTACTCCCACATCGTGGTTTTTGTGCATGAACTCCTCGGCGTGAGCTTGAGTAACCCTTTTGTGCATCTCCCAGAACTTCTCATTGTCCCCGTGGGACTCGATGAATTTTAAAAACAATATCCAGTGATCCATGTCCAGGATGATGTGCTCGCCGTCCGAGAGCATCTCCGAGTAGGTGTAGATCCTTTCGTCGTCGACGGATTCGAAGAGGGCTTTGTGTCTGCTGTAAAACCTCAGCGCCGTTCTCATCAGCTCGCTCTGAGACACTGGATGATCCTTCTTCAGATCTCTGAATATGGCTGCCGTTTCGTCGTCGAAGGAGATTGTGACCACGAATTTTTCCGGCACTTTCGAGGAAGTCCGATCATTTTCTCTCATGGTTGAACTCCTTGATAAAGCTCGGTCT
>LGFT01000046.1 GCA_001509375.1 Methanothrix harundinacea | reverse complement strand
CATTTTTTTGCACCCAGAGTTATATGGAAGTATTTGTGATATCTTAATATAAATTAAGACAAATTATGAATTATCCTTTAGACATTATTTATTTCACTATATCTATTTATTAGGATTTAAAGTAAAATATCGAAGAATAATGAGCCATTTATCTAATAATTAATCATTATGTTGTAAAGCCTCCATCGAACCCGTTGAAGGCGAAAGTAATCCGGAGGGATTACGTCTAAAGCCTCCGATCATAATTTGACGGCGATCTCCTTTCAACACAGGAAGGCCGGACGGGCGGAAGACGCCGCGGCTCTCCTTTTTCGATCGCTAAGGGCGGGAGGGGGAAGGGGTCCCTGTAAAAGCGGAGGGATCGGGATTTGCAAGGTGTGAAGGCAAGAAAATCCCAATACTTCGATTTAGGTAACCCCCTCAGACATGGCCCAGCCCCATACCCTCCTTTATCTATATCGCCTCTCCCGGCATAACCCCCTCCCAGCCGCCGGGGGGAGCGTCAATCAGAACGTCCCCATGGCTCCAGAGACCGGATTGGGGGAGAGATCTGGTGCCTATCAGGGCGACGGCGTCGATCTCGTTCCAGCCTGAGACCCTATTCGTATCCAGGATGATCCTGATCCGGTCGGACGTAAAGTCGGAGTCTATCTCGATCGCGGAGATACGGGCCTCCGTCGCCGGTTCCATACTGCCCTCCCAGGCGAGTTGGCGCTCGCCGTTCAGGTCGTAAATCTCGATTCCAGCGATCGCCCCAGGGTTGAAGGTCTCATAGATATCGATCCGGCTGATCGAGACGGGGACCTCATACTCGAGGTCGAGCCACTGGATGCCGTCATCTTCTTCCAGCGAAGCCCAGGCGGTCCTTATATCCCCGTGATCGGGATAGGTGTCCGGCTCTCCCGTCGCCTGGAGGGCGGCCCATCCGGTGGACGAATACTCGCTGCTGGCGGTGGCACGGGCAGCCCACTGGCGGAGCTCATCGGCATCGGCCCCGTCTACAGGATCTCCGAGAGCCCTCTCAACGCAAACTACTTGGGGGTCCATAGTTGGTCGCTTGTACCATAACCTCGCCACGTTGGGGCTCGCCTGGTTCAGCATGGAGCTCAGCGTCCACGGGTCCACCTCCTCCAGCGTTCCGCTCCAGACGTCGAAGAGGTAGCTCTTCCCGCCCGTCAGGGTGAAGGGCCCGTAGGCCTTCCAGTCATCTGATACCCCGATTTCGCCGGAGGCCCTCTTTCCAGACCAGATTAGATATGTTCCGGGGTCCAATAGGGGTCCCGCTGTGTATCTGTCAGTTTTGCTGGCCCCGATGTCCATGTAATCCACCACCGGCGAGGGTAGGGGGTAGGAACTCTGGCATGGCGCATCCTCCCTGCAATCGAAGTCGGCACACTTCGGCTTTCCTCTGGCGGGACCCATCTCTTCCGACCCGTCGACGCTCCCATCGGAGAAATAACTCTGAATATCGTATATTACGACCCCCCCTATCAGCCCATGGGCGTCTGATCTCCACGAGTCCGTCCCGATCAGGACCGTCGAGTAGTTGGGGTTGGTCAGCCCGCCGGTATGGGTGTTCGTTCCCCTAAGAATCCCATCGACCCAGATCTCCACGCCCCCGGGCCCCCAGGTCCCCATGACATGCCGCCATTCGCCTATGAAATCATCTGGAGGTATGCCGCTATCTGCCACCTTCCATCCGCCAGCCCATATCATGAAGACCAGGTTTTTGGAGTAGCTGCTGTGGGTGCCCAGGTAGAACCCGTCGTCGAAGCTTCCGCCGTACTCCCTCCCGGACGCCGCCAGGACGAAATTTTTAGGGGCCGACTCAAGATTGATCCACATCTCGATGGCCCCCTGACTGAGGGCCCTCGTTGGGTTCTGGTGGACGTTCCCGACCCTCACATAATCTCCGCTTCCGTCCAGCTTCAGGGCCGGACTGTTGTTCTCTTCTGATACGAAGGATGCGTTACCAAATAATTCACCGGGATGCCGTCCGGTCGCGTCGTCAGCATTCCCATCGAAGAAGCTGTAGAGGGCGACGATCTCGTCCTCCATCTCTTCGGATGGTGTGGCGATAGTTGAAGCCGCCAGCAACGCCAACGATGTCAAAATCAGCATCATTTTCATGGCGATAACCTCTTTCAAGAGACAAGTTGTTTTAAGGTAGAATAATCTTTTCTATTATTTCAGTGATCGTGGCACCGTCATCCTTCACCGTATCGCCTCTCCACCTCGTCCAGAAAACGGGCCATTAACCGATTCATTTTGGGTATCAGTCTGGCTCCGGCTAGGATCTCCTCTTCGCTTTGGACATAATCGCCGCCGCCCGAGAGCTCGTTGGAGCAGTTTTTAATTAGCTCATCGATGCTATCCATGGAAGACTCCAGGTGGAACTGCAGGCCAATGGCCTTTCCGACCTGGAAAGCCTGATTTATGCAGGCATCGCTCTCCGCCGTCCGGACAGCGCCCGGCGGGACCTCGAAGGTGTCGCCGTGCCACTGGAGGGCGACGAACCTCTCGGGAAGGACGCCGAATATCTCAGACGTTTGCGCCTCCGGCGTCAGGCTGACGGGGTACCAGCCGATCTCACGATATTTGTTTTTTCGCATCTTTCTGCCCAGGATGTCGGCGATGAGCTGAGCCCCAAGACAGATCCCCAGGACGATCCTCCCCTCTTCGATCGTCTTTTTGATAAATTTCTTCTCCTCTTTGAGCCAGGGATATCTCCCGTCCTCGTAGATGTTCATGGGCCCGCCCATGATCACTATCCAGTCGAACTTCTCGGGATCGGGAGGTGTTTCGCCCTCAAAGAGGAGGGTCCTCGATATAACGTGGCCCTTATTTTTCCCCCAATCCTCGATCGTCGCCATGTCCTCGAAGGGGACGTGCTGAAGGTAGTGAAGCCTCATACCTCGTCACCAGGATGCTTTTCGAATTCTCCTATCAGCTCATAGGAAGCATGGTTTCGCCTTATGCGCAGCAGATCCGACTAGCTCTGGACCCACCGGCAAATCTCTACATCCCCAGCTCTCGAGACCTGGCGTAGGCGGCCTCTGCTTCGGTGTTCCTGCCGAGAATTTGGAGAGATGCACCCTTGTTCTTCCAGGCCGCGGCATCCTCGGGGTCCAGCCCGATGACCTTGTCGTAGGCTTCGATGGCCTCGATGTGTCTGCCCAGGTTCCTGAGAGCAAGGCCTTTGTTGTTCCAGGCGTGGATGTACTCGGGATCGAGGCTGATGGCCTCGTCATAAGCCACTATTGCCTCTTCATATTTTCCCAGGTCATAGAGGGCGACTCCTTTGTTATTCCAGGCCTGGGCATACTCGGGATCGAGGCTGATGGCCTTATCGTAAGCCTCGATCGCTTCAGGGTATTTGCCCAGATCATAGAGGGCGACTCCTTTGTTGATCCAGGCGTTGGCATCCTCGGGATCAAGGCTGATGGCTTCATCGTAGGCCTGGATCGCCTGAGTATGATTGCCCAATTCGCCGAGAGCGATGCCTTTGTTATACCAGGCGTGGGCGTAGTCTGGGTCAAGCTCGATGGCCACATCATATGCCCCGATCGCCTCATCGTACCTGCCCAGGTCCCTCAGGGCGACGCCTTTGTTGTTCCAGGCGTAGGCATCCTCGGGATTAAGCCCGATGGCTTTATCGTAGGCCTGGATCGCCTCTTCGTATCTTCTCTGATCGTATAGTGCGAGGCCTTTTCCGACCCAGGCCAAAGCTGACTCTGGGTTCAGCTTCAGTGCCTCGTCATAACGGTGAGCCTCAATGAGGGGTCCGACCGTTCTCTGATCGCCGATATCTGCGAGCGTCGATGCAGCTCTCGCCCGGACATCGGGGTCTTCATCTTTCAGAACCGTGATGAGGACATCTGCGGCGGGTTCGCCGATTTTGACTAGGGCTTCTGCAGCCGTCTCCCGGACCCCGGGGTCACAGTCCCTCAAGGCTGCGACGAGAGGATTGACGGCCTCGGGATCGCCGATCTTGCCTAGGGCCTTGACTGCTCCCCCTCGAACCCCTGAGTCCGTATCTTTTAGGGCGAGATACGCGAGGGGCTCGATGGCGTCGGGATCGCCGATTTCGCCGAGAGACTCCGCAGCCCCGAGTCGGACGGTCTCCTCCTCATCCTTTATGATCTCGATGAGAGGGCCGACGGCCTCGGGATCGCCGATTTTCCCGAGGGCTTCTGCAGCCTCACCTCGGACCGCTGCATCTTTATCTTTTAGAGCCGTTATGAGGGGGCCAATAGTCCTGGGATCACCAATCTTGCCTAAAGAAATCGCAGCCAACGATCGGACCCTCTCGTCCTCGTCCTGGAGTGCGGAGATCATAGGGTCTACCGCCCTGGGATCGCCGATGATGCCGAGAGCGAATGCGGCGTTGGCCCTGATATCTGCCTGCCCGTACTTCAGATCCAATATGAGATCGTCCACCTCGTCCGACGCGGCGGGTG
The DNA here is from genome assembly GCA_001509375.1 of Methanothrix harundinacea. Classification (GTDB taxonomy): domain Archaea; phylum Halobacteriota; class Methanosarcinia; order Methanotrichales; family Methanotrichaceae; genus Methanocrinis; species Methanocrinis harundinacea_D. Next base: position 10,657 of record LGFT01000046.1, on the reverse strand, counting down.
TCGCCAGCGCCGCCAGCATCAGCAGGCCCAAAATGAGCTTTTCCTCCGTCTTGACCCCCTCGCTCGTGGACAACCATTCGGTTACGATCCACTAAAAATGCTTCGGTACCGCCACCTCAGAGTTAACTCCTGAAGAAGGGAACTGGTAAGTAAAAGGTGGTGAGGACGCGCAGACATGGCGGATGTTTGAAGAGAGAGGAACATGATCCAGGGCAGTGCTCGCAAGATCAGATACGAGAGGGCTGCAGCACTGTTGAAGTTGAAGATCATCCATGCCTTTGGGCATGAAGCGGTCGGGCGGGGGTTAGCTCCCTCTTGATGGGACTCGTCCATATCTATTTATTCCAAAACGTGGCCGTTCATCCGGGTGGCACTCCATGGGTCGTTTCGCAGTTGAATCCATAATTTTGCTGATCGCTTTCTGCTCTTTGTCCCAGGCGGCGACGATCACCGTGGGCGAGAAAGGTTGCGATTTCTATAGAATAGAAGCCGCCCTCGACTCGGCGAATCCCGACGACGTGATCGAGGTTCACAGCGGCGAGTACTGGGTGAACCTGAACATAACCACCCCCTTTCTCACCCTCCGAGGAAACGACACCGGCGGCGGGACGCCCGTCCTCCGGGCTGGAAGCTCCACCGCTGAGATCGAGAGGACCTCCCCCGGACTGACCGAGATGGTCGAGATGAGCGGCGGGACTGCCGTAGCCATCAGGGCAGATTTCGTCACCGTCGAGAGTTTCGTCATCACCGGCGTCACCTGGCCGATACCTTACGACACCGGCGAGCATAGAGACGCCATCGGCCACGCCGGGATAAAGGTCTACTCCGACTTCAACAAGATCGCCAACAACACCTTCGTTGGAAACGACCTGACCGCCATAGGACTGATGAACGCCAGCAACAACCAGATCATCGGAAATACGATCAAGGACGTCTCTTTCGGCTACGCGATGAACCTCTACAACTCTCACGCCAACAACATCGAGAAGAACACCATCGTCCAGAACGACTGGGGTATCGAGCTTCAGCGAAGCGACTCGAACACCATCACGGAAAACGAGATCTGTGAGAGCGCCAACGACGGGATCTGGGCCGTAAATTCCAACTACACCATGATAACCGAGAACATCATCAGCAGAAACGGCATCGAGAGCAAGTACGAAGGGAACGGGAAGGGTATATCCCTGGTGGGGTCAGAAGGCCTCATCGCCAACAACGTCATCTCCTTCAACCGGGACCACGGGATATACATCCAGAGCATCTTCTGGGAGTACTGCAGCGAGCCTCCCTGCGGGGCCGAGGAGTCTTACGAGAACCTGGTCATCGGAAACCGGATCCAGGGGAACGGAAGAGACGGGGTCCGGCTGGAGAAGACCTGGAGGAACAACGTCATAGACAACAACATCACCTCCAACCACGGAAACGGGATCAGCTTCATTCAGAGCCACAACAACACCGCGGATCTGAACAACGTCACCAGAAGCGATCACGGAATCTTCCTCGACCGGTCAAACTACACTAAGGTGAATAACAACACCATAGCGGAGGGGGAGAAGACCGGGATCTTGTTCTGGTCGACCATCGGAGCCTCGGCCTACAACAACACCATCCTCGATAGCCCCGTCGGCGTATCCGTCGAGGAGTCCTCTTCAGGCCTCGCCATCACGGAGAACAGGATCAGGAACGCCACCGAGGGGATGAACATCTCCGGCGGGTCGAGGGAGAACCAGGTCACCGGAAACAACGTATCTTCCTCGGATGTGGGCGTGATCCTCGTCGGAGCAACCCGGAACCTCATAACCGGAAACGTGATCTTCGATAGCATCCTCGGGATCGTCGCCGACTTCGCCTCAAGAGGAAACTCGATCTATGGAAACGACCTCTCCGGAAACGGCGAGGCGGCGAGGGACGAGGGGGATAACCTATGGGACGACGGGTCGAGGGGGAACTATTACGGACCCGGCTCCTGCGCCGACGGTGACGGCGTCTGCGAAGGATCTCGCAGCATACCCGGCGGGAAGAATGTCGACCGGTTCCCGCTGGCGAGGCGGGCGGGGCCGTGACGTGGACGGATTTTTAGGGGCTAATCCGCCCCCAGCTTTTCAAGAGCTTCTCTAACCGCCTCTCTGACGTCAACGTTGTTGTCATCCATAGCTTCGACTAGAGGTTTGATCGTTCTAGGATCGTTTATCTCGCCCAGAGCCTTTGCTGCATTCAGCCGGACCCACTCGTTTTCATCATTTAGAGCCTCGATGAGAGGATCGACGGCCCTGGGATCGCCTATCAAGCCGAGAGACATCGCTAGCACTGTTTCTGACCACCCAATCTTCATCTTTTAGGGCTCCGATAAGTGGTTCTACCGCGTTTTCATCTCCAATAAACCCAAGAGCGATTGCAGCATTGGACCGGACACTTTTTTTCTCATCAGCGAGGACCTTGACTAAAGGATCGATGGATCGGTTATCACCGATTTTTCCAAGAGAGAGCGCAGCATAAGATCGAATAAATTGGTCTTCGTCATCGAGGGCCTTGATCAATGGTTCAACGGCCGGAGTTCCGATCCTCCCCAAGGCATATGAGCTGCTCTCTCGTACCTCTAAGTCCTCAATAGCCAATTCTAAGTTCGAGGTCTCCCCATTCTTACCTTTGAATGCCTTGATCAGGGGCTCGATCGATATGGGGTCACCAATTTCTCCAAGAGCCCGAGCGGCTTCTGATCGGACTTCATACTACTCGTCGTCGAGGGCTTCTATTAGCGGGTTGACGGCTCTAGGATCGCCGATCCGACTCAGTGAAAATGCTGCTAACTGTCTGACCATCGAAACTGAGTCGTTCAAAGCCTCTATGAGAGGATTTACAGTCTTGGCATCACAAATCCTTCCCAAGGCAACAGCAGCACCCACTCTCACCCTGTCGTCCTTATCGTTGAGGGCTTTTATTAGCGGTTCGATGGCGCTTGCATCTCCAATCTCCCCCAGGGACATGGCGGCATCGGCTCTCGTACGGCCGTCATCATTTCCCATGAGAACCTGGATTAGAGAATGAACCTTCTCTGAATTATTAATGTCAGTTATATCCTCTGAGTTCCTATTGTCAACACGTTCGATTCTATCGACCTCATTTTCGCCGCCGGCATATTGAACGCTTCCAAGCATATTCTTTCATCCAACACCTTTGATTACTTCGGGAGCGCGGAGGGTCACGAATACCCCGACCTTTAGGTCGGGATGAAGTGAACCCTCGCCCGGTTTTCATATTTTCTTAAATTGATTAACAAGTCTCCTACGGAAGCCGAAAGCAGCGTCACAATAATTTTTGAGGAGGAGATTTGGGCAAACGAAGACTCGACGATTTCGGGTTCCGTCAAACCGGGGCGCGCGGCCCGAAGCATACCCCGCCCTTTAGGGCGGGGTGGCCGCGCGCAGTTTGATTGAATGCTTAGACTTTAATATAATATTATTCTATACTATTTATGTTTTGTAAGAAAAATGCCAGACCGAGATGCGTGATTTGCCCTCTAATATGGTCAGGGGATCTTCGATTGGACGAGTGTGGAGGTCTATCTGAGGATGAATAGCTGCGAGAACATCCGTCAAGGCAACGATACTGTTGGGAGGGAGATCTCGAAGGCGATCGGTGAGGATTCTCGTCGCAGCGGTCATCCTCGATGTCGAGGACAGCAGGCCCATCGTCAACACGGGCTATGGACTTGAGCGATCCCTCTGAGGAGATCTGCAGGCTGGGCGACGGCCGCAGACGGGGGCGATTGAGGCTGGATCTCCTCCCGTCCTCGCTCAGGTCCCGCTCCGAAGGGATGCGTATCGCCAAATTTATAATGTTTAATCGTTACTATTATAGTCTGAGAGGGGCGAGTATGAGGGCCTCTCGACTACCGATATGATGGACAGATCTCATATCTCCCTCTGCCTGAGTTGCGCCCTCTCCTGCCCGTGGCCCCTCTCCCTTCAGCCCTCGAACCGCTGGCATCGGTCTATAGGGCCCCGGATGAATGCCGGCCTTCAGGGATCCTCGGAGCTTCCGACTCCTCAAAACAGAAGGTACAGACCCCGTCCCCCTTGCAGATCTGCGACTCGAGGCTGAAGGATATCCTCCTGGCTCCGTCCCCGAACTCCTCCGCCCAGGTGGCGTACTCGACGTTGCAGATCGTAGTTCCCACCCTCTCGGATAGAGGCTCTCGGCCGGATCTCACGAGAAGCTCGTGCCATGGGCACTTTGATATGATCAGCCTCAGGAGGCGGCCGTCTTCATCCATCTTTGCCTCAAAATCGAACCCCTCCACCGAGTGCTTGGCAGAGATGCACCTAGCAAGCCCCTCTATCCCCTTATCGGCCTTCAGCATCGTCCTCAAGGTCCGGGCCTGGATCTTGGGGAAGATCGACCAGACCAGGCGATCGATCTTTAGGGCTTCATCAAAGCCGAAGAGCTCCTCGACCTTCATGAACCAGAGGCCGTCCACCGAGGTGTAGCTCTTTCGGAAGTACTCCGCCTTTTCGGCGTCCGTCAGATTCTTCACTTTTTCCATATCCTCAGACCCCCCTCTTCTCAGGTCTTCTCGACGTGTCGCAGTTCGACGGCGATTCCCCTCGTCGACTCGACCATCTCCCAGCCGCTCATTCTAGCTTTGCCCACGCCGAAGGCGGCCTCGCCCATCACTATCACTTCATCTCCGGGCCTGATTTGGTCGTCGGCGTCGGTCACCCCCGGGGCCAGGACGTCGCCCCTGGGCAGAAAGTCGCCGATCTCGACGATGTAGCCTCCCAGCGAAAGGAGCCTCTTTGCGCCCTCGATGGAGAGGGCGATGGTGCCGTTGGGCGTTAGGGCGGCTAGTGCCTCTCTATCGGCAGACTGAAGCTCCCTCCCCCTGACCCTAACATCTCCTGTCAGAAGGGCAGAGCTTGCGTCCCGACCGAAGTGATAGTCTGCAAGGGCCCTGAACCTCTGGATCGGGTATCCTTCGAGGCGTCTTGCGTCTCGGGTCGCCTCGACGGCCGCCTCCTTCAGCCTTGCCAGGGAATCCCCGTCGGTCCCCCCCCCGGTGTAGACGGCATCGATCCCGTGCTCCTCCAACATCTCCCGAAGCTCCCCTTCCAGGTGGGCGACGACCCTCTGGCGAGTGTTCCTCTCGAGGTAAGCGTCGAGACAGCTCAGAATCCAGGCCCTCTCCTCTCGGTCCCACCTGCCGGTGACGGGCACATCGTAGCTGGCGGCGGGATAGACCTCCTCCAGCTCTCTTGGGACCAGCGCCAAAGGTGATGTGATGACCAGCTCGTGAAGCCTCCGCCTGGTCTCGCCGAGGGCCATGGCGAAGAGCCGGTGCGATCGCGAGGTGGAGTAGGGCTTTCTTGCTGAGCAGGGTAAAAGAAGGAGGACGTCACCGTCTGGAGCCCTGTACCTCTCCAGGACCCGTCGGGCAAACCTCGTCACCTCCACTCTCGTGAGCGACTCTGCACAGTTTGCGTACATGGTACTTCTTCTGGAAACGGGCGTCCTCTGCTCCAGGTACTCGTGCTCCTGGTCGAGAAGCCTCAACGCCGTCGTCTGTTCTGGCGTAACCCTTACCTGCCTCTCGACGTACTCGCGGATCGTCCCTGCCCGGATCATCTCCTGCACGATGAGAAGTTCCTCCTCCAGCTTCAGGAGGTTGTGCTCTGCGATCATTTTAGGGTCTCGGCCCCCCCCCTCCATCGCCCTGCAGAAGCTGCAGCGGCAGGGCAGTTTTTTCAGCTCCTCGATGGGCCAGACGCCGTCACGAAGGTGGTATCTCCCCAGAAGACCGTCGACGACGACCCTCGTTCCATCCACCAGGTCAACTCCAAGGTATATCAGAAGGGCGAGGTTTGCGGGGGTGGCGAGAGCTGGGGTGTATAGGGCCGAATCGGGCGGTTTCATCCTTCTTATCTTCAAGATCGCGGCCACCAGCTCTCTTGGGTTATGAAGGGACCCTGCAGCCCCGACAACGCGTACGTCGGATGCGGGCGGTACTTTCCTTAAAAGAGGGTGGACGACGAAGCCTGAAGGGCCGTCCGTCGGGGTCGCGGGCACCGAGAAGGGCGGTTCGATGTGAAAGGGGACGGCCACGTGGGGTCCGATTACGATCTTGTCAGTCTTTCCAGAGAGGCTCTCTCCGGCCTTCAGAGCATCTTCGATAGATGAGAAGCCCCAGATCGGGCCCGCGAACGCGATCTCGTCCTTGGTTATGATGGCGGGAGTCTCGATCGCGTCGTCGAGACGGAGCCGTCCGAGCCTCGCAGGGCCATCTCGATTTGTCACCTCGAAGAATCTCGTCATCCGCTCCTCACCTCCTTGAGCTGGAATCCATATTTGGAAGCGTCCTTCAGCCTCAGATCGAAGGTCGCGTTGGGGTTTTTTTCCATTACCCTCATGAGGTTGGCGGTGGCCTGAGCAATCCCGGCATCGTCTGCTGCCGTCGGAACCTCGGCGTTGAGGGGTGCCGTCTCCGCCAGCTCCTTCGGATAAGGGCCGAAGGGGGGCAAAAACCAGAGGACGTGGTCGAACTCCTCTATCTCCTCCACGAGCCCGGGATCGGCCACCAGAACTCTACCAGATAGCTCGATCCGGTCGATCCGCGACCCGTACCTCAGAACCTCCGGCCTCTTCGCCGACTCAGGCCCGAGATAAAAGCAGGTCGATCGTGAGGCGGGGTCGAGCCCCTCGATCCAGTCCGCGTGAGATCCCAGGGCTCTGAGGCCATCCATCATCTGCGGATGAGATCTGCACCTCCTCTCGACCAGCTCCCAGAGGCTTCCCTCCCAGATGCTCTGTCTCACCTGGCGGATCTCCGCCAGGGAGACGAAGAGGTTGTGGCGGGCGAGAAGCTCGATCTTATGGGGGTCATTTGCCAGATCCTCAGGAGCCCGGTTCCTGCAGATCTCGCAGCAACAGGGCAGGTACTTCAGATCCTCTAGGTGGTGGGTGCCGTTTGTCGAGAGGTAGCGGCCCTGCCTCGCATAGAGGGCGTAGGCCGCAGAGTCGAAGAGGTCACACCCGAGGGCCGCGGCGAGGGCGAACATCATGGGGTGGCCCGCACCGAAGAGGTGGACTGGGAAGGCGGGACCCAAACCCTTCTTGGAGGCTGCCACCACATCCACCAGCTCGCCAAACCTATAGGCCTCCATCAGGGGAACGACGGCCCCCACAGGGCAGACGTCAAACCCGATCTCTTTGATCCGTCGGGCTGCCCTGAACCTAAGGTCGAGATGGTTCGATCCCTGGATCGGCCCCGCCAGGAGCGCTCCTCCATCCTCCCATAAATCGCGCGCCTCGGAGAGCCGTCTTTCCGTCTCCGAGAGCTCCGCCTCGGCCCTCGCCCTCAGGACGTCTGGGGGCGTCGGTATGTCCAGGGGGACGCAGACGTCGGATCCTATCGACCTCTGGAACTCGAGGATCTCCGAGGATGCTACCTCGATATCGCCGTAGACCGAGAGCTGGAAGGCGCCCGAGTCGGTCATGATGGGCCCGTGGAACCCCAGAAGCTCGTGCACGCCGCGTCTTTCCGCCATCTCTTTGAGCTCAAGATCCTGGTTTATGATGTAGCTGTTGGTAATCAGTATCTCTGCACCCATCCTCTTCAGATCGGCAGGTTCGATCAGCCTGAGGTGGGGATTGACCACGGGCATCAGCGCAGGGGTCTCGACGACGCCGTGAGGCGTTCGAAGCCTGCCGATCCGACCTGCCAGATCTTTGTTCAGGATTTCAAAACAATCTGGCATGGCCCCATCTCACTGCAGATAAGGCATAAATAGGTTGGTACTGATCAGGGATTGTCGCATCGCGATTTCGATAAAAAGTGGTGGTGATCAAACTTGAAATGTGAAATTACAATTATGCTGGTCTGTCTCGTGGGATCTGCGGCAGCGGCAGGCTATACCACGACCCAGAGTGCTTTCCTCATGGGAGAAAACCCGGTAGTGGGCTCGATGGACGAATCTCGATTCGAAGATTACGCCGATATGTACTGGTCTTCTTACATCTCCAACCCCCGCGTGACTCAAACGACGCCCTTATTGGCAAGACAGATGATCGACGTCGAGAATACCCTGTTCTTCTGGATGACAAACTTTCCCTTCAACGTCTCAGCATCCTCCTTTGGCGACGGAGCGACGAGGACAGTTGGAGCCGTGAGCCCGAGATATGATTTCGCTGCGGGAAGCACCTGGTTTTACACCTCAGCCATGCCTGTTGAAGACTCCTCTTTCGGGCAGGCAAACCAGACCACCCAGAGCCCGGTGCAGAGGAACAGGCAATTTCTGACCCAGGAAATAAATAATAAGTTCGGCCTGTGAAGGGGCAGGCCGGCGATCTTTTCATTTCACCTCTTTTTCCGGACGGTATAGGGAAGAAGGCCTCCGGCGACGGCGATCTTCCTCTGGCGCTCGCTCAGGTCTGTCTTAAAAAGGACCCTCTTTCCCGCGGTTCTGTCGAAGGCTTCGACCACCCCGTCGCCCCTTTCGATGGCATCCCTGATGCCGGCTATCTCCACATCGTCGTCCCTCTTCAGAGAATCGTAATCTGATTCCTCCACGAAGGTGAAGGGCACGATCCCGAAGTTTACGAGGTTTGCTGCATGGATCCTCTCTATCGACTTCGCCATCACCGCCTTGACCCCCAGATACATGGGGCAGAGGGCAGCGTGTTCTCTCGAAGATCCCTGGCCGTAGCTCACCCCGGCCGCGACCAGGTTGTGAATGCCCCGGTCCCTCTGATCGGCCGCCCTTCTGCTGAACTCGGGGTCCAGGGGCTCAAATACGAACTCTGAGTACTTGGGCACGTTCGACCTGTACTTCAGACGGGAGCCCGCGGGCATGATGTGGTCGGTGGTGACATAGTCCTCCACCTTGATGGTGATCTTCCCTCGCAGGTCCTCGGGCATGGGGTCGTTGATGGGAGGCTCACCGATGTTTGGGCCGCGATAGATCGAGACCTTCGCACGCTTGCCCTCCGGCAGGGGTGGGATGATCATGCTGTCGTCGATTTTGAAATGTTCTGGCATCCTGACCTTTGGAAAGATCATATCCAGGTTTCTTGGGTCTACGATCTCGCCTTTTAGCGCTGCCGCCGCCGCCACGACGGGGCTTGCCAGGTAGACGTTGGCGCTTTGGGTTCCGGATCTTCCCTTGAAGTTTCTGTTGCTGGTCCTGATGGAGATCGAGTCGGTCTTGGGAGACATGCTGTTTCCTATACAGAAGCCGCAGGCAGACTCGAGGATCCTCGCGCCGAAGGCGAGGAGGTCGCCGAGGCCACCGTTCTCAGCGATCATCATGAGGACCTGTCTCGATCCTGGGGCCACTCCCAGGGTGACTCCGGGGACCAGGCGACGTCCTTTCAGCATCCTCGCGACGGTCATCAGGTCGACGTAGGAGGAGTTGGTGCAGGACCCGATCATCACCTGGTCGACTGCCATCCCCTCGACGTCGCTGACAGGAACGATCTTCCCTGGACTGTGAGGGGCTGCCATCAGAGGTTCCAGATCTGAGAGGTTGATATCTAATTCGCGATGGTACTCTGCGTTCTCATCAGCTTCGAGGGGGACCCATTGCTTCTCCCTATCCTGGGCAGCGAGGAACTTCCTAGTCTCCTCGTCGCTGGGAAATATTGATGTGGTTACCCCTGTCTCCGCGCCCATGTTAGTTATGGTGGCCCTCTCCGGCACTGAAAGGGCGCGAGCCCCCTCTCCACCGTACTCGCATACGCACCCCACATTCCCCTTGGTGGTCAGCTCATCGAGCACCTTTAGAATCACGTCCTTGGCCGTAACCCAATCGGGGGGCCTTCCCTCTAGGTTGACTTTGATCACTTTGGGGCAGGTCAAAAAGTAAGCTCCTCCCCCCATGGCCACTGCAACGTCGAGCCCGCCCGCCCCCATGGCTATCATGCCCAAGCCCCCGCAGGTGGGGGTGTGGCTGTCGGATCCTAGGAGGGTTCTTCCGGGCCGGCCGAATCTCTCCAGGTGTACCTGGTGACAGATCCCGTTTCCAGGCCTCGAGAAGTGGATTCCGTACCTCTCAGCGATCGTCTGGAGATATCGGTGATCGTCGGCGTTCTCAAACCCCACCTGGACTGTGTTGTGGTCCACGTAGGAGACGGAAAGCTCCGTCTCTATCTCGGAGAGGCCCATCGACTCGAACTGGAGGTAGGCCATCGTTCCCGTTGCGTCCTGGGTCAGAGTCTGATCTATCCTTATTCCGATCTCTTTTCTTGGCTCGTAATGCCCATCGACGAGGTGCTCCCTCAAAATCTTCTCAGTCAAAGTGAAATTCATAAAAACCCTCCAAAAACCTCCGATCTTGCATCTTCTCCCCTTGATCCTGGTCGAGTCTCTCTGTTGGTATTAATAACCGACGCGAAAATTCTGGATTTCGACTTTCGCCTGGGCGGTCACCATGCCACAACGTTTAAATATCCGGCTGGTATTGGAGGAGTTCGCCCGTCTGGCAAAAGGGCGCGAGATTCGCGCAAACTTGTCGAGAAGGGTCAAAGTCTGAGGCCTCGTGGGTGCTAAATATCAAGCCTCCCTCGGAGTCCGAAAGGCTTAAATACGGTCCCCTGATACGGGGATAGGCTGTCCTGGTCTCCCCGGACGAGCTCCTTTGTTAGCTGAATGTTGGAGTTCGCATAT
>LGFT01000045.1 GCA_001509375.1 Methanothrix harundinacea | reverse complement strand
TAAGCCCGCCCACGTTCCATACGGTACTTAGGTGCGCGAGCCCTCGGGAACTATGGATCGCTGCCACATTCACCTAAATCTATTCTACGTACAATCTTACCGGGAATCAGCTGAAACAATGGTAGCGTAGAGAAGACGATATTCCTCTATTGTAGTCCTCCTATGCTAAACCCATCGATGCTAGAGCTCTTTTCAGGCCCCTACTCAATCTCGTCGAGGAAGTACTCTCCTTTCCGCTCCCCCATCAGCACTTCGAACTCCGGCGGAGTGAGGATCGGCACGGGATACTTCGCCTGATCGTCCAACGCGATCCTCGGACAAGCCGTGCAGACGGCGGCACCCACGCCGAGGTTTATCAAAACGTCGGGTTCTACTCTATCCAGGTAGACGAGAAGCATCTTTTTTCCGTGCTCTTCTCCCAGAGCCTCCATCCTCTTCGCGAGATCCATCCTTTTCTGTCCCGGCTTCTTGGAGACGAGGATTCCGATTCGTTCGGCGTCCACGGCCCTGGCTATCGCCCCGTAACGACGCTTCAGCATCGGCAGAGTGTCCACGACCGAGACGTCGCCGGTCACAGGATCTGCGGCCACCACCTTTTTTCCTGTGGCGAGAGCCACGCCGAGGGGGTGGAACTGACCTGTTCCTACAAACAGATACTCTTCGACGTCCGCATATCGGGCGGCCTCGTAGTTGCACCCCAGAACCTGCCCCGGATAACGAGTTCTGTCTCCTCCTGATCGGACTTGGGCCTCGATCCCCTTCTTCTCCAGGACCTCCACAATATCATCCATCCGGTGGACGTGCTGCACCGTGGTGAGGACCCCCACCCGCCGGGCGGAAAAAAGGTCGGCCGCTTTCTCAACGGTCTCCTTGACGTCTGCCCTCATCCTGGCCTCGAGGTAGACGACCTTGTTGGAGAGGGGGTCCCCCTCCAGCATCTCCGAGTGGCCGACGTGGATCACCAGGTCTGCCGCCCTGCAGAGATCGAGATCGATGTCGCATGCCCCGTAGCATGGGTCCCCGGAGACCATCACCTCAGCGCCGGTCTTTCCCTCGATCTCTTCCGCCAGATCGGAGGCGATCCTCTTCAGGCCCTCTGGGACCTGGACTCCGACGACTTTCGCCCCCGACTTTTTTATCAGCTCCAGGGCGCGGCCAAGGTCCAGGTCGAAAAGCTCCGAGCTAGAACCACTTGTCGAGGGTGCTCTGCCCAACCTTCATCGCCTCCTGTAGCCTTTTGACCGCTTTTTCCACCCTCTCCTGCGAGAAGTCCCTCTCGTCGCAGAGGAACCTCGTGATCTTCTCAGCATCCGGCTTCCTCATCTCGATCTCGTAATCGTCGGTGACCGGTGGGTTGAGGAATAGGTCCCTGATCTCGTCTGCGTTCTCGATCGTCTCACCCCTCACTTCCAGGACCCTCTCCAGGTCGCCGTGTTCTTTTATCAGCTTCAGGGCGGTCTTGGGCCCGACCCGCTTCAGACCAGCATTGTAGTCGGTGCCGCACATTATCGCGATCTCCACGAGCTGCCTCCTTTCAATTCCGAGGCGTGATAGCTCTCGTTCGAGGCTGATCACCTCCGGCGCGACCTCGACGTAGACGTTCTTTCCCGGAAGCTTCCTCTTGCCGGTGATGGCCATGTTCCTCACCACCTTCGGCGCGCCGAAGAGGAGGGCGTCGTAGTCTTGGCTTCCCACCAGATCGACGTCGCCGTTGATCGCCATGCGAGCTGCCTGGGCCTCCCCCTCCGAAGGGGCCTGGACGATCGGAATCCCCATCGCCCCGAGAAGACGCTTCGAGTCGGCGACCATCTCGTCTCCGAGGCGGGATGCAGCCTGGGCGTATTTGAACCCGTCCAGCCCCTCCTCCTTCGCCCGCTCCCACATCTCCTTGGCCCTGGCTCTCGTCTCCGCCCTCTGGTTCAGGGTCTCCCTCTTGAAACGGGGGGGCTCCCCATCGAAGACAAAGACGACCTTCGCCCCGGCCACCGTCAGGTTCGTCATCCGATAGAGGATCCCTGAGAGGTGGGAGGTGGTCCTGCCCGACCCATCCTTGAGGGGGGTTCCGTCCTGCTGCCTGATGATGCTCAGAAACTGGTATAGGGTGTTGAAGGCGTCCACTGCGATCCAGTGCCCCGAAAGCTCCTTTATCTCTATATTCTCCCTTTCCAGGAGATCTCCCAAGTCGACTCCCATGAGAACCCCACCTTTTGAACCTGAGCTTTGCCTCCTTCTCGGCCGCTCTGATCTTGTTCCGTCTTTGTGATCCCAAAGCTAAATATTAGTTGAACGGGGATTAGATAAATGCGAGTATGGTTGGTGATGACGATGATCGAGATAACTGATGTGGCCGCCGAGGTTCTGAAGGGAAATATGACAGAGGGGAAGGTGGTCAGAATGATCCTGGCCGCCACCGACGTCACCGGTGCAAACTACGTCCTCGCCTGGGGCGACCCAGCCGAAGACGACGTGGTCTATGAGAGCAACGGCATCAAAGTCCACATGAACCCCGAAGACGCTGAGATCCTGGGAGAGAGCCCGACGATAATAGATTACGTGGACACTGAAGAGCTGGGAAGGGGCTTTCTGATCCAGGGGCCAGAGAGCGACGCTTGCGGGTGCGACCACGATCACGGCCACGAACACGAACACTAGCATTGCGGCTGATTTATGTCAGCTGCTTCCAGATTACTCTTTTTTTGGATAAAGTATGATGTTTTCTATCAGAAAAAATAGAGGTCAGAGTGGGGCTTTGCCCCACCCTTAACGGCCTGAAATTTTCTCCCTCAGATCAAAGGGATGTAGTCCACTGCCTCGGGGTTGGCGAGGGCAGAGGTGTCGCCGGTGGGGTTGCCCAGGGCCTTGGCCTTGATGACCCTGCGCATGATCTTGCCGGACCTGGTCTTGGGGACGTCCTGGACGGGGATGACTGCCGCGGGTATGGCCAGGGGTCCGAGAGAGGTCCTGACGTGGGTCCTCAGGGCCTTCATCAGGTCGTCGGTCGCCTCGACGCCCTCGTTCAGGATGACGAAGGCGATGATGGCTTCTCCCTTGATCTCGTCGGGCTTGCCGATGACCGCTGCTTCAGCGACGTCCTTGTGGGCTACCAGCGCGGACTCAACCTCAGCGTTGGCGATTCTGTGGCCTGCGACGCTCAGGACGTCGTCTATCCTGCCCTGGATGAACCAGTATCCGTCCTTGTCTCTCGTCGCCTTGTCGCCAGCCAGGTAGGTGCCGGGCTTGACGTTCCAGTACATGTCCCAGTACTCCTTCTTGTACCGGACCTCGTCCTTGTAGAAGGCTCTGAGCATGGACGGCCAGGGGGTCGGGTTGACGATGTTGCCACCAGATCCCAGGGGCACCTCGTTTCCGTCTTCGTCGAAGAGTGTGGTGTTGAAGCCGGGCAGGGGGTATGCTACGGAGCCGGGCTTGCAGGGGGTCATGGGCAGCGGGGAAATCACGTGGCACCCAGACTCGGTCTGCCACCAGGTGTCCATGATGGGTGAGACCTCATTTCCGAAGTACTTGCGGAACCAGATGTAGGCCTCGGGATTGAGGGGCTCGCCGACGGATCCGAGCAGCCTAACGCTGGACCGATCGTACTTCTCGGGCCACTCAGTCCCCTGCTTCATCAGCATTCGGACGGCGGTCGGAGCGGTGTAGAAGACGCTGACCTTGTAATCCTGGATGATCTTGTACCAGCGGCCGAAGTCGGGATAATCGGGGGAGCCCTCGTACATGATGCTGGTGATGCCCAGGCAGAGAGGTCCGTAGGCGACGTAAGAGTGGCCGGTGATCCAGCCTACGTCGGCGGTGCACCAGTAGACATCATCCTCGTTCAGGTCGAATACCCAGTTGCAGGTGTAAGCGGGGCCTACGCAGTATCCACCGTGAGCGTGCTCGATACCCTTGGGCTTTCCGGTGGTACCGGAGGTGTAGAGGATGAAGAGCCTGTCCTCAGCGTTCATGACCTCGGTCTCGCAGTCCGCGGACTGCTCGGCCACAAGCTCGTGGAACCAGACGTCTCTTCCCTCGGTCCATGGTACCTCAAGGCCGGTTCTCTTCAGGACGATGACGTTCTTTACGCTGGGCGCATCCTTTACGCCCTCGTCGGCCTGGGGCTTGAGGGGCAACGGCTTGCCGCGCCTGTAGAAGCCGTCCGCGGTGAAGACGACCTTCGCCTCACAGTCCTGGACCCTGTCTCCGAAGCCCTTGGAGCTGAACCCGGAGAAGACCAGGCTGTGGATGGCGCCGATTTTGGCGCAGGCCAGCATCGCCATGACGGTCTCGGGGAGCATGGGCATGTAGATGGAGATTCTGTCGCCCTTCTTTACGCCGAGGCTCTTGAGGCCGTTCGCCAGCTTGTTGACGGTCTCGTATATCTCCTGGTAGGTGTAGGCCTTCTCGGCCTGGTCGGTCGCCTCGGGGATGAAGTGGTAGGCCACCTTGGAGCCCTTGCCGGCCTTGATGTGCCTCTCGATGGCGTTGTAGAACATGTTGATCTTGCCATCGACAAACCACTTGAAGTAGGGCTTCTCAGAGTCGTCCATGACCACCGTGTAGGGCTCATACCAGTCGGCGAAGGTCTTGGCCATCTCGTCCCAGAACTCGATGTAGTGCTCGCCACACCAGGCACGCATCTCCTTTTCAGTCTTGAATCCCTTCTTCTTCGCCCACTGCCACGCGTTGCAGTTCTCGGCGAGGTCCTTTGGCGGCTCAAAAATCCTGGTCTCTTCCATCAGAACCTTGGTTGTTCCGGTTTTTCCTTCAGCCACTTTTCTACCTCCTTTTAACCTTTAGCTTGAAGC
This sequence comes from Methanothrix harundinacea, assembly GCA_001509375.1. GTDB lineage: Archaea > Halobacteriota > Methanosarcinia > Methanotrichales > Methanotrichaceae > Methanocrinis > Methanocrinis harundinacea_D. Next base: position 21,951 of record LGFT01000045.1, on the reverse strand, counting down.
GTTTCCATAAAAGGCCCTTCTTAACGACGAGATCGATCTGGAGACGGTTATGCAATTGAACGGAGCACGCCTCCCAGCCGCCACGCTGCAACCGCTGGCGTTCCTCTCTTCGAGACCGACCGTAAGCGAACTCCTTTTTATCCGGGGCATTCTCGGAAACACTGATGCGATCTCCCTCTTCTCGTTTATAAATGTGTCGAAAAATGTGTTTTTATAAGGAATTATAACGATATATGATGTTCAATTGTTAAAGATATTAGAGACTTTTAATTCAAAAAGTGGAGTTTACATTTATTGACAAAATATAGGGATGTCGTCCGGCCTTCTGAGGGCGATAATCTGAATTTCCTCCATCGAAGAATGGCGGAAAACCCTTTTTGAACAACGGTGATAAACCATGATGCTCCACCTCATCCGATGCACGAATAAAAATAGACCATGAACCCGATACCTTTATCATGCAGTTCGGATGTTACTCAGCAGGTCTTCTCACAACTGAAGGGATAAAGATCGATCTCATCGCATTTATGAAATTGAAAAATATATGGATGATTTCGGAGATCGAAGGATCTCTCTGGATTTAATAAGCTTTAATTGGTGCAGGTTACACCGTATCTCCTGAGAATAGAACTTTTTGGGAAAAAAAATAAAAAAGGTAGAAAGTGGCCTGCCGCCCTTCAGATGAGCGGTATGCCGTCCACTGCCTCGGGGTTGGCGAGAGCAGAGGTGTCGCCGGTGGGGTTGCCGAGGGCCTTGGCCTTGACCACCCGGCGCATGATCTTGCCGGACCTGGTCTTGGGCAGATCGTCGACGAAGTGGACGGAGGCTGGTATGGCCAAAGGTCCCATGGTTGTCCTGACGTGAGTCCTCAGCTCCTTTGCCAGGTCGTCAGAGGGCTCGACGCCTTTCTTCAGGATGACGAAGGCGACGATCGCCTCACCCTTCACCTCGTCGGGCTTGCCGATGACCGCAGCCTCTGATACGGCCTTGTGAGCCACCAGCGAGGACTCGACCTCAGCGTTGGCAATCCTGTGACCTGCGACGCTCAAGACGTCGTCGATTCTGCCCTGGACGAACCAATATCCATCCTTGTCCCTCGTCGCCTTGTCGCCAGCCAGGTAGGTGCCGGGCTTGGTGTTCCAGTACATCTCCCAGTATTCTTTCTTGTACCGGACCTCGTCCTTGTAGAAGGCTCTGAGCATCGAGGGCCAGGGCGTGGGGTTGACGATGTTGCCTCCCTCACCCAATGGGACTTCCTTTCCTTCCTCATCGTAGATGGTGGTGTTGAAGCCGGGGAGGGGGAATGCTACGGAGCCGGGCTTGCAGGGGGTCATGGGCAGCGGAGATATGACGAAGCAGCCGGTCTCGGTTTGCCACCAGGTGTCCATGATGGGGGCCTTGTCGTAGGCGAAGTTCTTCCGGTACCAGATGTAGGCCTCGGGATTGAGGGGCTCGCCGACGGACCCGAGCAGCCTTATGCTGGAGAGGTCGTACTTCTCGGGCCACTCTTCACCCTGCTTCATGAGCATCCGCACGGCCGTTGGGGCGGTGTAGAAGACGCTGACCTTGTGGTCCTGGATGATCTTGTACCAGCGGCCAAAGTCGGGGAAGTCGGGAGATCCCTCGTACATTATGCTGGTTGCGCCCAGAGAGAGCGGCCCGTAGGCGACGTAGGAGTGGCCTGTAATCCATCCGACGTCGGCGGTGCACCACCATACGTCGCCTTCCTTCAGGTCGAAAACCCACTTGAGAGTCTGAGCAGGGCAGACGCAGTATCCACCGTGAGCGTGCTCGATACCCTTGGGCTTTCCGGTGGTACCAGAGGTGTAGAGGATGAATAGCCTATCCTCGGCGTCCATGACCTCGGTAGCGCAGTCAGCTGACTGGCTTGCGACCAGCTCGTGAAACCAGACGTCTCTGCCTTCGGTCCATGGTACCTCAAGGCCGGTCCTCTTGAGGACGATGACGTTCTTTACGCTGGGCGCGTCCTTGACGCCCTCATCGGCCTGGGGCTTGAGGGGCATCGGCTTGCCGCGCCTGTAGAAGCCGTCGGCGGTGAAGACGGCCTTTGCCTCACAGTCCTGGACCCTGTCTCCGAAGCCCTTGGAGCTGAACCCGGAGAAGACCAGGCTGTGGATGGCGCCGATCTTGGCGCAGGCCAGCATCGCCATGACGGTCTCGGGAAGCATGGGCATGTAGATGGATACTCTGTCGCCCTTCTTTACGCCGAGGCTCTTGAGGCCGTTTGCCAGCTTGTTGACGGTCTCGTAAATCTCCTGGTAGGTGTAGGCCTTCTCGGGCTGGTCGGTTGGCTCGGGGATGAAGTGGTATGCGACTTTGCTGCCCTTGCCGGCCTTGATGTGCCTCTCGACGGCGTTGTAGAATACGTTGATCTTCCCGCCGACAAACCACTTGAAGTAGGGCATGGCCGAGTCGTCCATGACCACCTTGTAGGGCTCGTACCAGTCTGCGTAGGTCTTGGCCATCTCGTCCCAGAACTCGATGTAGTGCTCGCCACACCATGCACGCATCTCCTTTTCAGTCTTGAACCCCTTCTTCTTCGCCCACTGCCACGCGTTGCAGTTCTCGGCGAGGTCCTTTGGCGGCTCAAAAATCCTGGTCTCTTCCATCAGAACCTTGGTTGTTCCGCTTTTTCCTTCAGCCAATTTAAAATCCTCCTTTCACCCATCAAATTGAGATGTTTCGGCGCTCCACACCGATATCAAGATCTACCCGATGATAGATGTCCAATCGGATTCGATCTTTTGGGATAATTTGGCTCACTTGGCTTGCCCCTATCACGTATCCCCGTAGTATCGTGGAGTCGCTCAGGAAACACCTGGGTTCCTTGTACTTCCTTTGTTTATAAATCTATCGAGAACATATATTATAATGATTTATCATGATATATTTTACTCAATTATTAAGAATATCAAAAAAACTTAATTCTAAATGTAGGATCGCATATTTCGGCAACGTAAACTTTAGATGTGGGTAATTAGATCCGCTATTATTGAGAACTATTTCTTTTTAGGGCTCTTCAGATGGTCGTTCCTATTGATATAAATAGGCGTCTAAACATTTTTGTCATACTAAATATAAATCATATAAATTTTATTTTCATCTCCAGCACCAATTTTATAAATGGGTTTTTGTTTTCTTCGATTTGGCCACACTAATATGTTATTTAATTTCCATAGTTAGATCGAAATATAAATTATATTCTGGCAATAGTGTTCAGAAATCTCCTCTAAGTTCAAACTGTTGGAATGATAATTACAAATTTAGTAGCATTACTTATAAATCGATCGTTAAGAATGCGGGAGGAGAAAGATGACCCATTCATTCAGGAGGAGTGAATGTGCTGGTTGGCCTTCTCCGCAAACGAAGGATGGGAATCGATGAGATTTTTAGGTCGCTTGAACGACAAACTGAAAGCTCCAATATCAAAGAGATGCGCGTGCGAACCATCAAAAATAAAAAAAAGGGTCGCTCATCTAGACGATGAGCGGAATTCCGTCTACAGCCTCGGGGTTGGCCAGAGCAGAGACATCCCCTGTGGGATTGCCTAGGGCCTTGGCCTTCACCACCCGGCGCATAATCTTTCCGGATCTGGTCTTGGGCAGGTCGTTGACGAAGTGAATCTCTGAGGGCATTGCCACGGGGCCCAGCGTCTTTCTGACGTGGGTTATTAATTCCTTCCCCAGCTCTGGGCTCGGGTCGACACCCACCTTCAGGATGACGAAGGCCACTATGGCTTCGCCCTTGACCTCGTCGGGTTTTCCGACTACGGCAGCCTCAGCGGCTTTGGGATGGGCCACGATGGCGGACTCCACCTCGGCGTTGGCGATCCTGTGACCTGCGACGCTCAAGACGTCGTCGATACGCCCCTGAATCCAGAAGTATCCGTCCTTGTCTCTTGTGGCCTTGTCGCCAGCCAGGTAGGTGCCGCGCTTGGGGGTGTCCCAGTACATCTCCCAGTACTCTTTGTGGTACCTCTCTCTGTCTTTATAGAAGGCCCTGAGCATCGAAGGCCACGGCGTTTCGCTCACTATGTTGCCGCCCTCTCCCAGGGGCACCTCGTTTCCGAGCTCGTCATAGATAGTTATGTTGAATCCCGGCAGCGGGAAGGTGCAAGATCCGGGCTTCAGGGGGGTTATCGGCAGCGGCGAGTTGAGGAAAGTTCCCGTCTCGGTCTGCCACCAGGTGTCCATGATCTGGAGCTTGCCTCCGCCGATGTGCTCGCGATACCACATCCATGCCTCGGGGTTGATCGGCTCGCCGACAGATCCGAGAAGTCTCAGGCTCGATAGGTCGTACTTTGCGGGCCACTCCGGCCCCTGCTTCATGAACATCCTTATCGCCGTGGGAGCGGTGTAGAGGACTGATACCTTATTATCCTGTATGAGCTTCCACCACCTTCCAAAGTCTGGGAAGTCTGGCGACCCCTCATACATGACTCCCGTGCAGCCGAGACAGAGGGGACCGTAGACTATGTAGGAGTGGCCTGTAATCCAGCCAATATCTGCGGTACACCACCAGACGTCATCATCTTTTATGTCGAAGACCCAGTGCAATGTCTGTGCAGGTCCGACACAGTATCCTCCCTGAGCGTGTTCGATGCCCTTCGGCTTGCCTGTCGTACCTGAGGTGTAAAGGATGAAAAGCCTGTGCTCGGGATCCAGCTTCTCGGGCTCGCACTCATCGGACTGTCCCTTTATCAGGTCATGCCACCAGATGTCTCGTCCCTCTTTCCAGTCTACGTCAATGCCCGTCCGCTTGAAGACTACCATGTGCTCGACGCTGGGAGCATCGGCGATCGCCTCGTCGGCGTTGGCCTTGAGGGGCATCGGCTTTCCGCGCCTGTAGAAGCCGTCGGTGGTGATGGCCACTTTGGCCTCGCAGTCCTTCACCCTGTCGCCGAAACCCTTGGCGCTGAAGCCGGAGAATACGATGCTGTGGATGGCACCCAGCTTGGCGCAGGCCAGCATGGCGATGGGAAGCTGGGGGATCATGGGCATGTAGAGGCTGATCCTGTCTCCCTTCTTCACGCCGAGGCTCTTGAGGCCGTTGGCGAACTTGTTCACCTCTTTTGAAAGCTCGCCGTAGGTGATCTTCTGGGTGGCCTGGTCAGTCGGTTCGGGAACCCAGATGTAGGCCACTTTATCTTTCTTGGCCCCTTTGGCATGCCGGTCCACGGCATTGTAGGTCATGTTGACCAGGCCGCCGGTGTACCACTTAAAGTAGGGCTTATCGGAATCGTCCATAACCTTGGTGTAGGGCTTGAACCAGTCGACGTAGGTCTTGGCCATCTCGTCCCAGAACTCTACGTAGTTGTCAGAACACCACTTGCGCATCTCTGTCTCGGTCTTGAAGCCCTTTTTCTTCATCCACTGCATGACGTTGGAGTTCTCGACGAGTTCCTTTGGAGGCTCGAAGAGTCTTGTCTCCTCCATCAGAACCTTCGTCTTACCCTTCTTCTCTGCCGTTTCAGCCAATTTAGACCCTCCTTTACTCATCAAATTGAGATGTTTCGGCTTCTCCACGCAGATTCCAAGATCTATCACATGATAGATGTACATTTGACGCGATCTTTTGGGATAATTGGCTCCCTTGGTCCGTCTCAGCCAACATATACACTGGAAATTTTTGGAGTAGTGCCCGAAACACCTATTTGACTTTTACTTCCTTTGTTTATAAATCTATCGTGAACAATTATTATAATGATTAATCATGATGTATTTGAATCAATTATTAAGAATGGCTTGAGAACTTAATTTATGATGATGATTCTCATTTTCAATAACATAGACTTTACTCTAATGCCATTTAATTCGGTGATATTTGAGTAACGAATTTCCAAGCAAAAGCTATATTGCCGCATTTTCGTTTTTAACAGGCACATCAACTAAGTTAATATTAATAAATATAGAATTTCTGTTTTTATTATCTCTCAGCGTGTTTACCTATCAAAATATCGTTATATTATCTCCAGTTGATTTCTGGCGAATCGTCATACTGTTTTTTAGACGAACGCAGGGCTAATCCCCGCCTTTTCAAAGTCGGGATACAGCCCGTACCTATCGATAGGCATTTATACACATGGTCACATATATATGAGTCAGGATGAACAAACAAGAGCATTGGATAAGCGCAAGAGGATGCGTCTATAACGTGTATTATCACTTCGTATGGTCAACAAAGTATCGAAGGAAGATGACTTGATAGTCTTTGAAGACTTGAATATCAGGGGCATGGTCAAGAATCATTGTCTTGCGGATAGAGATCATAATGCAGCCATAAACATTCTCAGACTGGGGCTACAGTCTGTGGCGAAAGCTTAGATGACCGCCAATTTATTGGCGGGAGTGGTCACTTTGAGGATTTCAACCTACTCTTTTGCATGGGCCGGCATTGCCCGGAGAATAGCGAGTTTCCGGGGGTTAAGAAGAATTAAAAAAATAAAGGAACGGTAACAGGTTTCTAATTGCAGAGGGGAGAAAAAACGTTCCTATGGTGTGAATGGTTGTTGCTATCCGGTACAACCCCATCGTTTTTGAAATTCGGTCAAGTCTTTTTCGCCCTTCACCGCCTGCCTGATGAGCGCTCTGACGAGACATACCAGCCGCAATAACCGCCTCTTATTCATTCTGGGATAACCGCGGAACTGATCATCTATCCATTGCTGAACGTACGCCCCCGTCCTCTCTTCAAACTGAATGTCGTCGAGATCGTTACAAGGTTCGTCGGTGGGTATCGCTTCCGACTGGAAAAGCTCAATCTCCAGAAGTTCGTCTAATATCGTGAACAGAGCCTTAACATCATCATCAGTGGGTGGTGAAAGTCCCCAACCTTCGAAGCACCTGGAAAGTCCCATGTTGCCGTCCTCGTCGCCGTTCTTCACCGCGCCCAAGGCCAACTGCTGCGCCAGGTCTGCGATTTTGATCTTCTCCGACATTTGTGGGTCATACCTCGGAAGGGATGGCTGGCCGATCTGCTCATACCTCCCCCAGTCGTCACCCCGTGGATAGGTCAAATGTGCTACTATCTCTTTTCCGGCGTATGCGAGGCCAACGTAGACCCGACCGCCGCCGTCAACCTTTCGGTATATCGGAGGGCAAATAAGCCGCCTCCGCTCACCATCCATAAATATTGGCCCAAACGACATATTCGAATAATTAGATCTAATTGGTAAATACAGCTAACGCCTGGTGGATCTATAGCAGTCGTCTCGATGGGATCTTCACCCTAAAGACTCCCCCATCTCAAAGAGAGACTCCCGCAAGATCGCTCACTGACCTAATTTCAGGTCCAGATATAGAATTGGCGAAGTCCCATATTATCCTTCGGCTTTCAGGCGGCCTGTCCCTCCGAGCCTTAATTTCGCACTCCTCTTTGGCGCTTATCTCTTCGGCGGTTCGACGACGTCAAATTTTATCTCACCGTCGGCCTTCCGCCCTCTTCACCCGCAGCGCCAAAGTACTCTTTGATCTCCAGCTCCACCTCAAGCTTCTTCTTTTTGGCGTCTTCCTTGTAGGAGATCTCCAGGGTGACCGGCTCATCGGGGTTGAGCTGTATCTGGCGCTGAGCGAGGCCGATCTCGACCATCCTCCCTTTCTCTAGGGTATCAGCCAGCTCCCGGAGGAACGCCGCAGTCTCGGCGAATTTCAGGGGATATTCCACCTCGACCTCCTTGGACTTCTTCTCCTCCTCGTTTTTCTTCTTTTCTTCGCCCTTCGTTTCAGCCTCTCCTCCCGCTGCGGTTGGCACTATTATCGACATCAAATCACCATTTTACGATCCTCACCTGGTGGTGTAGCCACCGTCTATGATCAGCTCTGAGCCGGTCACGAACTTCGCCTCATCTGATACCAGGTAGAGGACGCCGTAGGCGATGTCGTTCGGCTCGCCGACGTGGCCGATAGGATGCCTCGCATCCAGCTCTCCCTTCAGATCCTCAAGCGCCACCCCCAGCTCCCGGGACTGGTCCTTGAGGAAGTCCTCCACCATCGGCGTCCAGATGAACCCGGGATGGACGGAGTTCACCCTCACGTTATTCTTCGCATAGATGAGGGCGCCGGTCTTGGCCATAATCCTGTTGGCCGCCTTCGTGGCGTGATAGGCGGGGTTGTCCTGGGAGCCGACGATCCCATAAATCGAGGATATGTAGACGATATTTCCGCCGCCTCCCCTCTTCATGTAGGGGATGACGTTCTTAGTGCAGAGGAAGGCTCCGGTGACGTTGACGTCGAAGACCCTCTCCCATTCTTCCCTCGTGTATTCGTGGGTCGGCTTGCTGGGGCCGCTTATACCGGCGTTGTTCACCAGGATGTCTATCCTGCCGTACTTCTCGTAGACGGCCCTCATCACCTTCACCACCTCCTCTTCGTCAGTGACGTCCAGGTGATGGTACTCTGCAGATCTGCCGGAGGATCTTATCTCACCGGCGACCCTCTCACCCTCTTCCTCCGTCCTTCCGGTGACGATCGAGATGGCGCCTTCATCTGCCAGGACCTTTGCTATCGCCTCACCTATGCCGTAAGTCGAGCCGGTGACGATCGCCGTTCTCCCTTCCAGTCGTCCTTTCGTATTTTCTCTCATCTCATCCGCCTCTTCTCATCTTCATGAGATTTCGGGCTACGACTTACTTTTTCTTCCATTCGCCGCTCTCCTCGTCCTTTTTGTAAACCTTCTTCACCGCGGCCCAGGCTACCTTGTGAGCGGTCTCCTCTCGGGATGCATCACCCCGCCGCTCTTCGGGGTCGCCGTATTGGTCCCAGGCGTTGTTGAAGGCCTTCATATAGATCTCCTGGGCGTGTTTGGGCAGGTTATCTCTGACGCTGTCGGGGAGTTCGTCCAGGCTGTTGTACGGCATATTCACTCACCGGAATTATATTCTATTCTATGCTTATTGAACCTTTCCCTTAACTAAATAAAGTTGGTTGGAGAGATCTCAGGGTTGAGGGTGGGGCGCCAAATGGGGGATATCGCCCAGGATTTGGTGTTCATTTGAAGGAAACTGATCGCCGTAAAAATTTAATAGGTGGTGTAAATATATTCGGATATAAAAGATGATGGTGAATGCAGATGATTATGGGATTGGATCTTGAAAAGCTCGTACAAAATCTGAAGGCTTCGGACTTGGACGATCTGATGCGGATTGCAAAGGAGATGGACTGGGACGCTCTGAGATCTTCGTCCCGGGAACCAGAGTGGGAGGTGCTGAAGCAAAGCCTCGGGGAAGGCGATCTGAAGGAGGCGTTATCGTTGTTGAAGGAGATGGACCTGGAGGGCTTGATCGAGAGTTCCAAAAGCTCCAGCATGGACAGATTCAAGGAAGGCCTGAAAGGCCTCGACCTGAAGAAGGGGACGATAGCCCTCGGCCTGATCCTCATGGCCAGAAAGGCTGTGGCAGAGATCAGTGGATTTGAGGGGCGAGAAGGAGAGGTCAAGGCGACAGCACCGGAGGCGACCCGTGTAACCATCGAGTCGGAGACCAGGGAGATGGAAGCAATTTCCGAGGATGACAAAGAAAAGGGAGAAAAAGTGAAATATAACCTCGTCGGCTCCAGCGGCTCTGACAAATACCATCGACCGGATTGTGGCCTGGCGAAGAGGATTTCGCCGAAAAATCGGGTCTGGTTTTCAGGCATCGAGGACGCAGAATCTCAGGGGTACAAGCCCTGCGACCTCTGCAGCCCCTCTTGAAGTATACATATTTTTCAAGGCCCCGGCGCTACACCGACCTGCTGCTCGATCTCCTCCACGAGCACCTCCTCGAACTTGGGTCGTCGCAACGCCCCAATTTTTGAAGGCTTCTTTTGAGGCAGAATGGCCGAGCCTTTGAATGAGGGGGAGTTTCGGCTTTCACGGGCGCCAGAAACGATGGCGTAAGAAGAACTGATTTAGAGACGGGGAACCGATGGATGAAGATGCAGTTATGGGGCGAGAACGCGCAAAAAAGATGGAGAAGGGAAAGGCCTTTTTCCTTCTGGATCGAGGAGCCAGAGATGACAAGCTCCGAAGATCAAGAGTGGGCAGCGGCGAGCATCGACCCCTCATCCCTGGAAGAGGCGAAGGGGGCGATCGTCGCAGGGTGTCGGCTGTTTCTGGAAAGGCTGGACCGGCTCGAAGGGGGGTTGGTGCGGGTCAGGACGGCTGAGGACGTAAACCGCTTCTCCAGGGCACTCTCGATGTACCTTCTCGCCTCCCTCCCCCTCAAATCCGAGACCTGCCCCTTCTGCATCCAGCACTCTGGCGGCAACAGGTGCCAGGGGTGCGGCTATGCCAAGACCCATGGTGGGAGGTGCGATGCCGATGCCTCGGCCTTCGGCCAGCTCATCGAGGCGGTCTACAAACTCGCGGAGGATCTCCACAAGATCAGAGACGATACGTCAGTTTTTGGTATCAATCTCGACATGGGAAGGGAGAGGCTAAAGGCCTCCATCGGAGGGTCGAGGGAGGCGGCGGAGATGCTTATGGTTGCGATCCCAGAGGCTGCCGTCTCCGAGCTGATGGAGGCAAAGAGAGGGTACATTGAGGCGGTCCTGAAAGCACTGCCAGCGGATCTCATCGGCTCTCTGGAGGTTGAGATGTCCCTCGAAGAGGTCCTGGCGAAGTTGGAGGGGTACTGGTGAGATTGCCCTTTCGAAAAGCTATAAATCTAGCTTCAGTCAAACATAAAGAAGGTGTTGTTGTGGATATAAAAGAGACGCTTCGACAGTATCCGTGCATCGTCGTCTTCAGTCTGTTCTTGCTGATCATGCTGATAATCGTATTCTATACCAGGTGAGGACGGATCATCTCAATACTTTAATTAATTTGCCGCTCTTTTTATACCTCTTCTTACCTCTCCCTTTTCATCTCGACAATTTTAGTCCTCGTTGATCTGCTTCAGTATGGTATTTAAGTGGTGATGTCGTATAGGTGAGCATGAAATGCAGCGAGCCTTGCCGGGAATTCTGTCGGTGGATAGAGACGCTGCCCCATCACAAAAAGTACGTACTCAAAAAGGAGGAGCATCCGACTCTTCCCAAGTGCTTCAAGGATACGATCCTCGGCGAGTCGGTCCCCGGATCGATACGGCAGCTCCGGGGGCCTTATGGGTCCCATGTCCACGAGTTTCCTGACCGGTGGGTCCTTCATCGAGACATTGTCGATGCCGAGGCCGACCCTCTGGGCCACCTATTCAGCGACGCCCCCGAATACCTAGTCTCGGCCCTGGCGGGGCTGGCGACGGGGCTATTAGCGAAGAAGCAGAGGGACAGCAAAAACGCCCTCCTCGCGGGATGGTCGATGACTGCCTTCATGTTTCTTCTGGGAAAGATGGGAAAGACGATCGGCGAGGATGAGAGGGAGAACGAGGGCAAAGCACCCCGCCTCTCTTGAAGGCGAAGCCGGGCACCGAGTTTCATCGGTCTCTTCGGTCCCGGCAAAGTCCGATTCTTAAAGGGCAACGGTTGAGGAGGGGAATAGCCGATGGTGGAGGCTGCTGGTTATCTCGCTCACTTCTTTTACGCCTTCGCCTCGGTCTTCATAATCGTAAACCCCGTCGAGGCGACGATGGTTTTCATATCCCTCACCCCTGGAGCTTCGGCGAGGGAGAGGGCGAGGCTCTCCTTCCGGGCTGCGTCGGTCGCCTACCTCGTCGCCCTCCTCTTCGCTCTCACCGGCGACATGGTCCTCCGGTTCTTCGGGACGACCGTCGACTCCCTCCGGGTTGCGGGAGGCATTCTCCTCTTCCTCATGGCCATCGATATGCTGAAGGCGAAGCCTCGAAGAAAGGTGACTGATGCCGAGATGGCAGACGCTAACGATCGCGAGGACGTCTCAATATTCCCCCTGGCGACGCCACTATTGACGGGGCCGGGGGCGATCACCACAGTCATCGTCCTGATGGGGACGGCTTCAGGGCCTGCTGAGAAGGGGGTTGTCCTCCTGGCCCTGACGACGACCTTCGCCGCCGCCTACCTGATCCTCAGGTCCTCGATGTACGTCTCTCGAATATTGGGGGTGACAGGGATTCTGGTGATGACCAGGATCATGGGCCTCTTGCTCGGGGCCATCGCCGTCAACTTTGTCGCCGTCGGCGCCTGGAACATCTACTCCGAGATGGCGGGGCTCTCTTAGGATCAGCCCGACTCCGACTTTATCGCCTTGGCAACAAGATCGACGAGATCGATCACCTCGACCTCGCTTCCCGCATCCCTCAGGTTTCTTATGCAGAGGGGGCAGCAGGATACGATGGCGTCGACCCCCGGGGGGACGTCCAGGAGCCTCTGTCTTGCGATCTCGAGGGACAGGTCTAGGTAGCCAGCCCGGACCCCGCCGCCACCGCCGCAGCATCTGGAATCCATCCGGTTCGCCCTCATTTCTTCAAGGTCGCAGATCGCCCTTATCACCTCCCTGGGGGGGTCGAAGATCCCGTTCCCTCTTCCCAGGTGGCAGGGGTCGTGGTAGGTGACGGTCATCTCGAGCCGCTCCAACTCCAGCTCGGATAAGTGCTCCGCCAAAAATTCGGGGACGCTCACCACCTCAAACTCCGCAGGGTAATCTTTTTTGAGGGTCGAGAGGCAGCCCGCGCATCCCGTGATGACCGTCTTCGCTCCGATCTTTTCAATCTGGCGGAGGTTCTTGTCGACATACCTCCCAGCGTCGGAGCCGGTCCTGATGAGGGGCGAGCCGCAGCAGATCTCGTCCGGAAGAAGGGTGACACCGAACCGCCGGAGGATCTCAAAGGTCTTTTCCGCCACCTCAGGGTAGCGGTAGCTGTCGAGGCAGCCCACGAAGTAGACGCGCTCGGCTTTATCTTTGAGCCCTTCCCGATTAGAGAGCCAGGCGAGCCGGTCCCCAAACTCGCCGAAGGTGTTGCCGCTCACGTTCACCCTCTCCCTGAACCTGGCCTGGGCCTCGGTCATGATGCCTTGGGATACGAGCCCACGCCTCGCAGACTGGACGATCGCCGGGGGGTTTGCCCCTGCGGGGCATTTTGCGGTGCAGATCCCGCAGGTGGTGCAGGTATTGAGGCTGTCGAGGACTTCGGCATCGGGACTGAGCCCTTCCCGGAGGGCTTTCGCCACCATGATCCTCCCCCGGGAGTTTCGTGACTCCCAGCCCAGGACCTCGAAGACGGGGCAGACCGACCGACAGGTCCCGCACCTGACGCAGAGCTCCATCGCCCGGGGGTCGATCTGCATCTCAGTCTCCGCCCCGATTATCGTCCCGATCTTCGCGCCGTTCATCCCTCGCCTCCCGAGGATGGGCCATCATCGTCGAGGCCCAGCTTTCCGGGGTTGAGGATTCCTTCCGGGTCGAGAGCCCGTTTTATTGCCTTCATCACCGAGAGGGTCTCCTCGCCCAGCTGCTCTACAACGTACTCCGCCCGGGCCGCTCCGATACCGTGCTCGGAACTGACCGTTCCCCCCAGCCGGATTGCAGCTCGATGGATGGCGTCGGCGGCAGACGTGAGCCTCCCCCACTCGTCCTCGTCCAGAACGTCGATGAATAGAGCGACGTGGAGGTTTCCGTCGCCGATGTGGCCGTACTTCATGGCGGGAAGGCTGAACCTCCCGGAGATCTCGCTGACCTCCTGGATCAGGGCCGGTATCTTCTTTATCGGGACGCCGACATCTTCGCCGACGTAGATCCGGCTCTTGGTGGGGTCGAGGCGGGATACGGCGGCTCCGACGAGCCTTCGGGCCGCCCAGATCTCCTCCATCTCCGCCTCCCCGGAGGCGGTCACCACCTGGGCTGCGGTCGGCGAGCAGACGGAGGCGATCTCCTGGGCTGACTCGGCGGTTGACTGCTCCGTCCCGTCGACCTCGAAGAGGATGATGTCGCCGTCCGGGAGGGCGAGGCCGGGATCGCACCGTTTCAGGACCGCGATCGTCGTTCTGTCCAGGATCTCGCAGGCGGAAGGGACGATCCCCGAGGCGAAAGTTTTGGCCACCACCCTTCCTGCCTCCTCGGCATCGTCGAAAGAGGCGATGACAAGCCTTCTGGCCTTCGGGAGAGGCGTCATTCGGAGGATGGCCTTGGTGATGATCCCCAGGGTTCCCTCCGAGCCGATGAATAGGCGGGTCAGGTCGTAGCCCGCCGCCGACTTGAGGGTCCTGGAGCCGGTTCTCATCACGCGGCCATCGGCGAGGACCACCTCCAGGTCCAGGACATAGTTCTTGGTCGTCCCGTACTTGACGCAGCGCATCCCGCTCCCGTTGTTGGCGATGAGGCCGCCGATGGTGCAAAAACTGGAGCTTCCGGGGTCGGGTGGGAAGAAGAAGCCGTGGGGCTTCAGGCGATCGTTAAGCCGGGCCTGGACGACCCCCGGCTCGACGACGACGGCCAGGTTCGCCAAATCCACCTCCAAAATCCGGTTCATCCCCGAGAGGTCGAGGACGATCCCGCCCCGGAGGGGCACCGCCCCGCCCGCAAGGCCCGTCCCCGCGCCCCGGGCGGTCACCGGAACCCCAAGCTCCGCCGCCAGGACCACAACCTTCGAGACCTCCTCGGTCGACATGGGACGGACTACGCAGTCGGGCATGCCCTTGACCATCGAAGCGTCGGAGGAGTAGCAGAGCCTCTCGGCGGGGGCAGCGGTGGCCCTCTCACCGACGATCTCTCGGAACTTATCGATCAGATCCATGGTAGACCTCGTGATCTTGAGAATTGCGGTGCTGAATGGCGGGCGGAGTCGGAGAAGGTTTTCCGTTGGGGCAATATAATAGAGTGTCGATGGGGCTTATGATGGGGGCTTATCCAATCTGGTAGAGCTCTGCAGGCTCGAGGTAATACTAGTGCCCTTTCATAGAAAGTTAACGTGATTTTCTAGCGGTCTCACCTATATATCCTGCAAATTATTATTTCTCCAAATAATATATCTCCGTATCGAACTTGCCAATTCAGCATGGTTTTGATAATTCGAGTTTCTTCTAACTGTAGGAAGGCTGGCGGCTCAGGCCTTTGCCGGGAGCCTGATGGGCAACAAGGCTGGAAAAGGTGTTATGATTACAATCTCACAATTCTCCAAAGATGCCAAAGATTATGTCAAGACCGTCCAGCAGCCGAAGATCGTCCTGATCGATGGGGAGCAGCTGGCTCAGTTCATGATCGATCACGATTTCGAAGGCGACGCTAATATATGGGTGTGCACACATGCACAGACGCATGGGAACCAAGACCCTTTCCATCCGAGAAGAAACTTACGAGATGCTGAAGGGCGAAAAAAGAGAGGGTGAGAGCTTCAGCGATGTGATCGATAGGCTGATGAGACGGGAGAAGATCAACCTCGAAGAGTACTTCGGCGCCATCAAAGACGAAGATCTGCTGAGGGGGCTCGAAGAGGACTCCAAGAAGATCCGGGAGCTTTCGAGGTCAAGGGTATGATAGTCCTCGACACCAGCGCCCTCATCGACCTCTTCAGAGGATCCCGCCAGATCCGGGAATTCTTCGGCGAGGACGCGGCCACCACCATGATGAGCTGCTACGAGATCTTCGCCGGGATCAACCACAGAAAGGCCAAGAGAGAGGGGCAGTTCTTCAGACGATTCTTCTCCGAGATCGAGATCTTGGACTTCGACATGAGGGCTGCAGAAAAGGCTGGCCAGATCATGGGCCAACTCCTGATCCAAGGAACGCCCGTGAACACGCTGGACGTTCTTATCGCTGGCACAGCCATCACCAACGGTGCCGAGAGGCTGATATCCAGGGATCGAGATTTCGAGAAGATCTCCCAGGTCTCAGAGCTGGCGATTTCGATATATTGATCGTTGATCTCGCCAAAGACGCATGGGGGTTTGTGCAAATGCTGGAAACTAGAGTTCCACCTTTTCCCTCAGCTCTCATCCTCCTTCAGCGATAGGTTCTTCGCCTCCATGAACTTGACCATCTTGTAGAGGGTTTCCGTTGACGGGCGTCGGTACCCCCGCCTCTTTCCCGAGCCGTACCGCCGCCTGCCGCCCCGCTCAGGGCCTCGATCTCCGTCGCTTTCTGCGCCCGGATTCAGAATCGAGCAGACATACTCCGGCCAGCTGGAGGGGGTGGACTCCGAGCAGACCTATGAGCTATATCTTCAGGAGTACTCAAACCCTGACTCGGAGACACCCCGCCGCCAACTGCGGTTCCACCTTATCCAACGCCTCGATCTTTGGTCTGCGTTTCCGGGACCTGAGCCCCGGGGGCCTTGGCAAATCGAGGGCGATCGATGCGATTCGAAGGCATGGTCTCCGCCATGCATGGCGATCTCATAACCAGGATCCTGATCCTCCAGTCGTCGGGTTGAGTTCGGTACTGCTCCAGAAAACCTATTATTTTTAGGGAATATTATATGGTCTCCTAAAGAATATTGCGTGTACCATTCCACATCCCGCTGAGCTCGAAGCGAGGTTGTTTCGAGGCAGCTCGGGTGTGAAAAATGAGGTGCATAGATTTGGTACATTGCGCTGGATACTGTCGTCTGGCCCGATATCGGTTTGAGAGCTACCTGGACCAGATGGGGATAGATCTGGAGGGGAGCATCTTGGACGTCGCCTGCGGGCCGGTATCCCTGGCCTGCCTTTACGATGACGTCTGCGGCCACGACAACTCTCCCGCCTTCATAGAGCACCTGGTCGAACGGGGGATACCGGCCCGGCTCGCCGACATAACCGAGCTCGACTATCCGTCGGAGAGCTTCTCTTACGTCGTCTCCTTAAACCCGCCTATGAAGCCCTTCCGCAGGCGGGGCGACATTCGAGCCGAGATAAGGAGGTTTGTGGAGGAGATGCTCCGGATAGCGAGGAAGGGGGTGATCATCAGGAGCGGCCCAATGATGGACTATTTGCCGCCACAATGCGACCATCTGGTGGAGCGGCGGGGGAAAAACTACGTAGTATACCGAGCCGGTGGCGGCGGATCTGCTCCTCTTTCTCGGCTCACCGAGCCGCCAACCCTCGCGAGCGGATGCAGATCTTGAACTAGGACTCGCGTTTTTTTTCGACTTTTGAGCCACCCCAAAAAAAGGCAGCTTGCGCTGTCCCGTCGGATTTTTTAGGTGCCGCCTCTCTAACCTATCTCCTTTAGGGAATATTACTTGTTCACCTAAAGGGTATGTAATCCCATGGGCCGGAGAATAAGTTGATAAGGCTGAACCCACCCGATGTTCATGTAACCGCTCAAAGGCGACCTCCTTTCGCAGATCTCATCGGGATTGCCATGCATCACAACTCCATCTTGAAAGCAATATCCGCACGACCATCTCCGGCTCAGTTCCTTTTTATTCGTCTCTGATTTCGCTGACGCCTTTGCCGAGATAATTCGGATTTAGCTTCGGAGCCGAACTTTCTTCGGGATACCAATTTCTCCACCTAACTTGCATCTTTCAGCCAATGTTCGGATAATCCGGATCATGCAGAATCATCCGAGCCGGTTGAGATCTTCAACCGGAACGGCCTGATCGCTTACAGAGGAAAAATAATGTCAGAGAAAAGGTTGGACGAGATGGAGCGGGGCGAGAAGGGGAAGGTGATCGAGATATCATCTTGCGGCTCCCTCCGCTCGAAGATCATGGAGATGGGGATCGTAAGGGGCGCAGAGATCGAGATGGTGAGGCGCGCCCCCCTCGGCGATCCCCTGGAGTTGCTTCTGAAGGGCTACAGGCTCACCCTCAGACGAGGGGAGGCCGCCAACGTCTTGCTGGAGGTGGATTAGCTGAAGAGCAGCGGCTCAATCTCCGGCGGAGGGCTGCCGCTGGCCTTCCTCTCAGAGGGAGAAGAAGGCAATGTGGTGGCGGTTAGGGGCGGAAGAGGGGTGGCTCAGCGCCTCACTGACATGGGCCTCACCCCTTCTACGAAGGTGAAAGTCCTCCGGTCCTGTCCGCCAGGTCCGATCCTCCTCCAGTTTCGCGATTCGAGGATCGCCCTGGGAAGAGGGATCGCGATGAAGATTTTGGTCAGCAGAGGCGAGGGTCTATGACAACGGTGGCCATAATCGGAAATCCCAATGTGGGCAAGACAGAGCTCTTCAACCGGCTCACCGGCATGAAGCAGCACGTTGGCAACTGGCCCGGGGTCACCGTGGAGAAGAAGACGGGGAAGTTCACTTGCAGAGGCGAGGAGATCGAGGTCGTCGACCTTCCGGGCACCTACAGCCTCACCGCCCAGGCGAAAGACGAGCTCATATCTAGGAACTACATCCTGGAGGAGAGGCCTGATGTGGTGGTGGACATAGTGGACGCAACCAGCCTTGAGAGGAACCTCTACCTCACCCTTCTTCTGCTGGAGCTGGAGACGAACCTGGTGGTGGCCCTGAACCGGTGGGATATGGCGAGGGAGAGGGGCATCGTCATCGAAACTGAAAAGCTCTCCGAGCTTCTGGGGGTGCCCGTCGTCCCCACCGTCGCCCCTACGGGCGAGGGCGTGGAGAGGCTGAAAGAAGCGATGCTAGAGGCGGCGAAGGGCGAGACGAGGAAAATTGTGATCGGATACGGAGAGGACGCGGAGATCGCCATAGGGGAGGTCGAGGACGCTGTCCGCAAAGATGCCGGCCTTTCGGACAGATACCCGCCCCGGTGGCTGGCAATAAAGTTGCTGGAGAAAGACGAGCATGTGCTGAAGCTGATAGAGACGAGCCCTCATCTGAGGGAGATCAGAGCGGCGGTGAAATGATATGGGAGGATTTTCGAGAGATGACGCTGCGCAACTCCTCGCCGAAAGGAGGTACCAGGCGATCGTGGATATTCTGGAGGCAACAGTCACCAAGAGCGAAGGCAAGTGGACCTATACCGACATCTTAGACCACGTATTCCTTCACCGGTGGCTTGGAATTCCCATCTTTCTGGCCCTTTTATGGGGTGTCTTCCAGTTCACCTTCTCCCTCTCGGAGCCATTCATGGTCATGATAGAGCTCCTCTTCGGATGGCTTGGAGGCCTCGCAGAAGACGGCATATCCAATCTCCATCTTGCCTCATTCGTGGCTGGAGGGATCTTTGACGGCCTGGGCTCCGTTCTGGTCTTCGTGCCACCGATCTTCATGCTCTTCCTCGCCCTCTCCATCCTGGAGGATAGCGGCTACCTCTCCAGGGCGGCCTTCGTGATGGACCGTCTGATGTCTAAGCTGGGTCTTCACGGCCGCTCTTTCATACCCATGATGATGGGCTTCGGATGTACAATTCCGGCGATAATGGCCACACGGAGCATAGACGGTGAGAAGGACAGGATGATCACCATCCTGGTCGCTCCTCTTATCAGCTGTGGTGCAAGGCTTCCGGTCTACGTCCTCATAGCTGGAGCTATATTCGGCGCAAGTTATGCGGGTACGGTGATATTCTCCATATACCTCCTGGGGATCGCCCTGGCGATAGCCATGGCCCTGATATTCCGGAGGACCCTCTTCAAGGGAGAGCCATCGCCTTTCCTTCTGGAGCTGCCGGCTTATTCGATGCCCACCGCGAGGACTGTGATCCTGCACATGTGGGATCGAGGCAAGTGGTTTTTGGTGAGAGCGGGCACCATAATATTCGGCACTGTGCTCATCGTGTGGTTTTTCTCTGCCCATCCCTGGGAGGCTACATCTGGAGGAGAGCTGATCGAGAACTCGTATATCGCGTCCTTGGGCCACTTCTTGGAGCCGATCTTCAGGCCCTTTGGTTGGGACTGGATGGCTGCGGTCGCCCTCCTCTTCGGTTTCCTCGCCAAAGAGGTGGTGGTGGGAACCTACGGCATATTGCTCGGCGTAGATGAGGCGTCTCTGGGAGAGTCCTTCGTCAGCCTGGGGTTGTTCACTCCCCTCACTGGTTTTGCCTTCATGGTCTTTGTGCTGATCTACGTTCCCTGCGTGGCCACCATTGGCATCGTCGCCAAGGAGATGAATTCATATCGGTGGGCTGGCTTTCTGGTGGCCTACCTGGTGGCTCTGGCCTTTGTGGTCTCGGGCCTGATCATAGGCGTGGGCAGATTGCTCGGGTTTTCGTGAGGTGAGATGATGACGGATTTCAGCATCAAAACTGGCAAAATGATTGCGATATACGCCTCGGCGCTGGGGGTAATCTCTCTCGCGGTCGGCCTGGTGGAGATCCTTGGCGGATTGGGTGAGTCGATTCCAGGCGACCTCTTCGGTGGCTTTGTCCTGGCGGTCATGGCGGTGACCTACCTCGGCGGGGTGAAATGGGTATCTCATGGGAGGCACGAGGGCCTCTCTTTCATCATAGGGGGCCTTTTCCTCACCGGGGTCTTCGGCGTTCTCTATCTTCTGATGATGGGTGCCGACGGCCTGATGTATCTTCTCGGAGAGGCAGAGGCTCTTCCAAAGCTCGCTGATGCGAGGCCGGCGATATGGATATTCATCCTCTCGCTGCCTTTGGCTTATAGGGTGAGGTCTCTGACGGCGAGGATGACCTGGTGAGCAAAATTGGAGGGAGGGTCTTGCTTCCAATGATATATGGTCAATCCAGAAAGGTGTATTATTTTTCCTTGCCTTCTTGCGCGCCTCCTCTCCGCCGCTCTGGAGTTGGGAAGGAGGGGGCCGAGGGCACATGATCCCCTCCTCGTCTCATCCATCGCCCTCACCGCCCTCCTCATCAGGGCTCATGCCGCCTTCGCTACGGGTTTCTTTATGGTCTTCGCGAGAGATCGGTGGTCGGGAGAAAGACGGGGCAGAAATCTGGACGGACCCCCGCTGCAAATTCTCCGGAGCAGTTTGATGAGGTCTTCGAGCCTCTCCGCCGTTCACCCTCCTCTATATTGCCTCTCCCGGTACCACCCCCTCCCAGCCGCCTGGAAGCGCATCGATCAGAACGTCCCCATTGCTCCAGAGGCCGGATTGAGGGAGATATCGGATGCCTATCAGGGCGACGGCGTCGATCTCGTTCCAGCCTGAGACCCGATTCGTATCCAGGATGATCCTGATCCTGTCGGACGCAAAGTCGGAGTCTATCTCGATCGTGGAGATACGGGCCTCCGTCGCCGGTTCCATCCTGCCCTCCCAGGCGAGGTGGCGCTCGCTGTTCAGGTCGTAAATCTCGATTCCAGCGATCGCCCCGGGGTTATAGGTCTCATAGACCTCGATCCGGCTGATCGAGACGGGGACCTCATACTCGAGGTCGAGCCACTGGATGCCGTCATCTTCTTCCAGCGAAGCCCAGGCGGTCGTTCAAAGGAACGTCGATTCATGAACGTATTATGACCGTACTGGCGACATGGAAACAACAGGGACTCGATTCTCTGCAGATACTAAGATCAAGCTTGGCCAGTTAAACACGTACTTCTATATAATTTCAGACTATTGCTACTCCTCCAAGTATTTCGTCCGATGGAATGGATCTGATCTGAAGATGGCGGGTGGATGTTGGACCTTGGGCTCGGCCGCCTGATCCTCGCCGGATGCGGGCCTAGGGACGGAGGCGTCCCTCCTCACCGGCTGCATGGCGCATCTCTCGCGTTTTACCCGATCAAGATCAAAGATGGGATGACGATAAGAAAAATGCACCCTTAACGCCGTAGCGCCTCTCCATCTCGTCCAGAAAACGGGCCATGAGCCCGTTCATCTCGGGGATCGCCCACCAGAATGGTCGTTGAATACAGATCACTGATTGCACATTACTATCTTGGCACTAAAGATGATGAAGGGGGGGGTCAGGAGAGAGCAATGAAGGGGGTTTTGGTGCAATCTCTCCCCTGACCTTAGCGTAGATCATGGGTAAGGGCTGGATTCAACGCTATGATCCAAACCTTACATAATATACATCGTCCCGACATCATAGAAAAGCAAGAAACTCGTGGCGCGAAAGTATTCGCTTTGTCCTTTTGCTCCTTTAGCTACATTTCCCTCGATGAACTCGAAGACGAACGCTGCCTCCTTTCAAGCTTTGTCAATCAGCTTTCCGTAATGGGCCAGATCGAATTTTGAGGCGCCCCCCTCAGTATCTACGTCCCGCCTGCCTGCATCGCGATCTACATGGTTTTTTGATGTTGTGGAGTCCTG
>LGFT01000097.1 GCA_001509375.1 Methanothrix harundinacea | reverse complement strand
TGAACAGGAGGACTACCACCTCATCCTCGACCGGATAGAGCTGGCGGTGAACGTCAACTCTCCGGGGGACCTGGCGATCTGCGAGGCGGTCCTCCGGGGAGATCTGAAATCCCGAATTTGAAGAGCAGCTGAATCTTCCGAGGCGAAGATATGGATTACGTTACCATAGATGGCGAGAAATACTCGACGGAGGACCTGGAAGTCCTCTCCGGGGAGACGAGACCTTTGGAGCCCAAGGCGTACATACTTCTGCTGGCGAGAGTGCTAAAAGACCCTCTCAGCCTGCCAAGAAGGCTGAAGGAGATCTGTTCACTCAAGCTGAACGACGAGGAGAGACGAGACCTCCGGATGGCCTTAATCAGGGTCCAGATAGAGAGCGAGCTGAAGATGAACGAGGACATTCAGAGGTACCAGCAGAGAAGGTACGTATCCCAGGTGATCGAGATTCTCCTCTTCAAAGAACTGCTTCTCGCGTCGGGGGAGCCAGAAGAGATCGAATGAAAAGCTCGCAAGCGACAACCAGACCTAATTTTCAGATGAGAATAGGCTAAAAATCAGATCCTGATAAAAAAAGAGGGAAAAGTGTCCCCTCAGGGGACACACTCTTCATCTCCATTACTTCTTTGGTGGCCACTGCTTTTCCATCCAGCCGGGTATACGGCCCGAGTCCTCGGGCCCCACCAGGGCCTTGACCTTAAACTGGTAAAGGTCTTCCAGCTCGCCGCTGAACTTGGCGGCCATTCCTGGAAGGATGAAAGATTTGTGGCTGGTCTTCTCGAAGTCAACTCCCGCCTCGGCGAATGCATCCTTGATCTTGCTGGGGGTGATCTGGCCGCCAGCGACGGATGCCTGGACGCCGATGCCGTCAGTGTTCACCGCCAGTAGGTAGGAGTCGATGTTGTTGGACGCGAGGTCAGACTCCACAGTGTAGTAGGTCAGAGCGAAGTTGGTGGTGAGGAAGATCGGCGAGTCCTCCGTCGGGTTGCCCACCTTGTTGAGGCCGGGCTTCACCTGGACGGGGGTCCTGGGGTCGGTATAGATGTTGAACCTCAGGTGCATGTCGGGCATGACGCTGTGGGGCTCCATCGAGTGCTTGATCATGATGTCAGCGCCGCGGATGACGAAGGTAGCCGACAGGACGCTCTCCCAGTAGGCAGCGCGAACAGGATCCTTGGTGGTCATCCAGGCGTTGATCGGCAGAGCCATCACAGGATAGTTGAAATCCTTCTGGCCCTCCTCGGTGGCGGCTCTCCGGAGCTTTATGAAGTTCTGGAGTGACTCCTGGAGCTTCTCGCCGTTTGGCGCAGTGCCGGGGTCCAGGACTAGGTCCTTAAGTCCCATCTCGCTGAAGGTCTGGGCCATGCCCTTGAGGCCGTCCAGGTCGAAGGGCACTCTCAGAGTAACGGGGACCTTGTAGTCGTAGGCGAGCTGGGCTACCTCCTTCCAGTTCTCCTTGGTGGCAGCGTAGATGAGGGGCCTCTTCTCTGCACAGACCTCGAGGCCCGCCTTCAGGACCTTGGGATCGAAGGAGCAGAGGATCAGGGGCTTAGCGGTATTCTCTACCACTTTTTTGACGCAGGCTGCAAACTTGGCGGGGTCGCCGGTGACAGACCTTACAGCCACCATCTCGACCTGTTCCCAGTTGCCGATGTAGAACTTCCGCCAGGTGTCGATCAGCTTGACCCTCTCGACGAGGTCGGCCTCGTTCATGGCATCAGAGACATCGTAGGCGAATGGGGGCTTGTTGAAGAAGGTCATCTGGTGGCGGTACATTACGTCCTCGCCACCGACCTTCAGCTGATTATCGCCGGTTCCGACGTAGACGAGAGCGACCTCGGGAGCGATGACCTCCTTGAGAGAAGCCAGCTTCTTTGCGTATTTCTTCTGGTTTTTCTCCTCGAAGAGGGGCTTGCACTCGTCGATCGTCCTCTCTCTTGCGATGAGACCTGCTGCAAAGGCCATGCAGGTCTGCTCACCACATTCGCCGCAGTTGGTCTGGGGCAGGAACTTGTAAAGGTTGAGTGGGCTAGATTCCTTCAAGGCTATCACACCTCCATTGAGATCCAGTTGGTGGTGTCAGGTGTCTCCGCCTTTACCAGGCCCATCAGAGACTGGGTGATCTCCTGCAGGTAGGCGACGGCAATCGGGTTCATCATCATGAAGATGTCGACCCCGGCCATGGCCAAGGAGAACCCGGTGAGAATCTCCCAGATGGGGCCTCTCAACATTCTGTCACCCCATGAAGAGTCGTCCTTGTTGGGGGAGTTGACCATCCAGGCCTCTCGAACGCCCCAGGCGTTTGTGGTACCGGAGGACATGGGGAAGTTCAGCTCCTCGTCGCCCTTCAGGCCGCCGAGCCTGATCCTCTCCATGTTGGTGTAGGCGAAGTCCATGCCGTATGCGAGGGCTGCCGTGGTCGGGTCCATGACGATGGAGTCTCTGGGGACGCCCGCGACCTTCATCAGCTTTCTGTCCAGTTCCTTCTGGGCGTTGATCTCCAGTTGGGTCCAGGCGAGACAGACGTTGTTGTTCGCAGCACAGGACTTTCCGATGGCCTCCCAGTCCAGGTTCAGGCTGGCGCTGGCGATGAGGGCTCGCTCGCCCTGGGCCACCTCGCTGGCCTTGGAGAGGACCTCTACGTCCTTCTCGGGGTTACCGCTGCCGCCGATGACGATCGGCACATCAACGGCCTGGAGGACGTCCTCGACTACTTTCACTGCTTCCTTGGCTGGGGTGTCCTTGATCAGAGGGTCGGTGCTGATCAGGTGGGTTGTGACCAAGTCTGCGCCGAACTCCTTGACCGCCTTCTTGGCCCAGTCGGCGGGATCGCTCATGACGTCCTCGTAGTGCATCTTGACGGCTTTCGCCATGCCGATGGGCATATCGAATACGTCGATGGTGACGACGGGCCTGTTGGGCATTGCAGCGTCGTAGAAGAAGGGCATCGCCTTCTCGCCGCCGATCTTGATCACGTGACCTCTCGATCCGCCCTCGGCCTTGGTGGCCCCGAGCTGGACCTCCTGGATCTGGGTCTTCCAGGTCTTGTCGGTGCCCACTGCGAACTTGGCACTCTTGAGAGTGTCGGGTATCTTGAAGGCCGGAACTTCGGGTGCGGCCTTGGCCAGCTCTGCGGGTGCGGGCGATATGGCCTGAGCCACCGCCACCGGCTGAAGCAGGCTCTCTACAGGATAGCCGAAGGCTTTGGCCATGTTGACCAGCTGGACCGCCACCTTTGCGACCTCTTCGCCGAAGTAGTAGGCGAAGAGAGGTCCTACGCCCCCAGCACCA
>LGFT01000044.1 GCA_001509375.1 Methanothrix harundinacea | reverse complement strand
GATCCTTCCATGGTCGTCCCAGGCGTTTTATCATCACCTTTTCACCTCTCTCAGCCTCCTGATAATGACCTCTGCGAGGAATATGGCCAGAGCTGCAAAGAGGAGGAACCACCGACGGCTAACCCTCTGCTGGGCTGTAATCTCGCTCCTCTTTCTGGCCTCCTCCACGAGGCTTCTCGCCACCTCCGCCTCGGAGAAGACCTTCCCGCCGTTCGACATCACCAGTCTAGAGAAGTCTGGGTTGAAGCCCACATATCTGAACTCCAAGGGGTAGTTGACGGCTATCCCGTAATCTCCCACGCTGTATATCCCCTGCCTTTCGGGATTTACGATCGCCAGGTACCGGTTCTCTCCCACTTTCTCCACCTGGCCAGACCCGATCTTCGGAGGGGTAGGGCTCATTATTGTGATCTTGAGGGGGGTTCCCAGCCATCCGTCCTCGGCATCGATCCTTCCGGACTCGGGCCTGGGGTCGCCGACAGCCCAGTTCACAGTCCTGGATATGAGGGCCGAGTTTCTGGCCGAGTAGACCTCCGGCGCCCAGGCGGCGCCGTTGTCGGTGGTGAAGGCAGAAACCCTTCCCAGGCCGTACCTCCACGAGGTTAGGATCGGCTTTCCGTCGAGCATCACCACCAGCCTCTGTCCACCCGACTTGGGGGTGACGTCGTTGAACCCGGTGGCGTTGGCGGATAAGCTGAGATCGGAGGTTATGTAGTGTTTCGGATCTGCGATCATCAGGGCATAGCCGCTGGCTGGGATCTCCTCCTCTTCCGGAAGTTCCAACTCCCCCTGCCTCGTCTCGGCCCTGATGGCCACGGAGCTCGGGTAGACGGCGGAATGGTACTCGGCTCCGGACCTGGCGGCGAGGTCTCTGAAACCTCCCGGAGAGTCTTCGAAGGACTTGACCTCCACCAGGTGGACCTTGGCATCCATATCCTGGATCATCCTCATCGAATCCTCGAAGACCTCGGGGTACTCTCTGATCCGGCCGTCGGAGATGACGATCACCTCCCCCTCACTGCTGCTGGCGTTGAGGAGATCCCACGCCAAGGCGAGGCCCACATTGAGCTGGGTCTCCTCCTGGGCTCCCACCTGGGGCGAGAGGCTCGATATCCGGTCCTGAATCATGATCTCCTTTCCGGCGATGGGGGTCGGTGTAAAGACTACGAAGGCCTCGGTCCCGAAGACGACGAGGGCGACACGATCGTCTCTGAACTCCGGCGACCTGAGGATCTCTATGGCCAGAGCCTTCTCGTAGTCGAGGAAGGTGGCGCCACCGATAGACATTTCCCTTCGGGTGCTCCCGGAGATGTCCATGATGACGACCGTCGTCTTCCCGCCCTCGAAGATGCTGGGTACCGATTTCACCGGCAGGACGTCTTCAAGGGTGCTGTTCCTGTAATCTCCATAGTCGAAAGCGTCCTCGCCTCCCACCACCACGAGGCCACCGCCGTTTCGGACGTACTCCTTCAGGCTTGCCAGCTCGGGGCCGTACTTCTGGTTGTCCAGGACCACCGCCTTGTACCTTTTACCATCGGGTCCCAGCTGGTCTCTCGTGAAGGTGGCGGTGGTAGTGAGCTTGTACTGCTCGGATAATACCTTCGAGAGGGGAGACTCCCCATCAGCCACCAGGAGGACGTTGGGCTTGGGGACGACGTAAACGGCCTTCTGATACCGATTGTTCTCCCTCTGGGTATCCTGGGGGAAGTTTATCGTCGCCTCGATGAGGTGGGTTCCCGTAGACGAAAACCGGTGGGATATCTTGATGGAGGCCGATCTCTCTTCCCCAGAGACCCTGTCCTGGAATATGACTGAGTTGTCGGCCTTGACGGTGAGAAGGCCCTCAAAACCGCTGGTGGCGCTTCTAACGATGACAGTGAAGGGATAATCCCCCCCAAGAATTGCTGTGTTCGTCCCGGAGATCTCGACGCCGTAGTCCTCCCTCTCCGGCTCCATCTCCAGGGCGAATACGGTGGAGTTGGCGGACCTCGCCAGGGCCAGGGACTCCTCCATGCTCCGCCCCTGGTTGCTGTAGCCGTCAGTGACCAGGAGGAGGGCTCCTCCCTGCTGGGAATATTGAAGGATCTTGTCACCCAAAGGAGTAGCCGTCCCCGAGAAGGTTCTGAGCTGGGAGTCGGGAAGGTCCGCCTGGACCCTCTCTGCTGCACCTCGATCGAATATCTCCGTCGAGGCGGTTAGGTCCGAGACTACGGTTATTAAGGGCCGTTTCGTCGTGGTCGTCTCGGTCACTGTGACGTAGGGGTTCGCGAGGGCCACCGCCAGGAGGCAGAATATGACGGCCCTGCTCAAGACGAGGAGCCTGTTTCTGTTCCACCGGAGGCTCACCACGCTCGCGATAAGGATCAGGGGGACGAGGATGAGGAGACGGGGCTCGGAGAAGTAGACGCCATCCATCAACTCTCCCGCCTCCTTCGCAGGATGAAAAGCTCCAGGACAATCAACCCCGCAGCTATGAGCACCAGCCATGGGGAGAGGTCTTTTTTGATAACCTTCTCTTTTGTCTTGCCGCTGGTGAAGGACCCGAGGTTGAGGGTCCTCCCTTCCAGCAGGTTCGATTCGACGGGATCGTACATGTTGGCGGCGATGGTTCTGCCCTGGAACCGATAAATTCCTATCTTGTCCAGAAGGAGGACGTCGGTTCTGATTCTCTCGCCTGCAGCGTCCACCAGCATCGTCTCCCCGAGCCTCACGATCTCGCCGGTTCTGCGATTCGACTCGGAGGAGTCGGGGACGTTCGTCAGCCAGCCCGTCATCTCGTACCAAAATATCGGGTATTCGGGCCTCATGTAGAAGTCTGACCTCTCTTTTGAGAGGCCCATATAAACGACGGTGCCTCCTCCGAGTCTCCAGTAGGATATCACGGGAACGCCGTTCGCCTCGGCGATGGTCACCGATCCGGGGCGGGGCGAGGCCTGAAGATAGCTGAAGACCTCCACTTCATCGAAGTGGATGTCCTCTGCGAAGACGGGGTTTCTCGTCCAGAGGGGGGCTGACTCGTTAACGGCACCCGATATCCTGACGGGCAGATACTCGGGGCTGGCGGAATCGTTCGAGGCGACGTATACGACTTTGCCACCACCGTAGACGTATCGATTCAGCTCGCCGTCAGAAGTCGCGTTCTCTGCCACCACCAGGTCGAACCCCCCGTAATCGCCAGATCTGCTGATCGCGATGGTGGAGATCGATTTGAGGGCTGCAAGAACCGGTCCATCGTCTCCGAGGTAAAGTACTTTTCTTGGCCTCAGCTCCGGGGTGTAGACGTAGGCGGTGTTGTCGGAGGATATGGCGTCGTCCACCTCCAGGGTCACAGTGTTAACTCCGGGGAAGGCGTCGAAGGTGAGGTAGCTCTCGCCTCCGGCGTCTATGGTTCGGACGGTGGTGGAGGTGCCCCCGGGCCCCTCGATGGTTATGGGGACGGCCTTGGTCCCGTCGTAGTTTCTTATGAGGCAGGTGTAGTTCAAAACGCCGCCGGAGTCGACGATCCAGCCGCCGACGATCCCCACGTTCTCCCCTTCCCCGCCGGAGTCGACGAAGACGACCCCCGTCCCCTCGCCCTCGATCAGCCGTCTCGTCACCTGGGGGTCGTCGCCGGTCCAGCTGATGAAGTCGGAGACGACGAGGATCTGACCCCCCTCGGCCCCCAGGAGGCTTTTGCCCATCGTCATCCCCGCCGAGAGGTCTGCCGAGACGGCCCGGGGGGAGAGGGATTCGATGGTCGTCCTCGCCTGCTCACCGTTCCCCTCCCGGAGGGCGACGATGGGGATCGACTCCGCGAGGACGATGCTGATCCGCTCTTGGCCTGATGAGTACCGGAGGACGATCTCCTTTGCATCGCTGAAGCTCGCCTCCATGCTGGCGGAGAGGTCGATAACCACCACCAGATGCTCTCCCTGAATCCCTCTAGCCTCCGTATAGGGGCCTGCGGCGGCCAGGACCAGGAAGATGATCACCAGAAGCTGAATCCAGAAGAGGGGATCTGTCATAAGGCGGTTGATGGCTGCCGTGGGCTTCGCCTCCCCCTCTCTTATGAAAGTCGTAGACGGAAAGGGCAGGTCTTTTGGCTTGGGCCGGATCATATAGAGGATGATCAGGGGGATCGCGCTCAGAAGTCCCAGGAGGGCGAGAGGGGTGCTGAAGGGCATCAGCAACCTTACGCTCACGGCCGAGAAAAGGTTTACGCAAGTAGATGGCGCGATCTCCGTGCCAACATTCTTAATACAATTGACGATCTCAATGTTTCCTGATCCTGCTCATCGAGGTGCACTACAATGGTCAGCGTCATGGAAGTTTATCAGCTTCTCCCCAAGACGAACTGCAAGAAGTGCGGGCTTCCCACCTGCATGGCCTTCGCCGTCGAGCTTCTGGGAAAGAGGAAGGCGATCGAGGACTGCACGCCGCTCGTGGAGGAGCCAAAGTATGAAACGAAGCTGGCGGGGCTGAGGGAACTTATGGCTCCCATTCTGAGCGCCGACTCCACCGAGACCGGTATGGTTATTCATACCGAGAAGTGTTACGGGTGCGGAAATTGCGTCGTCGCCTGCCCCGTCAACGTGGCCAATGACCCGAAGGGTACGGCCATCGGTCGCGGGCCCGTCAGCGGCAAGGCGATACTGATGGTGGAAGACGGCGTGGTGAAGTGCGTGAACGTGGATCAGTGCAGGCGGTTTGGGGACGAGAAGGTCCTCTGCAACGCCTGTATCGTGACCTGTCCGAGCAAGGCGATCGAGTTCATCTAGGGTGATATTAAATGGCGTTTTGTACTGGTTGTTCTCTGCTCTGTGACGATATCGAGGTGGATTTCGAGGGGGCGAAGGTCAAGCGGACCCTGAACCTCTGCAGAAAGGGTCGGGGCCACTACGATTCTCTTCTAGTCGACAGGCTCGCCCCTGCCGTCGATGGATCTTTGGTGGACATAGATGAGGCCTTATCATCGGCTGCAGAGGTCCTGGAGGGAAGAGAGAAGATCCTCCTCTTCGGCTGGGGGAACTCCACCCTTGCGGCCCAGAAGGCGGGAATTGAGCTTGCAAAGAAGCTTGGCTCCGTCATCGACGATCCCTCCTCCTACTCTCAGGGGCTCATCACGGAGAAGGTTTTGAAGGGCGAACTTCCCACCTGCACCTTCGATGATGTCAGGAACTTCGCGGACGTCTCCATCTTTTGGGGGGATGACCCCTCCAGCAGCCATCCTCGCCACCTATCCCGGTTCTCCTACTATCCCCGGGGCGAGAAGAGGCAGAGGGGGTACGAAGAGGACCGTGAGGCGATCGTGATTGACGTCCGAAAATCGCCGACGGCTCAGATCGCTGCCGATGGATTCTTCAAGATCTCGCCGGGAGGGGACGCCGATTTCATTGAGGCGTTGATGGCGGCATTGGGCGGTAAGATCCCCAAAGTCGAGGACAAAAAGAGGATGCTGAACCTGGGAACCAAGCTGCGGAAGGCGAAGTTCGGGGCGATATTCACCGGCCTCGGCCTCGCCCATTCCCTGGGTGGTGATCTCGACGCATTCTTCTCCCTCGTCGGGAAATTGAACGAGCTCACTCGCTTCTCTGTGATACCAACCTTGGGCGACTACAACACCAGGGGTTTCAATCAGACCCTCTTCGACGAGGCTGGCCACGTCAACTCCGTCTCTTTCAAGGATGGGGTCGACCACGGACCCGAGTTTGGGATCGCAAAGTATCTGGATTCTTGCGACGCCGTCATGGTGGTGGGATCAGACCCCACAGCCGTCCTTCCCGCGCCCCTCGCAAAGAAGCTCGCCGGAATGCCCATGGTGGCGGTGGGCACTCATAGAACCCTCACCACCGATGGTGCCGATGTGACGGTGCCCATCGGCGTCGCGGGACTTGAGGTTGGGGGCACTGCCCTCCGGACGGATGGGGTGAAGGTGGAGTTCGATGCAGTGGTGGATTCGGATTATCTGCCGGACGTCGAAGTCATCGAAAGAATAATGGAGGCGGTCTAGATGGCGGGAAAAAAGGAGTTGACTGTGGTCACCTATCGGGGCATCTTCCAGGAGGTGGAAGAGGCTCTCGGGATGTACAGCGACGGGTACAGAGACCAGTCCGCCCTCCTTGAGCTGGACGGGGGCGATGCAAAGGCGATGGGCCTCGAGGATGAAAAGCTCATCCTCCTGGAGACGGCTTCTGGCAGAGTCGTGGTGACGGCGAAGGTCTCAGAAGACCCTCACCCCGGCATAGCCTTTATGCCAGCGAGCCCCTGGTCTTCCCAGCTCCTCTCGGGTGAGGTGGGCGAGGGCGGCCTTATGGAGCTGAAGAGGTTCAGCGCCACCGTCACCCCCACGGAGGGAGCTGTAACCTCGATCGAGGAGATCGTGGAGAGGATCAGGGCGGCTTGACCCGAACGCCCGGATGTATCGAGATGAACCCGAACTTGATATCCATAGCTGACCTCTCCTCCGAGGAGATTCGGGCCGTCCTGGATCGGGCCGACGAGCTGAAGGTCCGGAGGGACGATCCGGCCGCCAGGTCGATTTTGGCGGGAAAGAGCTTGGCCGCCATCTTCGAGAAGCCCTCCACCAGGACGAGGGTATCCCTGGAGGTGGCTATGACAGACCTCGGGGGGCACGCCCTCTACTTGAATAGCGGAGACCTCCAGCTCGGCCGCGGCGAGACCATAGCCGACACCGCCCGGGTCCTATCCCGGTTCGTCTCCGGGATCGCGGCGAGGGTCTACGACCACAATACCGTCGAGGAGCTGGCCCGCACCGCCACAGTCCCCGTCATCAACTCCCTATCGAACGCGGAGCATCCCTGTCAGATCCTGGCGGATCTGATGACGATGAGAGAGAGGTTCGGCCGCCTGGCTGGCCTTAAGGTGGCCTGGGTGGGGGATGGAAACAACGTCTGCAACTCGACGATCCTGGCATGCGCCCTGATGGGGATGGATATCGCCGTGGCCTCTCCCCCCGGCTTTGGTCCAGACCGTAAAATATTAGATCAGGCTGACCGTCTTGGTGGAAGAACCGTCGTGGTCGCCGATCCCGTAGAGGCCGTCCGGGGTGCCGACGTCGTCGAGACCGACACCTGGGTCTCCATGGGCGACGAGGCGGAGGCTGCGAAGAGGGCTGAGGCTTTCAGGCGCTATCAGGTCAACTCTGGCCTCCTACGCCACGCCAAAAGTGACGTCATAGTCCTCCACTGTCTTCCTGCCCACCGGGGCATGATATTCTGAAGCGGGGGTTGCCAAGCGGTCAAAGGCGCAGGGCTTAGGACCCTGTCCTGCAGAGGTTCGTGGGTTCGAATCCCATCCCCCGCACCATTTTACCAGTAATCTTTAAGTAGCAAGATGCCCAATTATATTCTTGGTGGGCGTCTTGGTTAAACCTGACAAGTCTCGTTATGTGTACGTTTACCTTCCTTCCGCCGAGGACAAGAAGCGTTGGGATGGCCTTGCATCTGAAGCCGGACTACCTCTTTCTAAGTTTGTCATAGAGATAGTGGAGAATGCACTGGCTGATGAGTCCGAAATTAAGCCTCGTGCCGAGCTTGTAAAACAGATGGGCTCTCTGAGAGACGAGGTCCGAAAGCTCCAGGAGGAGCTGAAGCTCAAGAACATAGTTCTCGACAAGTACGAGAACGAGCTCAAGAGATACAGAAGCGCCGCTTTCTTGGAAGACGACTTCGAAGGTGCCAGAAGGTACAGCAAAGAGCTCGTCAAGATATTGAAGCGAGGCAATCTCATCGATAACTACAAGCTACTCGAAGAGCTCGGCATCGATCCTCGAGAAGCGGATCTCGTTAAGGCCGTATCGACAGAGCTTGAGAACCTGGAGGCGTATGGGCTGATCACCTCTTCGCCGAGAGGCTGGAGGTGGATCGGATGATGCCGCGGGCATCTGATAGAAGTTCACCCGAGCTTGATTCACTCGTCCACAATGAGCTGGTTGAGCAGTATCGAGAGGACAACGAGATCCGAGGACTATCTACAGAGTCAACGAGGAGGTACATATCGTCGATCAGGATCTATGTCAAGTACCTCGAAGATAATGGGATGGACCTTCTTGGAGCCGATCGGAACACGATACGAAAGTTCCTCGAATACCTCCGCAAGGTTCGTGGCGTCCACCAGAAGACGATCGAGAACTATTTCACAGGTATATCGGGTTTCTACGATTTTCTGGAGTATGAGGGTCACGTTGATAAGAATCCAGTCCATGCTGTCAGGAAGAGATACTTGAGACGCTACAAAGACAATGATGAGGGGCAGATGCGCCAGCTTATCTCAGTGGAGGAAATGGCGCGCCTCATCAACACGACTATGGATGTGAGGGACAAGGCAATCATCGCCCTTCTCGCGAAGACGGGCATAAGGCGGAGAGAGCTGATTCGGCTCGACGTCGACGACATAGATTGGGTGGAGCAGAGCATCAAACTCAAGCCAACCCCCAAGAGGACTAACAGGATCATTTTCTTCGATGACGAGACCGCTTTCATACTCAAAAGATGGCTGCGGGCCAGAGCATCTCGTAACGGCGCCGATTCGAAGCCCCTTTTCACCAACAGCACTGGCGGCCGGCTTAACCGGAACGGCGTCTATAGTGCGGTTACGAAGGCTGCAGAGAGGGCAGGCCTCCATAATCCGGACTCGGAGAGGATGGAAGATCACTTCTCGCCTCACTGCTGCAGGCACTGGTTCACGACCCACATGAGGCGAGCTGGTATGCCCCGCGAATTCATACAGGAGCTGAGAGGGGACGTGAGGAAGGAGGCGATCGATATCTATGACCACATCGATCGGAAAGAGCTTCGGGAAAGCTACCTGGCCCACATACCGCAGCTGGGTATCTGAAGTAACCATTCCGTCATTTTAAATACAGATTGTAGAATAAAACCACCTTCGGATCTCATAAATTAGATAACTTGTCGAGAGCCTTCTTTGCCTCACGTCTTACAGACAAATCAGAATCGTTGAGGGCTTTTTTCAGTAGGGCGATAGCCCTTAAGTCGCCAAGGTCACCTAACGCTTTCGCAGCGTACGTCCTTATGCCTTCTCCGTCTTCATTTAGCATAGAAGATAGCGGGCCGTAAGCTCTTGGTTCGTGCAGTCGACCCAGAGCTAACGCGGCCTTGCCACGGGCACGCTCGCTGTTGTCGCTCAGCAATTGTAGAAGCTGGTCAACCCCCCTCTGATCACCCTTTTTGGCTAACACTTCGCCAGCTGAGACTCGCTCGTCATCTAGACGGTGTTGTTCTTCGTTTGGATCGACGATCCCTATACCGCCTCTCACGCTCGACTCCGGCTCTCTTGTGTGGAAGCCTGTCCAAAACGCATCATTTAAGACGTATCGTATCGGGGGGCGACCTGCTCTTCCTTTGCCATATCTTGGCGATTCGGAGCTTTCCGTATTGTTTTCTCGAGGAACATGTTCGACGTATTTTTTCATATCGGAGAGATGTCGTCGAATCTGAGCCAATGCAGCTTCATCGGCATCCGGCTTGCTGATGAGTGCAGCTATCTCCTTAGCAGTAAACCCGATCTGCTCACGCTTGATATCTGCAGGTTTGTGATCTAGCGTAAGCCAACCTTGCCTAGAGAGTTCTCTCGCGATCTTTTGCTTCACTGGTTCCTCCGGGAAACACTTCCTTACATATTCATCCAAGGTCCATGCCATTGACTGCTAATTTTATGCGTTTTATTTAAATACCCCGCGCATAAAATTAATTTAAATAATAGAATATATGATGGTAGATATATGGATCCGGAAATTGTGAAGTTGAGGTGCGCTAATGGGACCACTTTCGTAACGATCCCCAAGAAGATCGCTACCCAGATCTCTTCAGAGGTAATTCACCTCTCAGTAGTTTTGGAAGGAGATAAAATAGTATTTAGACCAATGGAGGGTTCGGCTTGACCATTTTCAGAGACCACACCAGATTATCACTTTGGGAGGAAGCCGTAGGTCAGCTACAAGAAACTCATTTAGTTGATGGTGTTTGTCTGGCCAAGATTGGATCCTTGATGGTTGTCCTCCCTGAGGAAGTCGGCGAGCATCTTGGGGATCTGATCGGACAGCGTATAGGAGTCCTTAGAGCGGAAAGTGGGTACAAATATCGGGTAATTTCGCGAGGTCACTAGATGGCTACAGCCACAGATTTTACAGTTAAGCATTGCAGGGAAAGAGAAGTCGGGATTCCATACTCAGGAACTGCAGGATTTGAGATGGCGGGAAGGTGGCAGGATGACCTATTTCGCGAATCTACTTAAAAACGATGCCATGTCGAACGATATCTCGTGGATGATTGGGGGCGAAGAGGGCGAACGGACCAACTTCCTAAGCTGGCCGATTAGTTCTGAGATGATTCGCGAATTCCAAACCATCTACCAAATAGGACGGAGTTGTTTCGATAAATCTGAAGTATTTCAGGGGTTTTTGAGGCCCAAAAATCCCAAATTTAGTTTACCGAACTACCCAAGTACTTCTCGGGGATGGGGGTGGGCCCTGTGAACGCCGAGACCTATACATCCGGGATCTCCAAGGAGAGCGCTGAACTGGATCTTCAGGTCAGAGTCAAATTGCTCGAGGAGAATTCCTCTGATGCCTTCAAGCGGATCGGGGATCTGGAGAGCATCGTTCGAAAAACCAGGCAATCTGATTGTGAGCGAAGCCCTGTATTCCTGGATCGGATCTTCAGCGCAAAGTTCGTGCTTGCGGGTACTTCAGGCATGACACCAAAACAATTGTGCCATGAGCTAGGTATTAGCCCCTCATACTGCTCAGAAATTATAGCCGAGCTGATATCTGATGGCTACGTGGAAGAACCGAACCCTCGAGATCGACGGAGCAAAGTCATCAAACCCCCAGAGGTGGAGGATTGAAAGACGAGGAGATCTACGGGTTCTGGTCGAGGTATCTTGATGAACGTCTGGCCGACGAGGTCGCGGAACTCGCAGAGAAGTTCCCAGACAGACGCGGGTTACTGGTCTCTTGGAGAAAACTCTACTATTACAACTCCGACTTCGGCGACGCGGTAAGAGACAAAGCCTCCGAGGCTATCCCGGCAGGTGAGCGAGCTCTGAAGGAGGCTCTTCAGAACTGCCCAGTCGACCTAATAGCCGCTGTCGATCGTGTACATTTGCAGATTTCTGATCTTGGTGGGTCAGTCAGAATGGCTGACCTTCGTTCCTATGACGTTGGCTCTCTAATCCAGGTGGACGTCCTTGTACGTGTAGTCTCTTCGGTGTCGCCGAAGCTGACGAAGGCGTGGTTTGAATGCAAGAGATGTGGTCACAAATTTGCGATCGATCAACCTGTGACAAAGTTCAGAGAGCCTTCTGGCTGTCCCAACGAGTCGTGTGACCGCAAGGGACCGTTTGTAGAGCTAGAAGTCGAGAGGGAGCTATCGAACTTCCAGGTCCTCACCGTTCAAGACCTCCACGATGGACTGAAAACTGGCGAGCAACCTCAAGAGATGGATGTCTACATGGTAGACGACCTTACCGGCCAAGTATTTCCAGGTGCAAGGGTGCGTCTGACTGGGATCCTGCGAGCGAACCCCAAGGTGACGTCATCAGGCAGAAGTACAATAATGAGTCGTCACATCGAGGCGGTCCATATTGAGCGGCTCGATCCTGACCTAGACGACCTGGACCTTTCAGATGAGGACGTCAGAATTATTCGGGAACTCAGCTCGAGGCCTTCAATTCTTGATGATATCAGAGATTCTGTTGCACCTTCCGTCAGTGGTTATCCGCACTTAAAGGAAGCTATCGCCATCCAGCTGGCCGGATCACCAGTAGAGTTGCGGCCAGGAAACCACCAGATCAGGGGAGACATACACTTGCTACTCGTCGGAGATCCTGGGATTGCAAAATCTCAACATTTACTCGCAGCATCGAAACTTTCACCAAGGGGGAGGTTCGTCTCGGGAGGAGGGGCTTCAGGGCCTGGCCTGACCGCCGCAGCAACAAGGGATAAAGAGGAAGGATCGTGGCGGCTGGAGGCAGGAGCTCTCGTCTTGGCGTCTGGCGGGCTAGCCTCGATCGACGAGCTCGACAAAATGCGAGACGATGACCGGGGATCACTGCACGAGGCGATGGAGCAACAGACCACGACCATAAGTAAAGCTGGAATCAATGCTAGGCTTCCCACGAGATGCTCAATCCTTGCAGCAGCGAATCCCAAGCACGGCCGGTTCGATAAGTACGACTCCATACCTCGCCAGATCAACTTACCTCCAGCACTACTGTCGAGGTTTGATCTAATATTTGTGATGAGCGATGATCCGAATGAGGAGAAGGATCGGGAGCTTGCTGACTTCATTCTATCCGAAGAGGAGGGAACATTTAAACCTCCGATCGATCCTGACCTTCTTACAAAATACTTCATCTATTCCAAATCGATCTGTCCTAAGCTTACAGACACCGCCCAAAAAATTCTGGCGGACTACTATGTGGAAATGAGGAAAGGGGCCAAACCTGGCCTAATACCGGTAACACCACGTCAGCTTGAAGCCCTCAAGCGCCTCGCAAAGGGCTCAGCGAGACTACGTCTATCGGTAGAAGTAGGTGAAGAAGACGCTAAAAGAGCGGTCCGTCTTATGGATTTCTGCCTGAGACAGGCGGGTATGGACGAGAACGGATTTTTGGACGTCGACAAGATTTTCGGAGATACAACCTCTAAGGAAAGAGCCACTATGAAATTTGTGATGGATATAATTCAGCGACTCAGTAAAAAAGGATCCTCCACTACCAGGGAAATCGTCAGACATGCAACTGCCGAAGACATCAGAGAGGAGAGAGTCCTCAAGACCCTCAAGAGGCTGAAGAAAGAAGGAGAAGTCGCTGAACAAAATGGCCTATGGAGGCTTTCATGATGTCTCATACCTCCGCGAGAATTAGTTCAGTAGTTCTGAAAACCAAATTCAGGGGTTTTGGACCTCAAAAACTCCGGAAATACTTCAGATTCACCGTAGCATCTCTGAATCATCGGGTGGGTTGGTTTGGAAGTGCCGAAGTATTTCCGAACTAATTTGGGACAACACAAACGACAAAATGAGAGTTATGTGACCACCAAACCGAATGGCTGCATGAGAGCAACACGGCTAACCATGATTTTCTGACACCCTGGGGGGGTTGTGGGTCGAAACAGGAGTGGGGGGATGATAATTGAGTAAGAATAAAAAACCAGGAACAAGAGGTGTGAGCATCAAATCGCCCGCTGATGTGCGGAGAATAGCTCGGCGGGTTATCTCCGACATATTCCAAGAAAACAGTCAGATAGAGAACGCGGGCAAAGTGAACCAATTGCTGATGACGTGGCTTAAAGGCTGGGAGCTCGAAAAGGTGTCCGACCTTGAGGAGAGAATCATGAAACTCGAGGGGGAGAAGGGGGGACGAGAGTGACGGCCGGCGAAAAGTTAGAGTGGCGAGCTGAGACCGAGGATCACGGAGCAGGCGACATCATCCTCCCCGGTGGTGAAAGAGCCCACTATTGCGTCGCATACAGCCTCTTCATCGCTCTGGTATACTCCGATGGTAACCCGAATGAAGATATCCGAGGGATGTTGGAACCGTGGGCTAAGATGGAACCAAACCCTGCCCAACATGGCGAGATGGTCGCAACGGTATGTCGAGAAACCCAGTGGATCTGTGGGGACGGAAATGCAGACGAAAGGACTTGAGCGTAGAATAGCGGTTCTAGAATCCATCGTTAGCCCTTCAGAGCTCGACACTCGACATCTAGACGATCCAGTGTTATGGTCGGCAGAAGTCCTGGGGATCAATCCAGATCCGTGGCAGGAGGAGGTCTTGCGATCGACGTCTCCCCGGATGTTGCTGAACTGTTCAAGGCAGAGTGGCAAGAGCACCACTACGGCTATCCTGGCGTTGCACAAAGCGATCTTCTCACCCAAGTCTTTCGTGGTGATCCTGAGCCCGAGTTTGAGACAATCGAGCGAGCTGTTCAGAACGATAGCGAGATTGTACGGCTGTGCTGGCGAGCCCGTGGGAGCGGTGGGGGAGTCTGCGCTTCGGCTGGAGCTGGAGAACGACTCGAGGATTCTCTCGCTTCCTGGTTCCGAA
Organism: Methanothrix harundinacea; assembly: GCA_001509375.1. Taxonomy (GTDB): domain Archaea; phylum Halobacteriota; class Methanosarcinia; order Methanotrichales; family Methanotrichaceae; genus Methanocrinis; species Methanocrinis harundinacea_D. The sequence goes on along the minus strand of LGFT01000044.1, from coordinate 9,453 downwards.
TCGACCATCCGTGGGTTGGCGGCAGTCGACCTGATGATCATCGACGAGGCTGCTCGAGTGGTCGACGAGCTATATTTCTCAGTTCGACCGATGCTAGCTGTTTCCCGTGGGAGGCTTGTAGCACTGTCCACGCCATGGGGGAAACGTGGCTGGTGGTATCGAGAGTGGAGTGAGGGGCTGAACTGGGAGAAGTGGGAGATACCAGCGTCGATGTGTCCAAGGATCTCGCCAGAGTTTCTGGAAGAGGAACGCCAGACTCTCGGTAGCTGGTGGTTCCGGCAGGAGTATGAGTGCGAATTCGTGGATGCTGATAGCCAGATTTTCAGTACCGAGACCATTATGAAAGCGCTGAGCAGCGGTGTAAAACCTTTATGGGGGGAGTGAAATGGAGTACATCGTAGGTGTAGATCTGGGACAGGCGAGGGACTTCACGGCGATAACCGTGCTGGAGGAGCATCCTGGCCGAAAGTTCCACATCCGTCACTTGGACCGGATAAGGCTAGATTACGTAGAAGTTGTGGAGCACGTTCATGCCCTCCTTCGGCGGGAACCGCTACAAAGGTGTACCTCTCTGGTCGTAGATGCTACGGGTGTGGGCCGGCCTGTGATCGACCTTATGCGATCAAAGGGTCTTCGACCTGTTCCCGTCACGATTCATGGCGGCGACGTCGTTACCAAAGCAGAGGACCGGTTTTGGCGCGTTCCGAAGCGTGACCTTGTAGCCTCTCTACAGGTGGCCATGGAGACCGGCACCCTTCAGATCGCAGAGGAGCTCGAGCTGGCCGACGTGCTAGTTAAGGAGCTTCAGAACTTCAGGGTGAAGATCAACATCAACAGCGGCCACGATTCGTACGAAGCTTGGCGAGAGAAGGATCACGATGATCTGGTTCTGGCAGCTGCTGTAGCAGTATGGTGGGGTAAGCGACAGCCCGGCCCACCTCCAGATCCTAATATGTTGGCTCGGCGAGGGCTGCTGATACGGATGATTTGACGATTTCGATGCATATGAATAAGTTTTTGTTCGGAGGTGAGGACGGATGCATGATTGTGAAACGTGCGCCAACGAGACGGATGATAGTTGGAGAACTTCCGGAGTTTGTGCATATTGCGTTAACGGTTTTTGCTACTGTGACCCGGTGGTTGATACCGACGAGGGACCGATGAACCGAGAGTATACACGAGCTTGGGGATGGTGTTGATGGCCGAACTTGCATTATCATTGATCACCCTCGATGCCGACCTACAGCCCAGAGTTATGATGGATCAGGCCACCATAGACGAATACGCCGACGAAATGAAATCGGGCGAGACTTTCCCGCCTATCACCGTATTCGACGATGGTGACAAAAAATGGCTAGCAGACGGCTGGCATAGGTATCTAGCGGCTCAAAAGACCGGGCTGGAAGAGATCAACGTAGATCTCAGAGTCGGATCTCGCCGGGATGCGCTACTATTCTCGATCTCTGCGAACGCCAGGCATGGACTGAGGAGGACGAGAGACGATAAGCGGCGTTCTATTATGGCCCTACTATCAGATCCTGAATGGTCGGAACTGTCGGACCGGGAGCTGGCGAAGCTGGCGGGAGTCACCCACCCCACGATTGCGAAGTATCGACACGAATTTGGGAGTGGTAAATTTACCAGACTAAACTGTACGTCTCCCCTGTCGGCCAAAGTGTGGGAGTTCTTCGACGGAGAAGGGCTGCCGCTATTCGAGAACTTCTACAGCCAAGGCGAATACATCACTAAGGAACTGATCGTAGTTGCTAATGAGCTGGAGAAAGTCGTCGATCACATGAAAGAGTGTGGCATCACTGACCTGTGGGGGGATACATGGCCATTTTACAACAAGGGACTACTGGGAGTAACGAAGGCTGACGCTCTCGGAATTTACTACATGATCAAGCTTGAACCCCATCCTCAGCCATGTAATTTCTGGATGGAGCTCTTTGAATTACACGAACCATTTGATGACGATGATGGAGAGGAGGAACTCCTAGAAAGTTCAGCCGGAACAGGAACCGCATACAAGAAATCATTGACATTTGACCGTGTAGGGTTCCATCTCGAGATGATAAGGGACGAGCATCCAAGCGGGGTTCATCTTTCAGATTTTACAGAGTGGTACATTCATGACTCCGAGCCTTCTTACATCCCTCCATTCCTGGATGAATACCCTGAGATCTTCGATGAGTGGCAAAGGGGCTTCCAGATTAGCTTGGAAGAACAACTGCTACAAAGACCCGAAAAAGAAAGATACCCAACAGACGCGGGACTGAGGAGGTCCAAAGGGTGAGCTCCCTTCCCGTCCCTCATCTTATGGGGCGTGATTGCAGGTTCACGATAGTCCCTCCAGCGGGTCATAAGCATACCCGAAAGGACGGTGCAGTGAAGACCTACACTGGCAAGGACCCTAAATGAGTAGCCTAGGCGAAGGATGGGGGCTCCAACTACGCAGAAGATGATCGGAGACTCCTATAGGCCATCTACATAGGGTGGATCATGGGCTAGTCACCGGCACTGGTGGAGTCGTGGTCTCCGGCGGAGACGACTCCGGAAGGCTCCACGATTTTGGCATCTTGCAGAAGATCCCCTCTACGGTCTAGGTGGTGAGCCGACGAGGCCACCGCCACCACCATCTCCTCTGCCCCGATCTGAAGAAGAATTATGAGATCGATGATACCCACAACTACAATATCCCTGGAACCTCACAATTTAGATCGATCTCAAGATGCGAGTGATTCTCCATGTCGATCTGGATGCTTTCTTCCCTGCGGTCGAAGTTAGGGAGCATCCGGAATTAAAGGGCAAGCCGGTGATAGTCGGAGCTGACCCGAAAGAAGGAACAGGCAGAGGAGTCGTCAGCAGCGCTTCTTATGAGGCAAGGAAGTCCGGCGTAAGATCTGCAATGCCCATATCGCGAGCCTGGAAATTATGTCCAGAAGGTGTTTATCTCCGACCTCACTTCGACCTCTACACCAAAGCATCAAACAACATAATGCAGATCCTGAAAAGCCATGCCGACAAGTTCGAACAGGCGGGCATCGACGAAGCCTATCTCGATATCTCAAGCCGGGTGAAGGACTTTAACGAAGCAGCAGAGGTTGCGAAGAAGCTGATGGAAGAGGTTTTGGACAAGGAGAGATTGACGTGCTCTGTCGGAGTGGCTCCCAATAAGATGCTTGCCAAGATCGGGTCCGATTTCGAGAAGCTGTATGGCTTGACTGTGATCCGAGCAGAGGATGCCAAGGAATTCCTTGCTCCTTTGAATGTCAGGAAGATTCTGGGCGTCGGACCCAAGACAGAAGAACGGCTACAGGATCTTAATATCGTGACAATAGGCGATCTGGCAGCCACAGATCCTGAACTACTGGTGAGACAGTTCGGGTGTTGGGGTATCAAGCTCCACGAATATGCCCATGGCATCGACCGCCGAGAAGTCATTGAAGGTTATGAGACCAAGTCGATCGGAAGAGAAGTGACCTTCGAGAAGGATGTCGATGACCCAAGTAAGATCCTTGAGACTTTGGATGACCTGGCAGAGGAGATACATACAGAGCTTATCGATAGTGGGTTCCGTTTCAAGACCATCACAGTAAAGGTCAGGTATGAGAACTTCGACACCTATACCAGAGCCAAATCACTATCCTTTCTAACCAACGACCTTTACATCCTTAGGAATAACGCCCGGAGATTGATTGACGCCTTCTTGAGAGGCAATAAGAAGATCAGACTGGTAGGGCTTAGGGTCTCCACTCTCAAAAGGGGTAACAGGTAGCGGATGCCTATAAGTGACATGTGATTTCTCGCTTGAAAATCAATGGGTGCTTCCGGTCAGGTGAAGCCCCACCACCCCAACGATTATGCATATCAGCCAGAATGCCCTCTCCGGCCCCATCCGGTCTTTGAAGACTATCACACCCAAGACAGCAATGAGAGCGGTCCCCAGGCCCGACCAGACAGCATAGGCCACCCCGACATCGATCGCCTTGAGAGCGAGGCTGAAGAGATAGATGGATACGACATAGAAGACGAACACCAGCGCCGAGGGTAAGAGCACGGTGAAGCCGTTTGAGTGCTTTGAGGCTGCTTGTCCCGATGACCTCGCAGACTATCGCAGCGATCAACAAGAACCAGGAGTTCATGATCGCCTCAAACCGCTCCTCGTCCAAATAGATTTCCTAAGATATCCAAGATGTTAACGGGCAGGTCGGGAACGAGTGCCACATTATTTAATAAACGGCACACTATAGAGACATATGCCAAGCCTATAACGATTGCAGAGCCCGTAGAACCATACAGACCTATTAACCATGAAGCTCACCTTCGACAAAGGCACAATCCAGATTCGAGGAGACGTCCAGGTACCCAATTCCACGTGGGATGAGCGCTCCAAGACCTTCAGAGCGATGGCTCTCTATTACAGAGATGCCCTCGATTTCTTGAAGAGGTCTGGATTCAACTTCAAGGATGACGTCCTCAATCTCCTGCCATGTCCCGACCTTAAAAGCAGAGTCGTATTGAGAGACTATCAGAAGCAAGCCCTCGATGCGTGGGTGTCGAGCGGATATCGGGGCGTTATTGTGCTCCCGACCGGTAGCGGCAAGACGGTTTTGGGAATCAAGGCAATATCCTTGCTCAACATGCCAACTCTGGTAGTAGCTCCAACCCTCGACCTAGTGGATCAATGGCGGACGAGGTTGAAAGAAGAGTTCGATACGGAGGTGGGCGTATTGGGTGGAGGTGAGCGAGAGATAAGAGCCCTGACTGTCACCACCTACGACTCCGCATACATCCACGCCGAAAGGCTCGGAAACCGGTTCGGTCTCGTAATCTTCGATGAGGTTCACCATCTCCCCGCCGCCGGGTATAGGAACATAGCCGAGATGTTCGCTTCACCTTATAGGATGGGGTTGACGGCCACCTTCGAGCGAGAAGACGGTCTCCATGCCGAACTTAACAGACTTGTGGGCGGTAAGGTATTCGAGAAGAGGGTGAAAGAGCTTTCCGGGACTCATCTATCACCCTTTAGACTTGAGAAGATCGCAGTCGAGCTGACCGATGAAGAGAAAGAGGAATACGTGAGGAACCAACGCGTCTTTTCGAACTACCTTGCACGAATCAATCTCACCATCAGAAGTCCTGCCGACTTCCAGAAGCTTGTAATGAGAAGCGGTAGAGATCCTGGTGCCAGAAGAGCACTGCTCGCGAGGAACAAAGCGAGGGACATAGCATACAACAGCGTCTCTAAGATGGATACGCTATCAACGATCCTGAAAAATCACAGAGATGGCAAGATCTTCATCTTCACCGAACACAATAAGCTGGTCCATCAAATCTCGAAACAATTCCTGATACCAGCCATAACATACCGAACCACGACAAGAGAGAGGAGCGAGATCCTGGATCGGTTTAAGTCAGGCGTCTATAGGGCAGTCGTCACCTCAAAAGTCCTGGATGAGGGAATTGACGTCCCTGATGCAGATGTGGGCATTATCCTGAGTGGAACGGGAAGCAAGAGGGCATTCGTCCAGAGGCTGGGCAGAATTCTTCGGAAGAAGGAAGGCAAGGAAGCAGTGCTCTACGAGATCGTGTCAGCAGAGACGAGCGAGGTCGGCACGGCAAGGAGACGAAAACAAAAGTTGAAGCAGTAGGTTAAGATCATGCTCACCAGCGATCTGCTTGTTGTTAAGACTTCCAAGGGAAAGATCGAACCCGTCTATGCTCTTCTGGATCAGGATAACCTGGAGATCGCGACCTCGATCATCGACGTTTTCCAGGGCCATGTTGGGAAGACGTACGGTGAGCTTGCCGAGGAGTTAGAGGGCATTGAGGAGATCAACTTCCGGCTGATCAGGGGACTAGCTCAGATACTTGAGAGACGGTGCGTAATAAAGGCGGACTCAGTCATCGATCCACTCGCTGCCAGGAAGGCGATCTTCGAAGAATCAAAGGGGTTTGTAACCGACGGGGTAGAGAGGAGACGGATTCTGGATGAGGTCGCACGAAAGTTGTCTATCGAGCCTGCCGACCTGGAAAAGGCTCTTTGGGCTGACCATGAAGGAAACCTCGTTGTAAAGGAGTTCCAAACCATTGCTCCGGAGGATCTTCTCAAGCAGTACAACCTATCCCTCACTCAGACTCTCCTGTTCAGGGCTACATCCATGGAGATCGAGATCGAAGATAATTTCCAGGCAGTGTTTAGGAAGATCAAGCAACTCGGTCTCATCTACTCGATACAAGACGGCAAGATATCCCTGGAGGGGCCAACATCTCTCTTCAAGCTGACAGAGAGGTACGGATCGGCTTTCGCGAAGCTGCTCCCCACCATAATGGAGTCTTCACGATGGAGTCTGAAGGCCAACATATCAAGGAAGACGTTCAAGGGAAAGAGGATCTACGAGTTCTCTCTGGACCATACCAAAAGTTCCATTTTCGGCCCGGAGTCTGAACCAGCTGAAGTCGGCTTCGATAGCGTCATCGAGAAGGAGTTTTACCAGCTCAGCTTCAACGACTGGAGAGTAAGACGAGAACCGGCGGTATTGGAGGCTGGCGAGTATGCCTTCATTCCAGACTTCTCCCTGGAGCGAAACGGAGCCAGGATATACGTCGAGATCGTCGGATTCTGGACACCGGAATATCTCAAGCACAAGATCCAGAAGTTTAACCAGCTGAAAGAAAGAGAGAGCATGATCCTGCTCGTTAACCGGAACCTTTCGTGTACTGGATCAGAATTCCAGTCAGACAACCTCCTCTTTTATGATAAAAAGATTCCCCATCTGGATATCATCAAGATTCTGAGGAGATACGAGGAAGAGCAGCAAGCAGAAGACATCGCGAAGCTGAAGGACATAGAAATCTCGTTCGGCGGCGGCGCGGAAGTTGTCAACCTGCATGAAGTGGCCGAGAGATATGAGGCCGGTCTTGAGGCTATTAAAGAAGTGATCAGAGAACAAAACATGCCGGGTTATTCACTCGTGGGCGATCAGCTTGTCAGCATTGACGTTCTCGATGTGATACGAAATGAATTATCAGGCATCACGAGACACGAGGATGCAGTCCAGATCTTCAAGAACCATGGAATAAAAGCTCACGGTCAGGCTCTCAGCTTGCTCGGGTATAAGGTAAAATGGACTGGGCTTGATCCAGAAAATGCAGAGATCGTTGAGACGTAGGATGGGCATTAAGACCGCCAAGATGCAAAACTGCCTTACCAGCATGGTGATCTTCCTCCGCAAACCAAGAAAAGGGTTTAAGGTCCCCATTATCGGCCTCAAATAGGGACCCAAGACTGCATGATTCTTTCACGTGGAGGACGTCTCCTCATCGCCCAGGTAGATGCCAGCACCTAGCCACCAGTCGTCGTCGACTTTCGTTACGTAGCTCGTCTTCGGCTCAGTTTCGTTTGTAATGGGATTCGTCCAGAGGTAATCGAAGAAGCCGCTACCGTTAAGGGCGATGGCCGTCATTTCCCGGTTGACGTAGACACCTTCGGAGTTTTGAATGTCGAGACGGTTCGTGCCGATCTCTGAAGGCAGGTAGGGAAGAGAGAGTGTGTTTCCGTCGAATTCATGAGCGAATATGTATACATCTCCTCTCACGAATGGCCCGTCCAAGTCCATGAAATCTCTCGTCGCGATATCCTTGCCGTAGACCCGTGCATAGGAGGCCGCAGACTCGACGAAAGCAACCAAATCCTCTTTCGTCGCGGGAAATTCATAAGATGAAAGATGCGACCTTTCTGTCACCGATCCCGATATCCCATCCAAATCTTAAGGCTCTAATAATGTTATGGGCGAAACATTTTCTTATAATGGGCGAGATGAAGCTCATCCTTCAATTGGATTAGCTCGTATCTTCTCTTTCGAGCGGATTTCGTATGTATCAGGATTAAAGAAGTATCAGGTAGGGATAAAAAATGTCAACCAGAGGAGAAATCAAGAGTGAGAAGATCCTCGTAAAGGACGTATTCTCCAGGATGTGGTTCAGGATTCCTGAGTATCAGCGTCCTTATGTCTGGGGAACTGATGAAGTAAGCGAGCTTCTAGATGATCTGACTTTTGCAATGAACGAAAAACCTGACTTTGATTATTTCCTTGGCTCGTTTGTGTTCCAATCAAAAGCAGCCGCGCCGGAAAAAGGTCAGGAATTTGATGAGAATGACCTATTAGATGGACAACAACGAATGACGACTCTTCTCATGTTGTTCGCAGCAATTCGAGATTTAGCGGAAGAGCCTGATGCAAAGGATGATTGCCAGAAGTGCATTTATCAGAAGCATAGCAAGTATCGGAGTATTCCAGAAAGGACGAGGGTTGAATTTGCGATCAGGAAAGCTGCCCAGGACTTCATCGAATCATACATAAAGGAAGAGTCGGGAACAAATCGCAAAAAAGATTTATATAAATTAAATCATACAGAGGGAGATATATCTGTCAGAAACATGGCCAATGCCATTCTTGTAATGCGAAAATTTTTCGAAGATAACCCCGATACAAGCCCTGAGGCTCTCTTGCATTTTCTGCTCAATAACGTCTTACTGATCTATGTTTCCACCGAAAATTTAGAAGACGCTTTTCGGCTGTTCACCATATTAAACGATCGTGGAATCCCTCTTCGTAATAGTGATATTCTGAAATCTACGAATCTAGGTGCATTAAATACAGAAGAAGATAAGATTAGGTACGCCAAGATGTGGGAAGAAGCAGAAGCCGAACTTGGAGATGATTTCGATCGCTTCCTAAGTCATGTGCGAGCCATTCTTGTTAAGGAAAAGCCAAGGTTGAGCCTGCTCCAGGAGTTCGAAGACAAAATTTATGAGCCCAAGGAACGTGAAAAGTCGACGGGTCAGATGAAGCCTGTGCTTCTATCCAGAGGGCGTGAGACTTTTAAATTGATAGAGCGATATTTGAGCCACTATCGTACACTATTGAATGGCCAAAACTATGATGAGATTGGTAATTTTGAATTTGATAATCTTATGAGGGTTATGTGGACTGGATTGCCAGCAACTGACTGGATGCCACCGTTGCTTCGATATTTTGACAAATTTCAATACGAGAAACTTTTGGCCTTCTTAAAAGGCCTCGATAACAAGTTTTCGGCAGATTGGATCGGTCAATATTCTCCAACGGCACGAATTGACGCGATGAACAGGATTATCAAGGTCATAGATTCGGCATATACCCCCGATGAGGTGTTTAGTTCAGGATGTTTTGACATTGATAGTGAATCGCTTGTTCGTGTTATTGAAGGTCCGGTATATGGTAGACGCTTTGCACGCTATTTATTGCTGAAGCTTGACTATCTATATCAGAATCACGACCAAAGGATGCATTTTGAAACTCTATCAGTGGTGTCACTGGCGGTCTAAATCTGTCCAATTACGGCGGAATAAAACTGTCCACCTGCTAATCCCTGAGTTGAAACTCAGGGGTTGTGCTGATGCTGGAC
>LGFT01000043.1 GCA_001509375.1 Methanothrix harundinacea | reverse complement strand
TCTGAGCGGATGGCGAGGGCGCCGGTGGGGCAGGCGTCAACGCATGCGCCGCAGAACTTGCAGTCAGAATCCAGGAGAGATGCGGGCCCTATCCAGTGCATCCTATGAAAATCGGGATTGCTGTAAAGCACGCCCTCCCCGCGGACCTCCTCGCAGATTCTCACGCATCGGCTGCACATGATGCAAAGATTGTAGTTGCGATCGAAGAAGGGCTCCCTCAAGACGGGCATATTTCTGAAGGAGTGCTGATATCTGACCTTCTTCAGGCCGACGAACTCCACCGCCTCCTGTAGCTCGCACTCGCCGTCCTTGGGGCAATACTTGCAGCCGACAGTCACCGGAAACTTCATCATGCACTCGCGCAGGTCGGTGCATTCGTCCTTTCTGTCACAAAAAAGACATGATGTAGGATGGTTGGTGAGGGCCAAGAGCATCTCCAGGGTGTGTCTCCTCATCTCCTGCAGCTCTTCTGTTCGGGTCTTCACCACCATCCCCTCTTCCGCCAGAGTATTGCAGGATGTAGGATAATGATCGAGTCCCTCTACAGAGACGATGCAGAGCTTGCAGGAGCCTATCGGCTTCAAGTCCGGGTGATCGCAAAGTGCCGGCACATAAGAGCCCGCTTTTCGGGCTGCATCGAGAATGGTAGCCCCCTGGGGGACTGTTACATCTCGACCATCGATTATGAGTCTGATTTCAGCCATGTTCCCAACCGCACCGGACACTGATGATGATTAATTGTATTAGAAGGTTGCTCCAATCATTTAAATGAGCTTGATAGCGAGCACGTGTGTTGTTGGGTGAGGATTGATTGTAATGGTGTTTTTCTAAGATATTGATGACCATCTCTTGAGAAGTACGTCTCAGAAGCTAAGGCAATAAAGACGATACAGATCGGGGAAGGCGAAGGCTTGAGATGGGTTTGATGGTCGGCGAGGCACGAGACTTTTTTTAAGTTTCTGCGAGTCTTTGAGCTGCTAGCTTAAATCCATACTGAAAATGGCAGATACTTCTCAAAACGCCTCGCCTTTAATTGTATTTTCAGAGCCTAATAGCTCTAAAAGAGATGGACCATTCGGTCCACCATCACTTATTCCATCAGGAGGTCTGCTAGCCCTTCCACCTCCTCCATCGAGAAGTCGAACTCCTCCCCGGCCAGCCCCGCCCTGAATATCTCCTTAGTCTCGGGGATAGTGGCTGCCACTCTCTTTTCGTCCAGAAACTCAAGCATCGCGGTTTTGCGTTCTTCGTCGACCCGGTTTAAGACGAAGTAGAGGGGCTTTCCGATCTTCTCGGAGATCTCGGCGATCTTCTTTGAGAGGAGGAGCGACTCGTAAGAGGGGTCCAGAACTGCCAGGATGGCATCACATCCCGCCTCTACGCCCCGGCCGAAATGCTCTATCCCTGCCTCGGTGTCGACGATCACAATCTCCTTTTCGCCGACTTGGAGGTTATCCAGAAACTTCTTGGAGAGGGCTCCCATGGGGCAGGCGCACCCCTCCCCGAAGTCATGGATCTTGCCTATGGTCAGAAGCTTGATCCCATCCTTCTCCGTCCTCGCCTCCGCCGGAATCTCGGCGAGCGTCCAATTCTGGTCGAAGAGCTGGACCTGCTCTCCTTCGGTGAAGGATCGTCTCATCTTCTCCATCATCATCTTCTTTCCGCCGAAGTAATCCATGAGGGAGCCTGGAAGTTCCATCCCAAGCTGACGGTGCAGCCCGTAGTTGGACTCGTCGCTGTCCACCACCAATACCCTATACCCTCTCCGGGCCATGCTCTTGGCGAGGAGAGCCGCGACGGTGCTCTTGCCGCTACCGCCTTTTCCACACACCAATGCTTTCATCCTTTCTCACTTCTCGTATGATATAATAACAATTTCGATCGCTCTTCGGCTCTGGGCATAAAGGGGTTAGGAGTATCTTCCGGCCTTTCTCCTCCAGAACCTCCACCTTTGCAATGGCGTTCCCGACGCCGGGAATCTAGGATACCAGGTACTTATGTTGCTCCTTTAGGGTCCGGTGGGTCTTCTTGCCGTGGGGCGCCACATCAGAGGCCTGCCGTCCGGATGGCGGCCAGAACGGCGAGGAGGGCCTTGACCTGAGGCTTCTAGCTGATTTCACTGGCGGAGTTAACAAATATTCCCATGAAGGCTTTTGTAGATCCAGGATAAAAATTACCCGACTGATATTTATGTGTTAAATATGACAAAAAGTAGTATTATACAATGTATTATTAGTAATTAAGTAAAACGAATTCTCCGAGATGATCCCATGGCCGACCCCTGGCGCACCCTGACCGCCGCCGAGACCCTAGTCGTGGGATGGCGGGCGGCGCCGAAGGCGGAACGCTGCCCCGCTCGGCTGGGGCCCTGCTGGGCGGTGGTTAAATTCGGGCGTCTCGTCCACCTCCTGGCGCTGGGTCGCTAGGGGTGGTTCGGATAAGGGAATTTGGGAACCCGCACCGGTAAGAAGATGGCGGTTCCTGGCAGAAAAAGAGTGACGTAGGAATTCCTTTCCCATCTGCGCTGGCTCACTCCTCGAAATGCTTGTAGAGCTTGTGCGCCTTGTCGATGGTCGTTATCTCCAGGATCTTGACCAGCTTGTCCTTCTCGCAAATTTGATAAAAAACTGTGAACGATCTGCCGATATGTAACCGATAGAGCTTGTAATCCAGATGCAACAGCTCCTTGTCAGCTCCCTGGCCAGGGTATGGATCCATCGAAAGGGCGTGGCACTTCTCCTTGATGAGTTGCTGGCTCTTCTCCGGAAGCTCCGATAGATATTTCAGAGCCTTTCTATCGATCACCACCTTGCGGCTCAAGGGGGCAGCTCCACGAAATCACCTTCATTGGCGATCTTCTTCAGATGCGCGAGCAGACGAACATTCTTCTCGCGTTCTATCATTTCTTCGAGGAGCTGGCTGAAGGTCTCTCCCGGCCTCTTGAGATCTGAGAGCTCAGCCCACACGGGCTCGGTTACAGCCAGGCGTTTTGTTGCAATCATGGTGATATTGTAAAGGTTGTAACGCAGATATAATTTGTGGCAGGTGAAAACGATCCTCTCAATCCTTCGAGGCGATGGCAGAAGGGATGGGGCGGAGCAAGATGGCGTTCCCTGACGGCCCCAGGGCGCGGGAGGGCGGGCGGCGCCGGAGGCGGCGGGGCCCCGCTCGGCTGAGGCACTGCCGGAGCCGCGGTGGAGGATTCAGCCATTATTTCTTTCGTGAGATGGAAAAAGATCTGAAGTCGATCGATGAGCAGAGACTTCCATCGGCGGGATCTTACCCTAAGCCGAAAGCCAGTCCTCCCTATCTATCTCGCCCTGCCTCAAGATCTTCTTGATCAGGTCGACGCTGATGTCGCCTCTATGCGGATTCGGGATCACCAGCCTAACTGTGTCTCTGAGCATGATGGGGTGTGGCCCTCTGCCCGAGTAAGGCCCCTCAAACCCGAGGGCATGCGGCCTTCTGACCAGCTCGTTCCAGGTGACCGGTGAGAGCCGGGACATTGACTCAAGCCTCGACGGGCGCCTCTGGAGCTTCTATTTTGTGCCCTTCGATTGGCGGTATGGGCAGATCGAATCGCAGACTCAGGGCTATCCAGTCCTCTATGGCCATCTTCAGGTTTCTGCGGCACTCTTCAGAGGTCTTACCAGTCGCCCAAACGCCCTTCAGCCCGGGCACTTCGCCGTAATAGGGCTGCTCGTCATCGATGATCTCATAGAACGCCTTGGACATCGCCGCCTGGATGTATTCGCAGAACATGTCAAAACCTTAATGGATCGCTCAGGATATAAATCATCGTCATCGGGAATCTCGGAGAGAAGGTTTGCTGGAGCCGGGAAGGTTGCGTCAACTCACAGCGGCCCCTGGGCGCGGGAGGGCGGGCGGCGCCGAAGGCGGGCGAGGCGGTCCGCTGCCGAGTCGGGTGAGGGTCTGATCTGGTTTGGAGGGGGTCGGGCGCACGCATTAGGCCTTTGCCTTCTTCCTATGCCATCTCCATCCAGGCGAGAACTTCCCTCGCAAAACGCGGGAAGACCTTCAAGCCTCGGTGGAAATTTTCAAAGACCAGATCTGGATCGATCCCTGTATAGCGATGGATCAGAATGTTGCGAAAGCCTCCAAGACCTCTGATCTGCCTGTAAAGCTCCTCGGAGATCACGCCTTTCTCGAATAAGCCGCTCAAGCTCTCTTCGTAGCTCTCTGCGAAAAAGCCGAACTCTTCAGAGAGGATGTGGTCTGATACGTCGAAGATGATCGACGCTCCGGCGATCAGCCCTCTCTCGATGATCCACCGTTGGCTCAAGTCCCGCTTCAGGGCGTCGGAGCTTGTATCTTTGTACTTGAAAAGCTCCTGGATTATTTCGTCCAGCTCTTTCAGCCGCTCCTCTATCGACTCTCTTCGCACCACCGGTCCACCCTCCTCTTCAAAGCCGCCCTCTGCCGACGGCGTAATGGTGCTGTATCTCGGTAAAGGTGCAGGACGTCCAGAACGAAGCGCTCCCTGGCGGCATCGTCGGACGCGTAGATAAGGCGTCCCGACCGGATGATCTCGAAGAGCAGCACTGGAGACGCGCTCCTGAGGTCCACGAGATCCAGTCGCTCTGATCTCACGGCCTCGGCGATCTCATCCCAGAGCTTCCAGGCGGGCTTTTCTTTCGTGAGAAGAGCGAGATCTACGTCGTGAGGCTCTCTCTCGCCGACCTCGCCGGTCTTGGCCAGAGAGCCGAAGAGGTAGGCGAGGCGGACGCCCTCTCGCTCGAAGATGGGCGTCAGCTTTTCGAGGGAGCCGGCTACGCCCTGGGGAAGGGGCCTGTGTCCTTTCCAGCGTTCTGGGATGCCCATGTCTCATCCTTTAGAGGGCGCTGATACAAATAACCTCTCAATCTTTTGAGGCGATGGACGTGGGCGATGCCCTCGGCGCGAGGTGACGACCCCCGGCGGCCTTGGGCGCGGGAGGACGGGCGGCGCCGAAGGCGGGACGGGGCCCCGCTCGGCTGAGGGCCAGATGTACGGTGGTTGTGGAAATTCGTGTTCCTCATATTTTGGATAACGCAAGTAGGCGGGATTGTCGGGTTGTGGGCGTTTGAGGAGGGTTAAGGAAACATATATTTTATTAAGCTAGAGCCCAAGTAGGTAGAAGAGCACCGAATCTTCGGCTACGAGGTGCTGTGCTGTAAGAGATAGTGTGCTGTATTGGTAGGGTTATGCATGAACTGCAATCGGGGTGGCAAAGAGATTGGCTTGTTATCTCAAAAGTAAAATAGTATAAATATAGTTTTATGGAGGGGTTGTTTGAGAGAATATACGAGATATGCACTTCAAGAGATTATACAGCCATTCGAGTTAGAAAAGCTTATACCAGAGATATTATTTAATAGAAATTATCCAGATATCCGCCGTATTGGAGGAACAAATGATTTCGGCCATGATGCAGTTTCTATTACTTGGATTGTGAGTGCTGAAAAATTCTCAAAAATTGTATTTGCATTCTCGAAAAGAAATGATTGGAAAAAGAAATTTTGTTCAGATATACGTAGATTTGATGACGACAAAACTATTGTCAAATTCGTATTTGTCACAACAGAGAACGTTGGGGCATATAAGCTGCCAGAAAATCTTATGAAACTTAAAGACGAATTCGGTTTCAGCGTAGAAATTATTGATATAGACGATCTCGTTACATGGCTAGATAATACATCATGGGGATATGTATTAAAAGAGAAATATGGCATATCTCAAGAAAATTCGTTTTTATACTTAAAATCATATGATGAGGTATTACTGACTGAAGATGATGAACCGGAATACTTTAGGATGCGTGGACCGATTGATGTTGATTTTGCCAACGATATGGTATATCAAAGAAATGAACTTAAATCACTAATCTATAAATTAGATTCTAATAATTTGCATATTATAATAGGTCTGCCTGCATCAGGTAAAACGGTTCTAGTGAGAAATATATGCTGGAAATTGAAGAATATATACCAAATATATTGGTTGGATATAATCGACCTAGAAATTGACCAAACAAAAGTTTTATCAGAGATAAGACGACTGAATATGGAAAAATCATTGTTGGTTGTAGAAGATGCACATAAATCGCTAGAAAAATTGGAGATGTTATTAAAATATATTAAATATAATTTAAAGAATATCAAATTGTTGGTAACTGCCAGGAAGAATTCTGATATTGATCGATTAGATTACAGAGAAAACAGATTTGTGGAATTAAGAGCTTTAACTTCTAATCCAGAATGTTTAACTGAGATTTTTGCTAAAGACATCGCTAAAGATTTGATCCAATTTTATTCAGCTAGATTCAATAAGAATATCTCAACGGGCTCTTTTAATATCGGATATCTTAAAGATGATTTGTGGTATTTAAGTTACCTACTGAAAGCATGGGCTGACTATGGGAGTCTCGATGAACAGTTAATAATCCAAAAGATATATGATGATTTAATAGATTATAATAATCGCTTTGGCCAAGGGTCGACAGACATTATTTTAATAATCTCTCTTATAACAAGCAATCCTACCATACTTTCGAAAGAGAACGCAACTTATTTTGAGGACCATTTCATTCCCATCGATGATTATATTCTAGTAGATAAATTGGGCTACGATCCAATTATAATATCAAATCTTGTAAAAAATGGTTTAGTAAAAAAAGATCACGATTGTTATTGGTGTTGGCATACGTCATTATCACTACTATTTATTCAAGTTTCTGAGACGTATCCTAATTTGCTCAAAAGAATTAATTCGAAGTTCAGAGATATTCTTGGTGATTCATTCGACGATGGCCTAGAGTCATTTGATCATATTAATAAATTCCATGTATATTTACGTTTGCGTCCAGAATACGCATCAAACATACTAGCGATAACTGCAAATAATACATTTAATTTATTTAAAATATTTAATGATATAAAATCTCGCGAATTGACATATTCTAGCTTGAAAAACGGCCGATTAAGACATATAAATTCCATTGGAAACATAATATTTGGTATACGTATGTTAGAACATTGTGAAAATTATAGAGAGTATAAAGAATATGTATTTCAGGAAATTATGCAAAATTTTGGTCCTAATGTCATCGAAGATAAAATTCGTGAATGCCATAATCCCACAGACATTATAGAATATATAATAATGATAAATAATATCGACTCAGATGTTGCTGAGTCTCTATTGAATAACTATAGTAGTCAGATAATAACTGACTTGGACTCAAGAGATATTCGGCTTGATGACATAGGGATGATAATCGAACTTTCATCTAAAATAAGTCCAAAGTTACCTGAACAGATCTTGAGAAAAAATTCATTAATTTCTGAGAAAATGAAATACATGAATATCTATAGTTTAAACTACTTTTTAAATGATTTGAATATATCGCGAATTTACACCAAAAAATATGGCCAAGAATCATTCGATCGATTAGAGAGACTCATTATCAATACAATGAATGATAATTTTGCCAATATATTAAGTTGTATCATCAAATCGAATGCGGAATACGAAATAGGAGTTAAGGGAATTGTATTAAATATATCAAATCAAATTAGTAAAATTGATATGTTAAAAGGTGAACAAATAATTGAATCATCCGGAATAGACACGTTTACCACATTCATTTCTTCGATTGATGATTTAAATAAATTAAGATATATTATCTATTCTTTGGAGAACCTCAAAATTGACTATAAAATCCAATTACTTAAGAGTATTACAAAAATAATTGAGAACGATATAAGGACCAAGGGCGTCTTTTATGTTAGATATTTTTTTGGCAATATTTACAAAGACGAGACATATCATTTTAACAGGGATTACAACACACTTAACATCATATTTAATATAATGGACCAAAATATCGTCAAAACTCTTCAGAAACTTGAGTGCTATCCATTTAAAGACTTCTTTAATCAGAAGAAAGAGCCAATAACCAAAACAAATCCCCCGAGTTGATCCCATGACCGACCCCTGGCACACCCTGACCGTCGACGAGACCCTGGAGCGGCTGAACTCCGGCAAGGAGGGCCTCTCCTCCGAAGAGGCCGAGCGGAGGCTCTCCGAGCACGGACCAAACCAGCTCGAAGAGATCTACAAGCCCTCCAAGGCCCGGATATTCCTCCGACAGTTCGAAAACTACCTGATCATAGTCCTCCTCGCCGCCTCCGCCATCTCCTGGATCGCGGGGGAGACGACGAACGCCTACGTCATCGTCGGGATCATCTTCTTCATATCCCTCATCGGCTTCGTCCAGGAGTACAAGGCGGAGAGGGCGATGGAGGCGCTCCAGGAGATGGTGGCGCCCGAGGCGAACGTCCTCCGGTCCGGGACGATGACCAGAATCCCCGTCCGGGACCTGGTGCCCGGGGACGTCGTCTATCTTGAGGCAGGAGACAAGGTCCCCTCCGACGGGAGGGTGATCGAGGAGACCTCCCTCCAGATCGTAGAGTCGTCCCTGACGGGCGAGTCGGTCCCAGAGATCAAGGGGACCGAGGCCGTGGCCGAGGAGACGCCGCTGGCTGATCGGACCAGCATGGTCTACATGGGGACGAACGTCGTCTACGGCAACTGCATGGCGGCGGTGACGGGGACGGGCGCGGATACCGAATTGGGAAGGATCTCGGGGCTCGTCCAGAAGAAACCCGAGGACCCGCCGATAAAGACGAAGTTCCAGGAGCTGGCCAAGCAGCTGGCCATGGTGGTACTCGCCGCCTGCGCCATCATCTTCATCGTCGAGGTCTCCCGGGGCGCGCCGGTCCTGGAGACCTTGATCATTGCGGCGGCCCTAGCCGTCGCCGGAATCCCCGAATCGTTGCCTTTCGTCACCACCATCACCCTCGCCTATGGAACCCAGATCATGGCGAGGAAGAACGCCATCATCCGACGTCTTCCTGCCGTCGAGACCCTCGGCTCAACTACTGTGATCTGTACCGACAAGACCGGTACCCTGACCCGGGGCGAAATGATGGTGAGAAAGATCTGGACGTGCCGAGAGGTGGAGGTTACCGGGTCCGGCTACAGCCCGGAAGGCTCCTTCCTCCTGGGGGACGGAGGGGCGGATTTTGGGGAAGGTGAGAAGGAGAAGGAGACCGGAGAGGGGGCGAAGAAGGCTCTTATTCCCCGGGATGATAAGCACCTCACCGCCCTCCTCACCGCCGGGACCCTCTGCAACAACTCGAAGCTCGAGGAGGGGCCCGAAGGCTGGCGAGTCATCGGCGATCCCACTGAGGGGGCCCTCATCGTCGCCGCCTCCAAGGGGGGCGTCCTCGACTGGGTAGAGGGCTGGTACCTTTCCGAAGAGGTGGAGTTTCCCTTCGACTCGGAGATGAGGAGGATGACGACGGTCCACAGATCTCCCGAGGGGCTTACCGTCTCGATGAAAGGAGCGCCTGAGACGGTCCTCAACTTCTGCGGTCGGATCATGCGGGACGGCACCGAAGATGCGATCACATTCGAGGATCGCCAGAGGGCCCTCGCAGCCGCCGACGAGATGGCGGGCCAGGGCCTGCGGGTCCTGGCCCTGGCTTGGAAGGAGATGGAGACAGGCTCCGCCCTGGATCGGGAAGGGGTCGAGACCGATCTTATTTTTTTGGGGCTCGTGGGGATGATGGACCCGCCGAGGGAGGAGGCGAAAGAGGCGATAAAGGTCTGCAAGGCTGCCGGGATCAAGCCCGTGATGATCACCGGCGACCACAAGCTCACCGCCTCGGCGATCGGAAGTGAGCTCGGCATTTTGGCCGAGGGAGGTCGGGTCCTGGAGGGAACGGATCTGGAGAGGATGGTGGACGCCGAGCTTCTGGAGATGATAGATGAGGTCTCGATCTTCGCTCGGACCACTGCAGAGCACAAGGTCAGGATCGTCGATGCCTTCCGTGGAAAAGGGCACGTCGTCGCCATGACCGGCGACGGGGTCAACGACGCCCCAGCCCTTCGCACAGCAGACATCGGCGTAGCCATGGGAAAGACCGGGACCGAGGTATCAAAGGAGGCCTCGGACATGGTCATCGCCGACGACAACTTCGCCACCATCGTCGCCGCCGTCGAGGAGGGTAGGAGGATCTACGCCAACATCAGGAAGGCCTCGTCTTACCTCCTCTCATGCAACTTCGCGGAGGTAATGACGATCTTCATCGGCGTCATGTTGGGGCTGCCCGTACCTCTCATAGCCCTCCAGATCCTCTGGATCAACATCGTCACCGACGAGTTTCCGGCGATCGGCCTAAGCGTCGAGCCCACCACCTCCGATCTGATGACAAGAGAGCCTCGAAACCCCGCGGACCCGATCCTGACGAGGGGGCTCTTCCTCTACACCCTGGGGATATCGGCGACGATCTTCATCGGAACCCTCGGCCTCTACGTCTACGCCCTCAGGAGCGGCGCTCTGATCGAGGAGGCTAGGACGACGGTCTTTGCGGCCCTGGTGATCTTCGAGCTCTACAACGCCTACAACAGCCGCTCCCTCACAGAATCCTTCTTCAAGATGGACCCGAGGACGAACGGCAAGCTGATCTTGGGGATTGCTGCGTCCCTATCAGCCCTGATGTTGGCGATATACCACCCCTTCATGCAGAGGCTCTTCGAGACCGCCCCCCTCAATGCCGAGAGCTGGGCCACCATCGTCTTCGCAGCGTTGGCGGTGGTGGCAGCGGCAGAGATCTTCAAGCGGTGGGAGCTTCCTGAGAGTGGGGATACCGCCCGATGAGGTTCTTGGGATGGACCCCGGCCCGGCGCCACCCAGGAAGGTGGTGCTGGACGTCGTCAGGAGAGTGGCATAGAGGAGGAGAAGAGGACTATGGGGGGGGGGTGAAGAGGTAGAAACGTGCCTCACCCTCGTTGAAGAGACTCCGATTAAAGCCGGGGATAGCGGCCACCTCGTCGGCTAACGGCCTTACGATAACCTCGGCCCTGACCTCGCTTGCCAGCCTCCCCATGGCGATCTGCATCTCCAGGGGCGGCCTTATGGAGTATAGGAGGGAGGCGCCTCGGTAAAGGCCGAGGTCTGGGGAGAATACGTCGTCTGCGACGACGACGAGGTCTCCTATGGTCCTAGCCGCCTTATCGGTGGCTACGACCTCTAGGTGAGGGGCGAGGAGGAGAGCGACCTCGGGGACGCTTCCGACCCCCACCTCGACGACCTTACCCAAGTAACGGGCGAGGATGAAGCGGGCGAGGTCCACCCCGCCACAGATCGACTGGACTGGCATCTGATTCGAAGACGAATAAGGAGAACGGAGACGATAGGCCCTATAGCCCCAGCTTCTCGAGGGCCAGCATCGCCGCCTTCTCCCCGGAGAGGAGCATCCCGCCGAAGATCGGTCCCATCCGGGGACCGCCGGCGACGGCCGCCGCCGCCATTCCCGTGGCGATGAGGCCGGGATAGACTTCCTGGGTCACCTCGACGACGGTCTTCTCGCCGACGTCCGCCCACATCGGCTTCTCTCCGACGACGCCCAAAGATCCGACCTTGGCTCCAGGGATCTTCCTCTGGACGACCTTGCAGATGTTGGCGTCGTGGCCGGTTCCGTCGATGACCACCCTGGCCCTCACCGATAGGGGGTCGACGTGAAGCCTCGTCCTCTCCACCGCCTCCCAGTTGATTACGAGGCCCGCGATCCTCTCGTCCTCGCGGATCATAACGTCCTCCACGGTGACGAGGTTGATGATCTCTGCCCCGGCGTCGATAACCCCTGCCGTCAGCTTCGCCACCGTCTCGATGGAGCTGGCGATGTAGTATCCCTCCTCGTACTCTCGGTACCAGACCCCAAACTCATCCAGGATCCTGCACCCTTCCTTCTGGACAACGATCCGGGGGAACATCATCCCACCGCCCCAGATCCCGCCGCCGACGGAGAGGTTCCTTTCGAAGACCACCGTCTTGGCGTCGGCCTCTGCGAGCTTCTTGGCCGCCACCAGGTTTGCGGGGCCCGCCCCCACCAGAGCCACGTCCACGTCGGTATACTTCAGAAAGGACTCCATATAGGATTCAACTATCGCCTTTGTGATCGTCACTTCATCAAGCGCCATGAAATTGGCGATGGCCCGATCGGTGATAAAGATATCTTTCCTGGAAATTCTTATCTACCATCCCTAACCCCATTTTCTTTAGGAGAATTTCATAGGGGGACGGGCTCTGAGGCCAGCAGTCTCTGCGGAGCTTGAGCCCTAAACCCGTCGGAGGGGATGGGATGGAGCAGAAGCCGAAGAGCGGTTTCCGGTCTCGTGAGATGAGTTACTCGTACGATGGCGAGGAGTATGCCAACCCCAACATACTGGTGGTGGGTTGTGGTGATGCAGGTTGCAAGATGGTGACAAGGCTCACAAACCTCGGCATCTCCGGCGCTGAGACCCTGGCGGTGAACACCGACCGGCGCAGGATGGGCGAGATCAGAGCCAACAAGAAGATCTTCATCGGAAGGGACATCACCCTTGGTGATGGTGCTGGTGGAGATCCCGATATCGGAAGGATCGCCGCGGAGAGATCAAAAAACGCCTTCGAAGAGGTCCTGGGAAGAAAAGATCTCGTCTTCGTCGCCGCCGGGATCGGGGGGGGGACCGGCACGGGCGCAGCTCCCGTCATTTGCCGGATGGCAAGAGATCTTGGCGCAACCGTCGTTGGGATCTTCACCCTTCCTTTGGGAGATATGCGGCGAAGAGAGGCAGAGCCCCACACTCCCATCGAGATCGAAGATCTGGTGAAGACCGCAAACACCACCATCCTTCTGGACAACAACAGAATTCGAGAGATGGCGCCGAACCTCTCTCAAGATCAGGCCTTCTCGGTGATGGACCAGGTGGTGGCCGAGATCGTCAAGGGGATCGTGGAGACGATAACCCAGACCTCTCTCATCAACCTCGACTACGCCGATGTAAAGACGATCATGTTCAGCGGCGGCCCTTCAGCGGTCCTGGTGGGCGAGGCCGGCTCAGAAGAAGGGTCCGAGGAGATCGTCCTCTCGGCTTTAAGGTCCCCCATGCTGGATATGAATATAAAACGGGCCAATGGATGCCTTCTTCACATAACGGGGGGCTCTGACCTCACCCTCAAGAAGGCGGCGACGATCGCCGGCTCCTTGACAAAGGAGCTGGATCCTGAAGCGAATGTCATATGGGGGGCCAGGATTAAGGAGGGATACGATGGAAAGATCGGCCTATTGGCGATAATGACGGGGGTGGGGATACCTGATGGGCTCCCGTCGAACTGATAACTCTTCAAATTTGAGGTGGATGGATCGCTTACGTATGCCACGGACCCTCAAATGCCCAATTCCAGAAATCCCGGAATCTCCCCTCTTCACGAGCTTCGGGGTGGTGTCTCGGGCCTGACCCGGAGGAACTTCTCCTCCTCCCCTAGGGTCATGGTGGCGTCGATACCGACTTTGGTGGTGATGCCATCGACGGACCGAGGGTCGAGGGTGCTCCCCCTGACGTTGGGGTAGATGACGATGTCCTCGTCGCCCCTCACCCTGGTGGCGACGGCGTACTCCAGGTCCTGGGGGTTGTAGACGTCGATGTCCTCGTCGACCACCACGACGTGCTTGAGGCTTTTGTGAGCCTCGAAGGCCGCATCGATCACCTTTCTCGGATCGGACTGGTCCCTCTTTTTGATCTGGACGACGGCGTGAAGGTAGGAGCATCCGCCCTCGGTCAGAAGGACGTTCCTGACGTCGGCGACCGAGGATGCCGCCCTGAATATCAGGGGCTCGTAGGGGATTCCCATCAGCATCTTGTGCTCGCCCCCCGAGGGGAGGAGGCCGTGGTAGATCGGAACATCCCTGGTCATCATCTTCGCGAGGTGGATCACAGGCTCCATCCTCGGAAAGTCTCGCGTTCCGGTTATGTCCACAAACGGCCCCTCGGAGGCCCTCTCGGTGTCGATATACCCCTCGAAGACGATCTCGGCGTGGGGGACGGAGACGCCGTTGTCGAGGGGCACGAGCTCAACAGGGTTTCCCGAAAGGGCGCTGGCATACTGAAACTCCATTCCCAGGGGCACCCTGGTGCTTGCGGCGATCAGGACGACGGGATCTACGCCGATGACGATCGCCACCGGAAGCTTCTCGCCTTGGCTCAAAGCCTCCTGGAGGAGCATCTGGGTGTGTCTTCCGGGAACGAGCCGCGCCGCCAATTTGTCCTTGCCGATGACCATCATCCTATGGACTGAGGCGTTCGTCTTCTCGCCGAAGGCCGAGACCACAATCCCTGAGGTGATGTAGGGACCGCCGTCCCCCCGAAAATGGGTGAGGATGGGAAGATCTGATAGATCGGGCTCGGAGACCGCCTCCATGAAGGGAGAGGAGTCCACCTCCCGGGTCCAGCCTCCATCGATGTCGATTTCGGCCAGATATCTCACCATGTCTTCTCTGGTGGTCGAGAGGGCCCGAGCCAGCAGGTCCCGGGTCCCGAGGACGTTCATGCAGCACTTCTTGCCGTCGACGTTGTTATAGAGGACAGGGCCGGCCCCCACGGAGAGGGCTGCAGCCTCCAGCACTGGCGAGATGGGGCGGTCCTCCTCCTTCAGGAGGCCCACCTCCTGAAGCTCGGAGAGGAAACCTCTGAAGCTCATGGGAGAGGAGAGGCCACCTCCTGATAAAGACCTTTGCTTTTTCAGACGATGAGGACAGCTATTACTCCCGTCATGAATATGCCGTCGAAGGTTCCCGCTCCCCCTATGCTCGCCACCGGCGCCCCAAGGTCAGAGATCCTGTTCAGGTTTAGGAGATCTGCCCCGATCAAGGTTCCCAGGACTCCTCCGACGTAGGCGGTGACGAAGCGGCACTCTGGGATGGGGCAGAAGGCCGCCGTCAGGACGAGGGCGGAGAGGGCCGCCGCCAGCGGCGGTATGAAGAGGGGGGTCGCGATCCCCAGACCTTTAATCGGCCTTGCGACGCTGTTGGTCACCAGGGCTACGATGACCGTTCCCACCAGGGCGAAGGGCGCCACCTGGGGATAGGCGACCAGCAGGTAGGTCGAGACCAGGACCGGAATCAGGGCGCCGCCGACGTTCACCGCCACTGTCGTCTCATTGGTTAACGTCTTCACCACCGGCACCCGATAAACCATGCCGAAGCTTCTGATGAAGGTCTCCCTCACCACCGGGACCTTCGACTCCATGGTGAAGAGGGGAAGGTTCATCCCCGCGCCCACGAGAGAGAAAGCGAGGAGGAGGAGGGCGTCGGACCAGGAGAACCCCATCTTGGTGAAGGCGGTGCTGAGGGCTCCGAAGAAGAGGAGGGTGACGCTCACCCAGAGGACCGCCGCCAAGAGGAGGATCGCCAAAATTCCGAAGGGGAGGTAGATCATCCGGTTGTTCATGAAATCAGATCGGTCTTTATGAAGTATAACTCTTCGTCTCCTGGGATGGTCTTTATCATCTAAGTGGCCGCTATTGGGAAAAGCCTGATCTAAGTTCAGATCATAAATAGGTCCTGAAGATCTCAAAACTGAGTCGCTTGGAGCAGATGATCATGACAGAAACCAAAGAAAACAGGATCAAGCACAGCATAATGGTGATGAGCGGCAAGGGCGGCGTCGGAAAGACGACGGTGGCCGTAAACCTGGGCCTCGGCCTCGCCCTATACGGTAAAGAGGTGGGGATTTTGGACGCCGACATCACGGGGCCGAACGTCCCAAAGATGCTGAACATAGAAGACGCCACCCTGACGGGCGACGAGGACCAGACGATCCATCCCGTGGAGCTTCCGGTGGGGTCAGACAGCGGCATCAAAGTGGTATCTATGGCCTTTGTGATCGGAAAGGACAGCCCCGTCGTCTGGAGAGGCCCCCTCAAGATGCAGGCGTTGAAGCAGTTCATCGAGACCGTCACCTGGGGCGATCTCGACTACATGCTCGTCGACCTTCCCCCGGGAACGAGCGACGAGCCCCTCAGCATCGCCCAGCTCCTCCGGCCCGATGGCACCATCATCGTCACCACCCCTCAGGACCTGGCCCTCCTGGACGCGAGGAAGGCGATAGATATGTCCAGGGCCCTGGGGATACCGGTCCTGGGGATCGTCGAGAATATGAGCGGCTTCACCTGCCCCAAATGCGGAGGGACGATCGATCTTTTCAAGGTCGGCGGGGGGATGAAAGCGGCGGAGGAGCTGAAGGTCCCCTTCCTCGGAAAGATAGAGATTGATCCCGCGATATGCGAGACCGGCGACAGCGGCATGCCCTTCATATTAAACGTCCAGTCGAAGAACGCCGAGGCCTTCGATGGGATAGTGAGAAAGATCATGGCCCACTACGAGGGAGAGAGGGGAGAGCCCGAGCCCTCGCGAGAATGAAAAAATTAAGGAGTTTTTATGATCAGATAGCAGCCGTTGCTTATTAGCTGGGCGAAAAGTTCTCGCCGTCTTTGGGAAAATGACGTCAATAGGCCGCCTTCTTCGGGTCGATCGTCCGGGTGAGATAACCGACGAAAGCGACGTGGACGTCTTTGGTGAAGTTCGCAGGTTGAAAGAGCCTGATGGGCCTCTCAGGGCTTAAGATCGAGCTGGAGGAGGCGATAGGTCGTGAGATGCCGACCTCATGGTAACTTGAACTTCCAGAGCCTGGATAATCCATAGCTTGGATAATCCATAGCTTGGATAATCCATAGCTTGGATAATCCA
>LGFT01000042.1 GCA_001509375.1 Methanothrix harundinacea | reverse complement strand
GAGTACACCTCCCGGAATAGCGACCTCGCAGAGCTTGAGAGGGCCTGCTCCGAGGCCGCGGTGATGGCAAGAATGGGACGGGAGGATCAGGCATGCTCTCTGGTGGAGGGATACAGGGCCCCCTCCCGGGTCTCAGGGCCCTTGATGAAGGCGGTCAAGTCCCTCAACAGCGATGCCTTCGAGGCGAAAATAGAAAAGGCGCTCCAGGATGCGGAGCTGGGTATGGGAAAGGCCCTAGAGCCGGTCAAGATCGGGGTGAGGGTGGGGCCGATGCTGGGGCTGATGGGCACCCTCATCCCTATGGGGCCCGCCCTGATCAGCCTCTCTCAGGGGGACATCCAGCAGATGGCTGACAGCCTCGTCATCGCCTTCTCGACGACGGTGATCGGCCTGGCCGTCGGCGGGATCTGCTATGGGGTCTACGTGGTGAGAAACAGGTGGTACCGGCAGGATCTTAGCGACCTCGAGTACGCGGCGGTGCTTTTGCAGAGCGGGGGCGAGAGAAAGCCCACTGGCAGGGAAAACGGAGCGGCCGGATGAGCAGGATCGGGAGGCGAAAAATTGGGATGCTGGAAGAGTCCGAAGAAGACCCTATTAGTGGCGTTGCCAATCTCTTCGACGCGGCCATGGTCTTCGCCATCGCCCTCCTCCTGGCTCTGGTCATCTCCTACAACATACCAGAGCTCCTCACCCCCGAGGCGAGCGTCACCATCGTCAAGAATCCGGGCGACCCCAATATGCAGATCATAATAAAGAATATGGACCAAATCCAGATCCTGAACATGACCGACAAGATCGCCGGGGGCCAGGGCACCAAGATGGGTACGGCTTACCGGCTCGAGAACGGGATGGTAGTCTACGTGCCGGAGAATGACCCCTCACCGGATTCACCGTGATGGAATCGTCCTTAAATCAGCATAATATGCTTGAAATGCCCCAACGATTTCTTGAAATCCTCCACAATAGAATATTTTTAAAAATATCTACTGGCGGCTCAGATTTGATCCAGATCTATATTCCCAGAAAAAGTTTTTAATCGGTCCAGACCACATCCACCCGGTGATAAATTATGACCGAAGTTGAGACTCTGCTGAAGGCCACCATCGCTGAGATGGAGAGGATATTGACCAGCAAGACCGTCATCGGCGAGCCGATCACTGCCGGGAAAAAGACCGTGGTGCCCCTATTGAGCGTCGGGGCTGGCTTCGGTGCCGGAGCGGGATCCGGGAAGGGTGACGAGGGAGCCACCGGCGGCGCCGGGGGAGGCTTCGGGATGAAGCCCGTAGCCGTGATCATCATCGAGGAGGATATGGTCCGGGTTGAGCCGATCCGGGAGGGAACCGGTTCCCTCATCGACCGGGTGGTGGAGAAGGTCCCTTCCCTTATCAAAAAGGAGATCGACGAGTGGGAGGAGAAGAGAGAGGAGAGGAAGGAGAAAGAATCTGAGGAGAAAGGAGGAGAGGGAAAGGGCAGAGGGAGGGAGAGGGGAAAGGAGATAAAAGTCGAGTAGGGTGAAGCCCCTCCATGCCCCAACCCACGATCCTGAGCTCGGCGCTTCTGATTCTGCTCCTCCTTTTTATTCTTTTGGCCCTTCTACTCCTGGTACCCATCGACCTGGAGGGGCGGATCACGAGAGGGGGGGATGAGCCCGAGACCAGGATGAGGATAGTCTGGCTCTTCGGCCGCCTTACCAAAGACGTATTCAGCGGATCTGACGAGCGGGAGCCCTCAAAGAAAGGGGAAAAACCGGCCTCAGAAAAAAGAGAAGAGGGCGACAAAAAGGAAAGGGAGGAAGGGGTTCGGGGCTCCTTCAGAGTCGCCCTCGAAGTCCTGAGGACTGAGGCGATTCTCGGAAGCCTGGCGCGCCTTCTGAGGGGCCTCTTCGGGGCGATCCGGGTCCAATTCTTGAGGATTGATCTGGACATCGGCCTATCAGACCCGGCGGAGACGGGGGAAGCGGTCGGCCTCCTCTGGGCTGCCCTCGCCCCTCTGGAGGGGTTGGCTCCCGTGAGGGTCAGGATCGTGCCCTCCTTCTCCGATGAGAGGCTGGAGGGTTCTGTCGAGGGGAAGCTCTGGATCGTGCCGATAAAGATCGTCCCGCCTCTGGCCCTCTTCATCCTCTCGCCCCCAGTCTGGCGGGCGGGGTGGAGGGGGATCAGAGCGAGGCGGGGGAAGAAGTGAAGTAGATTAAAGCCGGATTACCCTGGGAGGACAAAAGGATGAGGGCGTTAATATACGGAGGCGGCGCCGTCGGGCTCGGGGTGGCAAGCTGCCTGATCCGATCCGGCGAAGATGTCGATATAATCGCACGAGAGGGGACCGTCTCGGTTCTGAGGGAGGGTGGCCTGATTCGGACCGGGATCTTCGGCACCCTTGATTTTGGGCCCGAAAAGTTCGGTGCATACGCATCTTTGGACGAACTTCTTCAGGAAGATAGGCGACTCCACCAAGACGGCAGCACCGATGGCGATCGCGACTACGGCTACGGCTATGACTACATCCTCGTCTGCACCAAGTCCCATGGCTCCGAGATCTCCGCCTCGGACCTCTCCCGCCACCCCGAACTCCTCAGCGAGAGGGGAAAGATCGTCCTATTCCAGAACGGCTGGGGAAACGCCGAGATCTTCGCAGCCCATTTTCCTAAAGATGCGATCTACAGCGCCCGGGTGATCACCGGGTTTCAGAGGCACGAAAAGAATGTCGTCGATGTGACCGTCCACGCAGACCCGATCCACCTGGGAAGCCTCTTCGGATCGGACCTAGCCCCCATGAGGCCCCTGGCGGAGGCGATCTCCAAAGGCGGCATCCCCGCCGAGGTGGTGGAAGACGTGGGAAAGGACCTCTGGGCGAAGATCCTCTACAACTGTGCGTTGAACCCCCTCGGCGCCATCTTCCGCGTCCCCTACGGCGTCCTGGGCGAAAAGCCTCATTCAAGAGAGATCATGGAGGCGGTGATCGGGGAGATCTTCTCGGTGATGGAGGCGACGGGGCACAAGACCCACTGGTCCGCCCCCGAGGAGTACATCGCCGTCTTCTACGAGAGGCTCCTCCCCTCGACGGCGAGGCACGAGTCATCGACCCTCCAGGACATCCGGGCGAAAAAGCCGACTGAAATCGAGGCCCTCAGCGGGGCGGTGGTCCGGCTCGGGGAGGTGGCGAAAGTCCCGACGCCCGTCAACTGGACGCTGTACAAGATGGTGTTGTTCATGGAGGCGAAGAGCCCCTTGGTGGTGAGGGGTGACGGGTAAGCCCCGGTCCCCTCGTCGGCCCATCCGAATGAGCTCTGGCCCCATCAGGTCGGAGTCCTCCCCTCCGTTTCAGCCTCGGAGACAGGCTCCTCCTGTGGCACTTCTCCCACCAGCGGCTCCTCTTCAACCGATTCCTCCTTGACAGGGCCCTCCTCGACCGCCGGGGGGTCCGCCTCCACCGCCCTATGCGCCCTACCCAGGAGCTTATCGATGGATATGAGGAACACAATACCTTTCCCGGACTCCTCGAGCTTTCCGGCCTCGACGATCGATTCGAGGACCCGATCGGCCTCGGAGTTGGATACGACGGTCAGCACAACCTCTTTCTCCGGCTCGATCATTATGTTGAAGAGCTTCTTATACTCGTGGACTCCGACTCCCCTTCCAAAGAGGATCGTCCCGCCTTCTGCACCTGCATCCATGGAGGCGCAGAGAACCTCATCACCCCAACCCTTCTTCACGATGGTGATGATGAGGGAGAGATCAGTCTCGCACTTCATCCGTCATCACCCTTTCTCAACCTAACTAAAACGCCCAAAGACAATACGAAGATTATGGGAGCGAGAGCGATGAGGGCGATTAGGCCGAAGCCGTCCACCAGAGGATCGCTCCGCTCCATCATCGACGCCGCCCCGATGGCCACAGCCATGAGGAACGTGACCGCCATGGGACCCGTCGCCACACCCCCCGCATCGAAGGAGATCCCTATGAAGTCCCTGTCACTGGCGAAGAGGAGAAGGACTGCGAGAATGTATCCTGGTAGTATTATATAAGACAGCGGTACTCCATAAATGATCCTCATCATACCGATACCCACCAGAACCGCCACCCCTAGAGATAGGGTGTAGAGCATGAGGCTGGACTTTATATATCCTGTGGAGGCCTTCTCCACCTGATAGCAGAGGACCCTCACCGCGGGCTCTGCGAAGGTGGCGAGAAAACCGAGAAGGACGCCGACGGCTACCAATACCCATTTCTCTTCATAGCTCCCAAAGAACCTACCAATATCCTGTCCTGTGGGGAGGAAGCCCAGGAAGACCCCCGATAAGAAGAGGACCATCCCGACGGCGGTGAATGCCATCCCTAAAAGAAGCTTCATGACCTGGCGCCTGGGATAACGGAGGTGGAAGACCTGGAATACCAGGAAGAATAGGACCAGGGGGACTATCGCCTGGAGGACGTCGATGGAGGCGTGTCTTAGGGAATCCAGCATCGCGCCGATCAACTCAAAAACACCCCCAGGAGCATAACGCCCAGGATGGGACCGATGGAGGCGAACCCGATCAGCCCGAAGCCGTCAGATAAGGTGGACCTCCCCGCCATCACTGAAGCCACCCCCGTCCCGAGGGCAAGGATAATGGGGACGGTCATGGGGCCAGTGGTCACCCCCCCCGCATCGAAGGATATGGCGAGATAATCGGAAGGGGTGAAGAAGGATAGGACTATGACCAGAAAGTAGCTGGCGGCGTAGAGGTACTGGATGGGGACGTTGTAGACGATCCTGAGCATCGATAAAACGACGAAGATCCCCACGCCGAAGGCGATGGAGATTATGAGGGCAGACCTGGAGATGAGATCTCCGGATACGGAGGTTATGGTGCCGGTGAGGACCCTGACGTCCGGCTCTGCCACCGTCGCCAGGAAGGTTATCATGAACGTCACCACGACGAGAAAGATGATCGATCCGCGCTTTGCGAGCTCCCCGCCTATCGCCTCCCCCATCGGAAGCATCCCCACCTTCACCCCCATCAAGAAGAAGGAGAAACCGAGCGCCACCATGACGACGCTCAAAAGGAACGTGGCGATCTTATCAGCCGGTGACCCGATGAGGAAGAGCTGGATCAAGAGGACGACAAGGCTGATGGGAAGGACCGACTGGACCACCTCCTTCAGAGCGTCCTTAAATATCTCCCTCATGCCGAAATCCCCCTGGGGTGACCGATCATGATATCAATGGACCGCCCTGACATATAAATATCTGTATTCCATTCCCGATTTGTTCGAATCGAGAGCATCGAACTCAAAATTCATCCCGCGAAGATGCGAATATCAGCCTCCTCGCCCGCATGGTGGAGAGGTCGAGGTAGGGGACGATCGCCGGGGTGGGCTGGATGTTCATCTTCTTCTGGAAGTCGGTCTGACCCTGCCAGGTGCCGCTGTTTATCGCCGTCACCCCCTTATAGCGGGTCATCCCGATCGTGTGGACGTGGCCGCAGTGGAGGACCGCCGGCGGCCGTCTTATGACCAGGAGGTCCTCCACCTCCGGGGCTATCGAGACCCGGTTGCCATAGATGGGAGAGAGGTGCCTTCTCTTCAGCATCTCAACCATCGACTTCTCCGGCTCGGCGTAAGAGAGGCCCGGGATCTTCAGGACCAAGTCGTCTATAGACCGTCCATGGTAAACGAGCCAGTCGACACCGCCGAGCCTGAAAGCCGCCGGGTTTCCGACGAAGGCGACGTTCCTCTTGAAAAGGCCCCGAAGAGACTCGGGCAGGGCGGGCTGCGGCTCCGCCTGCCTGACGACGTCGTGATTCCCAGGAGATAGGACGATCTGGATCCGATCGGGGATCTCGGCTACGAGCTCCGCCGCCCTCTCGTACTGCTCCCAGACGTCCTTTATGGAGAGGTCCGCCTCCTGGCCGGGGTAGATCCCGATCCCATCGACGAGATCGCCCGCGATGACGGCGTATCTGACCTTCGAGGCGATCCCCAGAGGGTCTTCCACCTCCCCACAGATCCACTCGATGAACCTCTCCCAGGCGTCCTCCATGAAGTAGGTGCTCCCGACGTGAACGTCCGAGAGGAGGAGGGCCCCCCCCTCTCCGGCGGCGATGGAAGAGCGGGCCTGAAGGTCGGGTCGCAGGATCGTCTTGCCGAAGAACCTCCCCTTCCCGTCGGTGGTCCCAGTGACGCCGATTACCTCGTCCAGGACGAGACCTGTGACCTCCTCGGTGCCGAGGGCTCCCTTCGTGAAGATCACCGTCACCATCCCTGTGGGATCCTCCAGTTCCACCACCTTGTTCCCCCTGGCGCTGGTCCTCACGTCCATCACCATTCCGATGATGGAAATCTCCCTGCCGGCGATGTCTCTTTTCAGGCTCTCGATGGGCCTTGCGTTCAGCCTCCCCGAGAGCATCTCACGGATCCGGGAGTACCGATCCCGGAAGCACCGCACGAAGTCCTGGTAGTCACCGACGCAGGTGGACCTGCCGGTGATGTCGCTCAATCCCTCAAGACATGCGGGAACCGCCAGGGTGGCGGAAGCGTGATCCGACGGAGGAGAGGGCGGGTAGACGGCCTCAGGACGAACGACAGCTGAAAGCTCAGGAGCCTGGATTCTGACCTCCTCCAACCAGGGCGGAAGGGGTCGCCCTTCGAGCTCCGGACCGGACAGATGCACCGGAACCGGGGATTCGCGAATCCAAGGATGGGAGAGGGGGTCTGAGGCCGAGGGCGATATCACAGGCTCGGTGGACTTTATAAGCTTCGATGAGACGAAGGGATCAAGATGGTGCGATGGCTTTGACGGAGAGGAGGGCAGTTGAGCTTTCGCGAATTTTGATGAAGACCGTCGATCAGAAGGTGTGGGGTCCAGCGCCGACGATCTCTGATGAGAAGATCCGTCGTCGCCCTGAACCCGCCCAGACCAGCAGGGGCACCGCTCGATCTCCGACACCCCCACCACCAACGTCGAGCTCTCAAGCTCCCGGATCACTCCCTCCACCAGCTCACCTAGGGGCCCTGGATAGGAGCCGATCAGCTCAAGGGCCTTGGGATCGATCATGTACCCCTCCTCGGCGAACCGCTGAACGATCTCCTGCATCAATATGCCCTTATCTCCAGCGCATTAGATAAAGGAGGCGGATTGGAGTGAATGCACCGAAAACGGTTATATCGGGAGTGTGCAGATAGAGCAGCCCGATGAAACTCTTAGAGTGGCTCAAAGGAGAGGGGCAGATCCAGGGCTTTCTCCGGGACCTGATATTCGTCGCCGTGGTGGTGGGCGCGATCTCGATATTATCTCAGGTCACGTTGGGGGTCTGGACCCCCATGGTGGCTGTGGAGTCGGGGAGCATGTACCCCAACATGAAGGTGGGGGATATAATCGTGATCCAGGGCGCCTCCAGAACCGACGTCGTCACCTGGGAGGAGGGGGAGGCCGAGGGTTACGGCACCTTCAACAACCCGGGAAACGTCATCCTCTACAGGCCCTACGGCAAGGATAAGCTGACCCTCACCGACCAGGCCGCCCACATATTCCTCCGGAGGCCCTACCCTCCCGATAAGGCCACCCCTGTAATTCACCGGGCGATGAGGTGGGTCGATGAGGGCGAGCCGATGTGGGAGGGAGGACCCCCTGCCCCCTTCGCCGGCTACATCACCAAGGGGGACAACAACTCCGAGATAGACCAGAACGCAGGCCAGCTCCTCGGAGTCGTCAAGGAGAGCTACTTCCGCGAACAGATGGCAGACGGGATGATCGAAGAGGTGGGTAACGGAACCTACCTCGACCACGAGTTCGGGTACGTCTTCATAAGAAGGGGCGACGAGAACTACGTCATCTTCGGCATAAACTACCTGATGCCAGTCCGCGAAGACTGGGTGATCGGCGTCGCCCGCTTCAGGGTGCCGATCGTCGGATACGTGAGGCTCCTTCCCAACATCATCGGAAACGAGATTAGAGAGCTTTTTAGGTGACCACTCCCGCCAATAAATTGGCGGTCATCTAGGGTTTCGCCACAGACTCTAGCCCCAGTCTGAGAATGTTTATGGCTGCATTAAGATCTCTATCCAGAGTCAGACCACAGAAAGGACATCTGTGGACCCACTCGGATAGATCTTTTTGTAGGATAAATCCTATAGCGAAGCACTTTCAGCAAATCACTTCACCTTTTGCATTTCAACATAGCTTTCTATTTCATCTTTGGTAGCATCTCCACAGGTGCCAACATAATAAGACGGATTCCAGAGATGTCCATTCCAAAGCTGATTTCTCAATTCTGGGTGCTTTTCAAAGAGCTTCTTCGCGGTAATACCCTTGAAGATCTCAACAATATTGGCAGGAGCAAATATGGGGTGAGCCGTCACGAAGAGGTGAACATGATCAGGCATGATATCCTGATTGATCAATGTAATACCCTTCTGCTTTGCTATCAATTCGTGCAACCAATGAAGGTCTTCGGCGATTGAACCAATAAGAACCTTCCTTCGATACTTTGTTGACACGTTATAGACGCATCCTCTTGCGCTTATCCAATGCTCTTGTTTAGTCATCTTGACCTAAAGGCGGGGATTAGCCCTGCGTTCGTCCTAAAATCGATCATCGATCGCTACCTCAGATTCCAGCTCGTCCTCGGGGACGAACTTCAGGGACACCGAGTTGATGCAGTATCGCAGCCCCGTGGGGGGAGGCCCGTCCTCGAAGACGTGGCCGAGGTGGGAGCCGCATCTCGCACAGACCACCTCAGTTCTGTTCATCCCATAGCTCCGATCCCCCCTCTCGCCGACGCTCTCCTCGGATATGGGTGCCCAGAAGCTCGGCCACCCCGAGCCCGAGTCGAACTTAGTCTCCGAGGAGAAGAGGCGGTTTCCGCAGGCCACACACCGGTAGATCCCCTTCTCCTCGAAGCGGTAGTACTTGCCGGAGAAGGGGGGCTCGGTACCTCGCTTCCTGGTGACTATGTACTCCTCCCGGGACAGTAGCTTCTTCCACTCCTCGTCGGTCTTGGCGACCATTTCAGACATCCTTTCCACCACCTCGCCTCGGCCTCCTCCGAACTCTATCGACCTTTACCGACCTCGAAACTCCGATCCCGAGACCTTCATTTCCAGGTCTCGAAGGCTATGATCTCCTCCATCTTCTTCCTCGGACTTGAGACGGGAGATTCGTCGGGATAGCCCAGAGGAAGGAGCGCCACCGCCCTCACCTCGGGGGGTATGTTCAGGACCTTCTTCACCTCCTCCTCGTAGAAAGCCCCGATCCAGCAGGTCCCCAGCCCCTCGGCCACAGCCTGGAGGACCATGTGCTCTACGGCTATGGCCAGGTTGATGGGGTAGGTGAGCTGGCCGCAGGTCATGACGTAATCGGTCATCGTGGCGCAGGCCGCGATCACCACTGGGGCCTCTCCGACGAAGGTCTGGCCCTTCGCCGCCTCAGCGAGCCGTCTCCTCCTGCCATCATCCCGAACGACGATGAACCTCCACTCCTGGAGGTTCTTCGCCGAGGGGGCGAGCCTTCCCGCCTCCAGGACCCGTTCGATCTTGTCGTTCTCGACCTTCCGGGCCTGGTACTTTCTTATGCTCCTCCTCTTTCGTATCGCCTCGGAGACGTCCATCCCATCACGCCCTCTTCTTCAGCTCTTTCTGAACCTCGATCCCCAGGTCGGTGAAGTTCCAGACCCCATCGTTCTCCTTTATTAGCCCCTTTCCGGCCACCTCTTCCAGCACCCTTCCCGTGATCGGGGCCGTCAGGTGGCTGAACTTGGCGATCTTGGCTGCGGGCTGGGGCCCCTTCGACTCGATGACCTCCATCACCCTTATCCTCTGCTTGTTTCCCATCACAAACCCTATCATCTCTTCCATAATCCGGCACCTCCTCGGTCCAAATATTGATTCAATTTCTGTTCAGATCTTAGTTCAGTTCAGATCGGTTAAGATCTCGGTTCAATCTTTGCGTTAGGTTTATGTTCCACCAGATGACTCTGATATTCGCGGGCTAGTCCGGGTGGCTCGGCGTCACCTGTAACCCGAGATCGCCGATATGCGGGGGACGAAGCTGGTGGACGACTGCGGGTGCTGCAGGTTCAGTCCAGTTGCCGACTGTGATTCTCCGCCCTGTGGGGACAGCATTGGTGTCCGGGCCTGCCGGAGGGCAGGTCTGGCCATCTTAACTGCGGGGACCGGTTCAGGCCCGGAAGGGAGCAGACCTACCGCGGATAACTGTCGCTTGCAGACTTGCGGGGAGGAGAACGTTTCTGGGTCAACTGGCCTGTGGCATTGCAGGCAACCGCCGGCGTGCCCGCATTTAAAAATAGATTTTGCGAGAGTATAAACCTATCCGAGGCGGATCTACTCGATCTTGATCTCCTTTCCCTTCTCGGCCTTCACCTTCTTCTCCAGCTCTATGGAGAGGACGCCGTTCTTGTAGCTCGCCCGGGCGCTGTCGGGGTCGACCTCGGAGTCGAGGGCGATGGTCTTGGCGAACTTCTTATCACCGGTCGTCTCGATCCGGATGGACCGCTCGGTGGCGTCGAGCTTGATCGCCTCCTTCTCGACCCCCGGAAGCTCGGCGAAGATCTTGTAGAGGTCGCCGTCCTCCATCAAGTCGACCAGGGGCTCCCTTCCGGCGCTCGGCTCGATCCCGCCGCGGCTGGGGCGGATGTTTCCGAACTCCTGGAAGGTCGGCTCCTTTCCCGGCTCGGCGGTGTAGCTGAAGCCGTAGACGAAGGGGCCGTAACGACGGGCCGTCCCTGCGGGGGTCTCCTCCTCCCGGACCAGCTCCTTCAGGTCCTCGGGGATCCCCTCCTGGAACCTCCTGATCAGGTCCTCGAAGGGGTCTCTATAAATTCCCTCCTCGCGCTCTTCCTCGAAGGGGAAACCCCGGAAGATGCTCTCGAAGGCGTCGAATATGGATGGGTATCTTCTCTTTCTCATGATTATCACCTCTTTTTTATCGGTCGATCTCATTATTATTGTGGCGCTCGGATATACGCTTTTTGGTGAACTGGCCATCGATATGGCGAAAGGCCCGATCCGGGTCAAAAGCTTGCCTCATCAAAGGGCGATCCGCTCGCCAACAAAGGATTATATGAACTCTTCTTCAGTATATCAAAAGTTATATCTCTCAAGCCTTCGTACAAAATACTTTAAAGGGCCTGAAGGCCCAAAAACTCGGAAATAAGGAGACTTGAAATGAACCGATCGACGAAGAGATCCATTTTTGCCATCTCGGCCCTGATCCTGGCAGCGTTCATCGCTGCGGCCCAGCCGGACGAGATGCTCCCAGGCGGTGGGCCCGCGGAATTCGGCCCGGACGCCGGAATGCCCCTCGAGATGCCCTCGGGCCCGATCTCCCCAGGCGGGCCCGAGGCCGGGACTGATGCCGCCCCCACCACCACGCGACCTAAGGCCGGAGCTGCGCCGACGACAGAGCTCGCTGCTTCTACAGGCACCACTGCCTCAAACCTCGGACAGGGCGAGCCGATCACAGAAAGCCAAATGATGAGCGTCGGGTCCATCAAAGGTGAGACGAGCGGCCTCGTCGGGGCCACGGGCACGGGTGTCGTTGGCGCGACCGGATTTGGCGGCATAAACTACTGGGTCCTCTACAACGGCGCCTGGTCTTATGGACCTGCCGCGATTTTCTACGGCCAGAGCACAAACTGCGTCGTTTCAAATGGCCAGAACCAGAACATCTGGTCCTACGAGAAGTACCCCGGCGGTTACGAGGTCTGGAAGTATTGGGGTCGCTGGCGTCCCGGCAACTACAACACCTGGTTCTCCGGCGATGCCAACGGCTGGCACCTGATCGCCATCTACGGCGATGTCTCCGGCTGGAGCAACCCGATCTGGATTGACGTCATACCCCACTCTCCCTACTTCGTGGGCGACCGGTCTCATCCAGACTGGCTCGGTGGTGACGGCATAGTTATCAGCGGCACCGGTGGCGATATCAGATTCGAGGGAAGCGGAGATGTAGTGATACACGAGTCAACGAACATGGGATAGTCGGAGATTGCGGGGCTTAAGTGTAGGAGCTCTGAAGGGGGTTGGGGGAGATCTTCGCTCTGCTCCCCTTCAGTTCCGTCAAAAAAAACTCAACCGGGGTTCTCATCCCAGACGGAATCCCACACCATAAGATCAAATATATCATTTTAGAAAATTTTTTAAAAATGTTCGCAGATTATTTCTAGTGTGGCAGAGCTGATGTCCCAATTATTACTTGTATATCTCAAGAAAATTCACATGCGGGAATTCTTTATGGGATCACCAGGGTTGCCACCAGACGGCAAATAGGATTCTATTCCCTGCTGGGGAAGCACAAAAGAGTGGAGGCAACGGCTAGCAAGATAGGGGTATATCTCTATCTCCCGATTCGTGGCACCACCCGTCCTGTCCTCTCCACGTACCTGCGATACTCCTCGCCGAATTTGTCGAGCATCATCTCCTCCTCCCGAGGGATCCGAACGACATAAAGGGGGATGGAGGCTGCCAGGAAGGCGGGGCCTGCGATCCAGTTTTCGAGAAGGAGAAGCTGGGCGACGGCCCACAGCAGGTGGGCTGCGTACATCGGGTGGCGGACCCGCTCGTAGACGCCGGTGGTCACGAGGCTGTGGGCCTCTCTGATCTGGAGCCCCGGCGAGAAGCTACCGGCGAGGTCTGCGTGGGACCGCCAGAGGAGGATGAGGGCCTGGAGGAAGAGGGCGGCTCCGAGGGAGCCTGCTATGAGGCTCGCCGTCTCAGGAAGGCTGTAATCCGCAAAGTCGAGCTTGGTGGTGAAGAGGTAGAAGAAAGGTATGATGATCATCCCCGCAGTGACGAGGAGCATCAGCGGCCTGTCCTGACCCCTCTCGCGGCTGTCGGCGACCTTTGATCGGTCCCGCCACCAGGAGGGCGTCCTTTTGAGCCAATATGCCCGGATCAGGGAAGCCGCGATAAATCCGATCAGGTAGGTGAGATCGAAGACGTCGTCGAGCATGATGGACTTCCTCCTTCGTCAGGGAAAAATAGGCGACGTTCCTGCTCCTGCTCCGGCGGATCAGTGGATCGTCCTCGCAAACTCGAGGCTCGTCCTCATCTGCTCGACGACGTTCTCGTCCGTCGGCTCCATGTGGCCGGCGTAGAGGACCAGAACGTCGAGGCCTGCGAGCCGCTCGACAGACCTGACCAGGTCCTTCACCGCCTCCCCCGATCGGCGGGTTCTCCCGATGTTCCCATGGGGGAGGAGGGTGTCCCCGGAGAAGAGGACCTTCGCCCTCGGCTCGTAGAGGGAGATTGATCCCGGCGAGTGGCCCGGCGTCTGAATGACCTGGAGGCTCCATTCGCCAAGGTTTATGACGTCCCCCTCCTCCAGGGTCCCATCGACCCCGAACTCTGCCGGCTCCTCCTGGTAGAGGTAAGAGCCGGTGGCGACGTCGTCGCCGAGGTCGCAGACCTCCCCCTCGCCGATCAGAACCTTCGCCCCCGTCGCCTCCTTCAGGGCCGGGATCCCTGCGGTGTGGTCGTGGTGACAGTGGGTAAGGATAATGAACTCGATCCTTCTGGGATCGATCAGCTTCTCGATGTTCTTGATCGTTGCCTTGGCGTCCATCCCCGCATCGATAAGAGCTGGCACTTCATCGAGGATCAGATAGACGTTCCCCTCATGAGTGGGGCCGCCGCCGTTAACCTTATGCACTTCCACCAAACAAATCACCTCATAAGATATGTGCAATTCCTTCAATATATTAGTTAGTTGGTATCATGACCTTGATCGAAGACGCTAAAAAGGGAATAACACCCCCCGAGGTGGAGATCGTCGCCCGAAAAGAGGGGGTCGACCCCGAGAAGCTTGTGCGCCTCCTGGCCTTGGGAAGGGTGGTGATTCCGAGAAACGTCCGCCGGAAGATCGACCCCATCGGCGTCGGCGAATCCCTCACCACCAAGGTGAACCTCAACCTGGGTTCGTCTCGCGGCGTCGCCGACCCCGAGGCGGAGGTGGAGAAGGCCGTGGTGGCCATGGAGGCCGGAGCCGACACCGTGATGGACCTTTCCACCGGCGGTGACCTGGACCTGATCAGGCGAAGGGTCCTTGCGGCCGTTAAAATCCCAGTAGGGACCGTCCCCATCTATCAGGCAGAGGTGGCAGGAGAGCTCACCAGCCAGGGGCTCTTCGACGCCCTGGAGCGGCAGGCGAAGGACGGCGTCGACTTTGTCACCGTCCACGTCGGAGTCAACCTCAATTCTTTCGAGCGGCTGAAAAGGAGCCATCGGATCATGGGCGTCGTAAGCAGAGGAGGCTCTCTCACCCTCAAGTACATGAGCGAGACTGGGGAGGAGAACCCCTACTACGCCGAGTACGACCACCTCCTG
The DNA here is from genome assembly GCA_001509375.1 of Methanothrix harundinacea. GTDB lineage: Archaea > Halobacteriota > Methanosarcinia > Methanotrichales > Methanotrichaceae > Methanocrinis > Methanocrinis harundinacea_D. Next base: position 6,024 of record LGFT01000042.1, on the reverse strand, counting down.
GACATCGCAAGAGAGCACGATCTGACCTTGAGCTTGGGCGACGGCCTCCGCCCCGGATGCATCGACGACGCCAGCGACCGGGCCAAGTACATGGAGTTCATAATGCTCGGCGAGCTCGTCGACCGGGCGAGAAAGGCTGGGGTCCAGGCGATGGTGGAGGGGCCGGGCCACGTCCCCGCCGACGAGATCGAGACGAGTGTAAGAGCGATGAAGTACGTAACCGACGGCGCGCCCTTATACCTTCTGGGGCCCATCGTCACCGACGTCGCCCCCGGATACGACCACATCACCGCCGCCATCGGAGGGACAATCGCCGGGATGAACGGGGCCGATTTCCTCTGCGCCACCACCCCCAGCGAGCACCTGGACCTTCCGACGAAAGAGGACATCTTCGAGGGGACGATAGTCACCAGAATCGCCGCCCACGCGGCGGACCTCGCAAAGGCGGGGGTGAAAGATCGGGCACGCCTCTGGGATCGGAAGATGGCTGTGGCAAGAAGGGATCTCGACTGGCCCACCCAGTTTGACCTCTCCATAAACCCGAGCCTGGCCAGGCAGATCCGCCACCGGCGGGGCGTCGATGTCGACACCTGTACCATGTGCAACGAGCTTTGCGCCATAAGGCTCGCGCGAGAGGCGATGGAGAGGGAGAGGGATAAGGAGAAGAGGACGGCGGTAAAGAAAAGAGGCTAGAGAGCGGGGATCAGAATCTGAACTGAGACTCAAGAGAGGGTCTCAGGCGCACGGCTCCAGATCCTTCTCCACCACCTCGCTTCCGGGCGCCACCTCGGAGAAGACCTGCCCCTCGAAGTAGAGGACCTCAGTCTCCTCGTCTATCCAGGAGTCGGGAGGGAGGCCCGCCTTAAGACAGGTCTGGCATAAAAAATCCACAGAATCGAACTCCCACTCCGTCGCCACCTGGGGCAAGAGGAGCCCTGACCACATCCCCCTCCGGACGATGAGGCCATGTCTTCCGATCTTGACGGCATCCGGAAGGTCCCGGTTTCTGACGGGGTAGGTCCTCGGTGGGGTCAGGACCGTCACCTCGATCGCGATCCTGGGGATCTCTTCGGGCCCGACCCTCGGAAAACGAGGGTCGTTCACCCCGGCGTTGATCGCCGAGTCGACTATGGCCCGCGCAAGCTCCATCACCGGCTCGGGGTAGCCTATGCACCCCCGGAGCTCGCCGTCCTCGTGGAGGGTCACAAAGACCCCGGCCTTCTCTCCGAAGGATGGAGGCAGATCATTCGGCCTTATCCTCTCCTTCCGACCGACGTAAGCCGTCAGGGCCTCTCTTGCGAGAGTGACGGCCCGCCTTCCCTCGTCGATGCTGAGCATGAATGGTAATTTGTCCTGCCGGATACTAAACCCCATCGTTCAAGTCCCATCACCGTCCGGCGAAACTCCTGAGGCCGATCCCACCATCCCCAATCCCTTTTTATCGAATCATTTCCATAAACTCTCCGCATGTCCAAGTCTGAAGATTGCCTGAAAGAGGCCTTCGCCGGTGAGTCGATGGCGAACCGAAAGTACCTCGCCTTTGCCGAGAAGGCCGACCAGGAGGGTTACCTCCAGGCTGCAAGGCTCTTGCGCGCCGCCGCTGAGGCAGAGACGATTCATGCCGCAAACCACCTCAAAGCGATGAAGGCCGTAAAGGACACCAAGGAGAACCTGAGAGAAGCGCTCGCCGGAGAGACTCAGGAGTTCAAAGAGATGTACCCAGGCATGATCGAGACCGCCAAGGCTGAGGGAGATAAGGCTGCCGAGAGGTCCTTCAGCTACGCCAACGAGGTGGAGGAGATCCACGCGAGGCTCTACCACCAGATGATGGAGAACCTGGAGGATTCAAAGAAGGAGAGCTACCCTTACTACGTCTGCCCAGTGTGCGGCATGACCGCGGAGAGGGAGCCTCCGGAGAGGTGTCCCGTCTGTGGCGTCAAGGGGGAGAGGTTTAAGAGGATAGACTGATCAAAACCGGTCAGGGTTCTCGGAGAAGATACTCTTTCAGCGCCACGGCGTTATTGACCTTCTCGTCCTTCGCACCAAAGACCAGGGTTACATCTCCCGATGAGATCTTCTCCGAGATCAGGCCAACGATATCCTCCTTTTCGGCCAGCTCCTGATAATACCTCTCTTTGAACTCATCCCATCTTCCAGGATCGTGACCGAACCACTTTCTAAGCTCATTGCTCGGTGCCACCTCTTTGAGCCAGAGGTCTATCCGGATCCGCTCTCTCGTCATCCCCCTCGGCCAGATCCTGTCGACGAGGATCCGAAATCCGTCATCCTCCGAAGGCGGATCGTATGCCCGATCAGTATATTATCCATTAATCATCAATTAGATTCGAGGGTCGATCATGATGAGTGAAAATAATTCTCAAAAGAAGGGCGACTCGACCGAGGAGAAGATGGCGTCGAGCCTTAAAGGGTCAGGTGGGAAATCTCCCAGTGATGGGGTTCATAAAATGCATGAAAGGGGTGGTGTCGGCGGTCACGGAGAAGCCCGTCATAAAGTGGGGGGTCACAGTCCCGGGAAAGGCGGGGTTGACCACGGAGAGGGTGACCACCACGCTCATATGCTCCAGGACTTCAAGAAGAGGTTCTTCATATCTCTCGCCATCACAGTTCCGGTTCTGATTCTATCCCCCATGATCCAGACCTTCTTCGGCTTCGACCTCACCTTTCCGGGCTCCTTTCTCCTTCTCTTCGCCCTCTCCTCCTTCGTCTACTTCTACGGAGGTTGGCCCTTCCTGAAGGGGCTCAAAAAAGAGCTTGCAGAGAGGGTGCCGGGGATGATGACCCTCATCGCCGTCGCCATATCCGTTGCCTACTTCTACAGCTCTGCGGTCGTCTTCGGCCTTCCTGGCAAGTTCTTCTTCTGGGAGCTCGTGACCCTGATCGACATCATGCTCCTGGGCCACTGGGTGGAGATGCGCTCTGTTATGGGCGCCTCCAAGGCCCTGGAGGAGCTGGCGAAGATAATGCCCTCGGAGGCCCACCTTATCAAGGACGGCGAGGTCGAGGACGTCGAGATCGAGGTCCTGACGAAGGGGGACGTGGTGATGGTCAGGCCCGGAGAGAAGGTTCCCGTGGACGGGACGGTTCTGGAGGGCAAAAGCAGCGTCAACGAGTCCCTCCTCACGGGAGAGTCGAAGCCCGTATCCAAGGAAGAGGGCTCCGAGGTGATCGGCGGATCGATGAACGGAGAGGGGTCTCTCGTCGTCGAAGTCGTCAAGACCGGGAAGGAGACCTACATAAGCCAGGTGATCGATCTTGTGAACACGGCTCAAGAGAGCAGGTCCAGAACTCAGGACCTGGCCGACAGGGCCGCTTTCTTCCTGACACTGACCGCCCTGTCGGTGGGAGCGATCACCCTCGCCGCCTGGCTCCATTATAGTCGAGATCTCGTCTTCGCCATAGAGAGGGCGGTCACCGTGATGGTGATAACCTGCCCCCACGCCCTCGGCCTTGCGATTCCTCTAGTGGTGGCGGTCTCGACATCCCTCGCCGCCAACTCGGGCCTTCTCGTAAGGGAGAGGCAGTCCTTCGAGAGGGCGAGAGAGATCGAGGCCGTCGTCTTCGACAAGACGGGAACCCTCACCCGGGGCGAGTTTGGGGTCACCGACGTGATCCCGCTCTCAGAGGTGAGCGAGGAGGACGTTCTGAGGCTAGCAGCTTCTCTGGAGTCTCGGTCGGAGCACTCGTTAGCTAGGGGCGTTGTTAATGGGGCGAAAGACCGCAGCATCGACCTTCTGGAGGTGGAGTCCTTCGATTCGATACCAGGAACGGGCGTCCAGGGAGAGGTAGGTGGCAGGAGTCTGAAGGTCACAAGCCCCGGCTACCTCGAAAGGTTGGGGATAGAGATCGAAGATCGACGGATCCAGGAGGCAGAAGAGGATGGTAAGACCGTCGTCTTCCTCCTGGAGGATGAGCAACCAATAGGGGCCCTCGCCCTCGGCGACTCCGTGAGGGCCGAATCGAAGGAGGCGGTCAGCAGGCTGAAGTCGATGGGACTGAAGTGCATGATGCTCACCGGGGACAACAGGTACGTCGCCGAGGAGGTGACTAGAGAGCTGGGCCTCGACGAATTCTTCGCGGAGGTTCTTCCTGACCAGAAGGCCGAGAAGATCAGAGAGGTGCAGGAGAGGTACATCGTCGCCATGGTGGGCGATGGCGTCAACGACGCCCCGGCCCTCGCCCAGGCCGATGTCGGCGTCGCTATCGGCGCGGGAACTGACGTCGCCGTCGAGACGGCGGACATCGTCCTGGTCCGAAACGATCCTCGGGACGTCGCCTCGATAATTAGGCTATCAAAGAAGACCTACTCGAAGATGCTCCAAAACCTCCTCTGGGCTACGGGGTACAACGCCTTCGCCATACCCCTTGCGGCTGGCATCCTCTACGGGCACGGGATCCTCTTAAGCCCTGCTGTGGGGGCGGTTTTGATGAGCATGAGCACCATCATCGTCGCCGTGAACGCGAAGCTTCTGAAGATGGACTGAAGACTTTTGCCACCTATTTTATACATAGAATATCTAACCCTCTCCAGTTGAATATCAAACGCGGAGATAGACCAACTTCTAGGGGGAAGAGACTTCTATTGGCGCTCTTAGTCGTGTCTATCATCCTCCCAGCCACTGCAGTCTGTGCCGAGGAGAACGACCTATGGCTCCTCATCTCCAGCTACGAGGACATAGGCATAACCGTTCAAGATCTGGCCTTTTTTCTGGCGACCCATGGCTTTGACGCCACTCCAGAGAGATCCTACGTCACCGTCAGGCTCTCCGACGGATCAGAGGCTTATCTGACCCCCAACGGGGGTGAACCGAGGCTCGCCGACCTCTGGTCGGAGCCACCGACCCCGACGGGGCCTGTGAGGGTCATCCTCCCCGACGTCATCCAGAAGAATGTCACTTATAATAGGACAGATAACATCCATTTCATCAGAGATGTGACCCGACAAGTCGTATTCCCGGTGACGCCCCTTGGAATGTGTTACGATGGATCAAAGAAATTGGCTGATACCTACGGAAGTTTTGGGTATGGAGTAAGATATATGTATGATCCGAGCGAATGGGACTGGCAAGGACATCTATGGATTCTGGTCGAAGATTCGAAGCGACTAGATCTCTGGTTAGCGGTTGATAGCTATTATGGGGTCATAATAGACGACGATCAGTATTATTCAGCACCTTACAGCTTTGCTGAATTCGAATACCTGGACTCCATAAACCCGAGATGGAGATTGGCATGACCGGCCCCATCGGATCCTAACCGAAATCATCGAGAGGTTCAAAATGACGGAAATTGGTCTTAACTGTTTTAGGTTGCTCAGCACCATAGCGGTCTTATCGCTCCTTGTTTGCCTTGGCGGGTGCGGCGCCGACCCCGAGAGGATAGAGGATTACTGACGGGGGCCGACCTCACTGAAGCGAGCCTATGGGGGGCGAGGATGTCGGAGACCGTATTGATAGAGGCGGATCTGACGAAGGCCGACCTCACCCGGGCGGACCTCTCTGACGCCGACCTGACGGGAGCCGAGATGACGAACGCCAGGCTCTTTCGGACAGATCTCACCGGGGCGAGGATGGAAGACGTCTACCTCATCGGCGGAAACTTCGCCGGGGCCCACATGAGCTGGGCCGATATGAGCAACAGCTATCTGAATCGGGGCCAGTTCTCGAGGGCCGAGTTTTACGGGACGGACCTCACGGGAGCCGACCTGACCGACGCCGACTTTTCGCGGGCTCATCTGATGAGGTCCGACCTCTCAGGGGCGAACCTAAACTGGGCCCTCCTGGCTTACGCCGACCTGACCGAGGCGAAGCTGATCGGCGCCAACCTTCGTGGGACTAAACTTCCCTACGCCGACCTCTCCGGCGCAGACCTCTCAGGAGCTGACCTGACCGACGCCGATCTCACCGCCGTTCGCCTCGTCGAATCAAACCTTACCGGCGCGAGGCTTGGCCGAGTCTATCTCCAAGGCCTCGACCTTCGAGGCGTGGATCTCTCGGGGGCGTATCT